>DATNMQ010000174.1:0-3982 GCA_035602465.1 Candidatus Sulfotelmatobacter sp. | reverse complement strand
GAGAGCCTATTTGAGCAGTGTGCGTTCTTTGTGCATTTTGATGAGATCGACGAGGTTCTCGATTCCGAAGTCCGTGAAGGCCATCACGCCGTCTTCGCCGACGCCGTAGACCCATATCACACCGTCTTCGATGTCCATTTCGTTGGCGACGTCGGATAGCCAGTCCTCGGTTTCGCCGAGATCCTTGGCGACGCGGTTGATCGTCGTGACGTGGTGGACCTTGTTGACATGCATGATCAGGCAGCCTGAGCGGGAATAGCTAATGCTCGCGGCGTCCAGTTCCACGGCAACAATTCATCCAATCGATGCGCAGGATGAGTGGCGATACGGGAGAGGACGTCGGCGAGCCAGGCCTGCGGATCGACGCCATTCATTTTGGCCGTAACGATGAGACTGTACATGACCGCGGCGCGTTGTCCGCCGCGATCGGACCCGCAGAACAGCCATGATTTTCGACCCAGGGCGATACCTCTCAGTCCTCTTTCGGCGGCGTTGTTCGAGAGGCATACGCGCCCGTCCTCAAGGAACAGGGTGAAGCCCGCCCAGCGCTTGAGAATGTAATTGATCGCTTTGGCCAAATCGTGCCCGCGAGCGAGCCGAGCGACCTGCGCACGCATATAGACATGAAGATCGTCGACCAATGGCCGGCTCAACATCTGCCTGACGGCCAGGCGTTCCTCGGCGCTCTTGCCGTTGATCGATCGCTCGATCTCGAACAGCGCGTCGATACGGCGCACGATCTCGATCGCGATCGGCGACAGCGCGATCTCCTTCTTGCCTGAGGCTTTGCGTCGAGCGTTCTCCTCGATGTCGGCCATGGCGAAGAATGGGCGCCGGGCATGCACCCAACATGCCGCCTCCAGGATGAGCCCAGGACTTCGTCCGGCCTGATAGAGCTTGTTGTACCCGTCATAGGCGTCCGCTTGCAGGATGCCGGCATATCCTGCCAGATGGCCCTGAGGATGCTCGCCCCTGCGATCGCGTGAGTAGTAAAATATCGCCGCGGGTGGCCCGGTTCCGCCAAAGGGTCTGTCGTCGCGCAGATATATCCAGCATCGCGCGGTGTCGGTTTTTCCCTCGGCCAGAACCGGCACGGTTGTATCATCCGCATGCAAGCGCTCTGCCGCCATGACATGGCTTTCCACAAGGCGTCGGAGAGGATCGAGCGCCGCGCAGACCGACCCCACGGCGTCCGCCATGGTCGACAACGCGATCGGAACGCCTTCCAGGGCATAGCGTTCGGCCTGGCGGTTCAGGGGCTGATGCTGACCGAACTTCTCGAACATGATCATGGCCAGGAGGCTGGGTCCCGCCCATCCCCTCGCGATGACATGGAACGGCGCTGGCGCTTGCGTGATCTTCTCACAGTCGCGACAGGTGAACTTCTCCCGCACCGTCTCGATCACTTTCCACCGGCGGGGCTGCGTTTCCAGGGTTCGGGTCACATCCTCGCCGAGCTTGCGCAGGCGATTGCCGCCACAGCATTCACACGCCGTCGGCGGATCGATCACCACACGCTGGCGGGGAAGGTGATCGGGGAATGTGTTGCGCTCGGAATGCTTGCGCGTAAATCCGCGCACCGACGTTGTCTTGGCGACCGCTGTCTCCGCCGCGAGTTCGTCCTCCGTGGCGTTTGCTTCCAACTCTTCAAATGTCAGCGCCAACTGATCGATCAGGCGCGCCGAGCGCTCCGATCGTTGCCCGTAGACCTGGCGCTCCAGCTTGGCGATCCGCAACCTCTGCTGGGCGATCAGCGCCACGTCTTCGGACGCCTTGGCCCGCGCGACCGCCAGCTCCGCGGCAACCTCCAGAGCCTTGGCGCGCTCGATGATCAACGCCTCTTTCAGGGCGGTTATGTCATCGGGAAGAGCGTCGCGAGCCGTGTCCATGGCAACGAGAGAATCATAAATTCAGCGATTTGTGGCGCCCTAAAATGCACGTGCTCCCATATTTTATTTGGCTCAGCCGGCGCTCTTGGGCCGCCATGTCAGTTGCGGATTTCGCCAGTCGATCCCTTCCAGCATATAGGCCATCTGAGCCGCCGAGATCGACACCGCGCCATCCGACGCCGAAGGCCAGATGAACCTTCCGCGGTCCAGACGCTTGGCGTAAAGCGACAGTCCGATCCCGTCATGCCACAGAATCTTGGCCAGATCGCCACGGCGACCGCGGAATATGAAAAGATCGCCGCCATGGGGGTCGCGCTTGAGACCCTCCTGAACCTGCAAGGCCAGCCCCTGCATGCCGCGTCTCATGTCCGTATGGCCGGTCGCGATCCAGACCCGACTGCCCGATGGAATCGGGATCATCGGCGCTCCAGAACCTGCAGCACCCGCGCCAGAGCGGCCGCATCGACGCTGGTGTCAACGATGACACGACGATCCTTGCCGACGACAATCACCATTCGCCCACTCGCCGGCGCGGCGTCCATCGTCGGCGCCGTCTCAGCAGCAGCGACAACCATCGCGGGCACAAAACCGGCTTGTTGCGCTTCAGGGCCGGTTGGCTCCGGGCGAAACGAGCGACGCCACGCCACCAGCAATGAGCGCGATATGCCGTGGCGTCTCGCTGTCGAGGATATCGCTCGCGGCGTCTGCAGGCTTTCCATGACGATCCGCAGCTTCTCATCATCGGTCCAGCGCCGCCGTCGGCCGGTCTCAACGACCTCAAGTCGTTCAACCTCAGTACTGTACTTATGGCTGTCCATAAGCACTGTTACACATCACTCAACCTAACCCGACAAGGCGGCCTCTCCCGGAGGGAGACCAAGCGGACGGCGTAAGCTCGCATCCTGATGACCGATCTGTTCAAGCTGATTCTCGGTATCCTGGCTTCGCGCTTCAAGGCGAGAGCAACGCTGGAAGCGGAAAACCTGGTCCTGCGGCAACAGGTCAATGTGCTTCGCCGGCGAACGCCGAAGCGACCGCACCTCAACAATACGGATCGTTTTCTATTTGTTTGGCTCTATCGGTGGTTTCCGTCCGTCCTTGAGATGGTTGCGATCGTCAGGCCGGAGACCATCATTCGCTGGCACCGTGCTGGGTTTCGGGCGTATTGGCGCTGGCGATCCCGCAACCGTGTTGGCAGACCGAAGGTCTCGGCTGAGCTGCGCACGCTCATTGGCGAGATGAGCCGTGCGAACGCACTTTGGGGCGCGCCGCGTATTCATGGTGAGTTGCTCAAGCTCGGCTTCGAGGTCGCCCAGTCGACGGTCGCTCGGTACATGTGCCGCCACTCGCGGCCACCGTCTCAGGGCTGGCGGACGTTTCTCAGCAATCACGTCGACGGCATCGCGGCGATCGACCTCTTTGTCCTGCCGACGATCGCATTCCAAATTCTGTATTGTCTTATCATTGTGAGCCACGGACGACGACTTTGGGTGTCGTTTGGCGTGACGGCAAACCCAACCGCGGAGTGGATCTCGCGCCAAGTCACCGAGGCGTTCCCGTGGGACCACGCGCCGCGATATCTCATTCGGGATCGAGACACCTCGTATGGTCCAGTCTTCTTGCAGCGGATCCGTGCAATGGGCATTCGGGACCATCCGATCGCACCCCGATCGCCCTGGCAAAATGCTTACGTTGAGAGACTCATCGGCTCGATCCGCCGCGAATGTCTCGACCACATGATCGTGTTTGGCGAAGCGCACCTGCGCCGGATCCTACGCGGATATGCCGCCTATTATAATGTGTCGAGGACCCATCGATCTCTGAACAAGGACGCCCCTCTCCATCGCGCGATTGAGCGCCTCGGCGCCGTCGTCTCACGACCTGTCCTTGGCGGCCTTCACCATCAATATTGCAGAATCTGATTTTCGGCACACACTGGATAAAAATTTGGGGGCAACTTCAGAAGCAGCCTTGGGGCGCGCATCGGTTAGTAGCTGTTTAGCGCCACTAGGCGGAAGGAGCTATGAGCTAATAGTCCCCTCGAAATTAGACTGCGATTTCAATGACATATGAGTTCGCAGCTTTATTCTGAG
>DATNMQ010000157.1:0-92535 GCA_035602465.1 Candidatus Sulfotelmatobacter sp. | reverse complement strand
CGAGCGCGTGCTGACCAAGCCGGAGATCATGGCCGACTACCTGAGCGAGATCACCACCGGCTTTGGCATCTACGGGGTGACCGCCGCGGCCTGCGCGTATTTCCGCGCGCCCTTGAGCTCGCTCACGCTTGGCCAGTACGCGTTGCTCGCCGGGGTGACCCAGGCCCCATCTCTGTACGACCCGACCGTCGACCCGGCCGCGGCCCGCGAGAGGCGCTCCGAGGTGCTGGCGTCGATGGTCTCCGACCGCTACATCACGCCGGCCCAGGCGCAAACCGCAAACGCGGAGCCTGTGCTCGACCGCGGACCGGACCGTCCGGGGTGCTTGAAAGCCGGCGCTTAGGAGCGCCAGGTCATCGGCGAGGTCGCGTCGAAACCGTTGTTCGTCGTCACCTGGATCGGCTTGACCGGGGGTACGGGAGGAGGCGGCGACGGGCTGGGCAGCGGACCGTTGTGCGGACCGCCTGGCGTGGGGCTTGGCAATGGGCTGGGTGGAGGCGGTTCGTAGGCGGCCTTCGGCAGCCACCAAAGCTGGAAGGGTCCATCCGGGGAGCCTGGCGCCAAATACGCGATCCCCGACATGTCGGGAGCCCATGTCGGCTGCGCCACCATCTGGGTCGTGAGGATGTTCGTTCGGGGGCCCAGGTTGGAGCCGTCCCATGAGGCGACAGTCAGGTATGAGATTTGCTTCTCGTAGGTGCAGATCATCGCGAACTCTGTGCCGTTGGGCGCAAGTGAGGGCGTGCGGCAGTCCTCTCCGGGGTCTGTGAGCGCCCTTCCGTAAGACCCCGCCCGACCTGTGTACCAGAGCTGTCCGACCAGCTTCCCGTCCGGTCCGTAGCTGTACTTGGTGTAGATCACGCCGCCTCCGACTGGAATGGGCTGGACGTCGCCGCCGGAGTAGTAGCCGCCGTCGGTCCATGCGCGTGCCTGCCGAATGGGAGCGCCGTACGGCATCGACCAGATGGCCAGCTGAACGTCGTAGCAGCCGTCGCACTTCAAACCGTCGTACGTCATCCACAGTGTCCCGTCAGAAGTCACCCGTGGATAGAAGGACCAGTGGTCGAGGCTCGGATCGGTCATCCCGGTCGCGGATCGATTCGACGTGAGCTGGTTGGCGATGTTGCCAAACAGGTCCAGGGCGAACACATCGGACCAGTAACCGCCGTTCTTGATCGCGAGCATGTACTGGCCGTTCGGTGCGAGCGCCGGCTCGCTCCAGCCGGCCTCAGCAGTGAGCTGGTGGAAACGCCCCGAGCTCAGGCTGTAGATGGCCCCCGACTGCGTCAGATACAGGGTGCCTGGGAGCACGAATGCCTGAGGGCGGGGCGTGGACACGGTCGGTTTCTGGGGCGGGGCCGCGATCTTGGACTGCTTGGTGCCGAGGTAGAGGTATGTCGAGACGCCGCAGAACAGCATCACGACCGCCAGGAAGAGGGCGAGGACGACACGCTGGATCACGGGAAGTACTGCTGGACCAGGGGCAAGATCGCGTTCCAGTTGGCGTACAGGCTGCCACCCGGAGCGCCGCCGTGGGTGTACGGGCTGGCCAGGATAATCTGCCGGATCGCATCGGGGTTGTCGAAGCTCGCCGCGAGCGGCAGCATCTGCGCGACCTTCGAGATGCCGATGCTCGTCTTCAGCTCGCCGCCGATGGCCTGCGAAATCCTGGGCAGGTCCTCAGGACTGAGCTGCTTGGCCTTCTGGCGGATCGCGATCAGCACCTGCTGCTGACGCTGCGAGCGGCCAAGGTCGCTCTGCAGGTCGCCGTGGCGCGAGCGCACGTACTGCATGGCTTGAAGCCCGTCGAGGTGCTGCGGTCCGGCCAGCACCGCGACACGCTGGTAGTCATACGGCCAGGGATCGATCACATCGGCCGGGTAGTAATCGTCAAACACCGGGTTGCTGGTCACGACGTCGACACCGCCGAGCGCATCGATCAGCTTGATGAGGCCCAGGAGCCCGACCCAGATGTAGTCATCGATGTGGACGTTGAAGTCCTGCTCGACCGTGGCGATCGCGGCGCCCGGCCCTCCGTAGGAGTACGCGCCGTCGATCTTTCCGTATCCCCCGGTCGACAGGTGTACATAAAGGTCGCGAGGGATCGACAGCATGGTGACCTCTTTGGTCGAGGGCACCACCCTGACGAGGATCATCGATTGGCTGAGGACGTGGTCGGCGTTGAACTTCGAGTCGTCGTCCGAGCCGAGGAGCAGCACGGTGAACGCGCCGGTGATCGGCACGCTCGTCGGAGTAGGGGTTGGCGACGGCGAGAACAGGGCACTGGGCGAGGGAGTGACCTGGATCACCTTGCCCGTCGCCTCGATCGCGAGTTGCGCAGCCGGGATGAAGTAGGCCAGACCACCCGCCATCGCAGAGGTCACGATGGCAAGCAAGGCGATGAAGATGGTGCGTAGTGGGCTTAGCCGCCGGCGCGATGCCCTGGCGCGGTGCCCCGGTCTTAGGCCGAGAGGCACGGGGCGCCATTGTACCCCGGGGGCCGGTTCAGGTTTGTAAGTGAGCTGTTAGGACCCTAGTGGTGGCCCAAGGCAATCTGTACCGCTTTGACAACAAGCAAGACCACAGCCAGCACCAGGTAGCCGCGCAACGTGAGGATCGCGACCCGCCTGCCCAGCGACCATTGCGGATGCTGCAGAAGAGTGAGGGCGGGCATCCGCCAGTTGGCTTTGTCATCAGCCGACATCTCCGCCACGTGAACCGGGCTGCGCAGGATCAGCACCGAGGCCACCGCCACCACGATGCCGACGATCGACGACAGGACGATGACCACCTTGGTCACGTCGACGGAGGGAAACATCGTCGACAGCACGAGGATCAGCGACAGCTCCAGCAAAACACTGACGATCACCGTGGCCACGACGTTCAGCCAGGGCTTGTTCACCCACGGTCCGAGGACCTCGCTGTCGTTGCAGAGCAGGACGAGGAAGACGGAGGCGCTGGGAAGGAGCACCCCGGCGAGAGCCTGGACCGCGACGGTGATCAGGCTCAACAGGTTGTCGTTCCCGACCAGGACGATGCAGGCGGCCACGACCACCATCGCGGTATACGTTCCATAGAAAAGCTTCGCTTCTCGAAACCCGCGATGCAGAGAGTGGCGCAGGCCAAAGACGTCGCCGAACGCGTAAGAGGTGGCGAGCGTCACGGCGGAAGCGCCCACGATCGAAGCGTCGAACAGCAGGACCGCGTAAATCGCGCCCAGGAGGTAGGTGTTGTGCTGCCTGAAGCCGTTCGCGACGGACAGCGCGTCTGAGAAGTTGCCGAAGGCGTTGGTGCCCGTGAAAACCGAGGCGGTGGCCATCATGATCGCGGCGGCGCCGACCACGACGACCACCGAGCCGATCACGGTGTCGGCCTTTTCATACGAGAACCACCGCGGGGTGATGCGCTTGTCGATCACGTTGGACTGCTGGAAGAAGAGCTGCCATGGCGCCACGGTTGTGCCGACGATGGCGATGATGAGCAGTGCCGCGTTGGAAGTGAAGCCTCCCATGATGCTTGGGACCAGGAAGCCATGGACGCTGGCGACTGGATCAGGGTGCGCCATGATTGCGAGCGGGATCACGAGAAGGCTCAGGCCAAGGAAGACGAACATCGCCCTCTCCCAACGCCTGAAGTTGCCGGTTGTCGTGATGGCGATCAGGATCAGCGCCGCGATGGGCACGACTATCAGGTGGGGCATGCCGAAGTATTCGGCTGCCTGCTTGATACCGACGAACTCGGTGACGATGGTCAGGAAATTCAAGATGAATAGGTCGCCCACGGAGAAGAAGCCCCAGAACCGGCCAAACCGTTCGTTGATGAGCCGTGCATGCCCGACGCCGGTGACCGCGCCCAACCGGACGACCATCTCCTGGTTGACGATCAGGACCGGTACCAGGAGCAGCAGCGTCCAGAGCAGCGAGTAGCCGTAGTTCTGACCCGCCTGCGAGTAGGTGGTGACCCCGCCGGCGTCGTTGTCGCCGACCATGACGATGATCCCTGGGCCGAGGATGGCGAGCAGCGTGAGCAGCCGGCGCCGCCAGGTGCGGCGAGGGGTGACATCGCTGAGGCGGATGGTGCCGAACGCGCCGTGGATGTCGCCTACGTGCATCTCGTCGAGCACGGCTGACGTTGGCTTCAAGCGCGAGTCCTTGCGGTCTGGCTCGCGCTCGGACATCGGGTCTATACCCCGGAGGCGGCTTCGGCGCGCGCGCGCCACTCTTCTGGGACGAGGGCCTCGATCACGTCATCGGAGGAGATCGCGCCGATCAGATTGCCGGCCGCATCGGTGACGGCGAGGGCGGTCAGGTTGTAGTCCGCCATCGTCAGCGTGACATCGGAGAAATCGGCGTTGCCGTGAACCGAGCATTTGGTCAGCCGGAGGGTTTCGATCTTGGCCGCGCGGTCGGCTTTGAGCAGGTCCACGACCGATGCTTCGCCTACGTATGTACCCTGGTCGTCGGTAACGAAGACCGTGCTCAGCAGGGGCGTCGGCGTCTTGTCGTCGATCCGCACGGCCTCCAGCGCCGCGTCCACCGTGGAACCGCTGACGACCCAGACGTAGTCCGGGCTCATCATTCCGCCCGCCGTGCTCGGGTGATACTGCAGCAGCTTCCGAAGCTTGTGCTGCTGGTTCGGCGCCATCAGGTCGAACACGGGCTTGCGCCGGTCCTGGTCCATCGCCGCGAGCAGGTCCGCCGCGTCGTCGGGCGCCATCCGCTCGAGCAGCTTCGCCGCCTCTTCGTTTGACTTCGACTGAAGGAACTCGACCTGGTGCTCGGTGTCGAGCTCCTCGAAGATGTCGGCGGTCAGCGCCGGGTCGCTCTCGACCGCCTCGATGATCTCCTGCCCCTCGTCGTGCGACGCGCCCTCCACGATGTCCGCGATCTGAGCGGGGTGCAGGCGGCGAAGGCGCTGCAGCGGCATCAGCAGCTTTGCGGTCGGGACATGGCCCATGAAAGGCTGCACGTCCTTCCAGTCGACGATCGCGTGGCGCCGCAGATCGGGCCGCCCCCGGCGGGGCACCAGGCGCCGGATCATCGCCTGCGGGCTGCGATCGATGCCCGCCAGGTACCAGCCGTCATCGCTCGGTGCGAGCACGAGGTCATGGGCCTGCACGATGCGGCCCTTCACCACGTCGACGAGGTGCCTGCCCAGCACGTCGGCGGCCAGGAGGACCTCGCCGGGCCGTCGTTGAAAGGCCTCCGTCCGGATGGTGTGCGTGTTCAGCCGCACCGCCCCGGGCTCGAGGCGGTCGATCAGGTCCTTGCCGATGAACACGTCCTGGGCCCCGACGCGCACCTTGAGACCCTTCACGGGTGGATACGCGCCGTCGGCCAGCTTGACGATGAAGTCTTCGACTCGGCCGACTTCGGTCCCAGCCGGGTTCAGCACCGGGCTTCGCAGAAGCTGGGTGAGCATCAACCGGCGCTTGTCCTTCACGTGCTTTGGGTGATCCATGCTTCCGTCGTGCCCTGTGTCGCTCATCGGTGTCCCCCTACCCCGTTGGTTGGCCCCATTATGCCGTCGCTCCGGATCAACACTCCGTTAACACTGCGCCATTGGTATCGGGTAGCGCTTAGCATCGCGGGCGAGAAATGAGCGCGAGGGTCGAGACCTACCGGGCGGAGCTGCGCAAGCTCAAGGACTGGGAGCCATACCTGAAGAAGCATTCGGGGCTGCCCGGCCCCCGGGCGAACCTCGAGCTCGTCGCTGCCGTGGCCGACGAGGCAGACCCCGACCGTCTCTGGCGCTTGTCGGCGTCACGGGACGAGTTTCTCGCCCTGTGCGGCACCGCCGGTCTTGGACGCGTGGCCCTTCTGGAGCCCGAAACCGTGATGACCTGGCTCCGCGAGCTGGCCGCCGACCCGCGGTGGCGCGTGCGCGAGGGGGTCGCGATCGCGCTTCAGCGGCTGGGCCGCGAAAGCATGCCCCGCCTCCTGGCGGAGATGAAGGTCTGGACCGGTGATGGCCCTTACGTACAGCGGGCCGTCGTCGCGGCGCTGTGCGAGCCGGCGCTGCTGAAGACCAATGAAGACACGGTCGAGGTGCTTGCCATCCTCGACCGGTTGACGATGTCGCTCGCCGAGATGACCGACCGCCGCCACGACGGCGTGCGTGCCCTGCGCCAGGCGCTCGGCTACGGCTGGAGCGTGGCCGCGGCCGCTGCGCCGCAGAACGCGCGACCGTACCTGGAGAAATGGATGCGCTCGACCGACAAAGACATCGCGTGGGTGATGAAAAGCAACCTGAGCAAAGCCCGCATGGCGGACGTGAAAAAAGCTCTCCCTCCGCCTAAATCTTCTCGAACACGACGATCGGGATCTCGCGCGAAGTCAAAGCCTGCTGGGCTGCGAGGTACTCGATCCGCGGCGCGAGGCGCGATCTCTCGTCCGCGCCGGCGACCGAAGCCCTGACCTGAAATTTGTCCGGTCCGATCTCAACGGTGGCGACCGGGTTGGCGAGCAGGTTTCCGTACCAGGCCGGCGCCACATCGTTGCCGTTGTTGGACGCGATCGCCACGTAGCGGTCGCCATCGGGCCGGAAGCCGAGCACGACAGTTCGCTCTTCAGCGGATTTGGCGCCGGTTGTGGTCAGCAGCATCAGCTGCCTGCCTGCCATCGGCCCGCTGAGCTGACCGCGATTGGCGCGGAACTCTTCGACGATCTTCTTGTTGAACGCGCGCATGTCCGATGGAATCTGAGGCCGGTTTGTGTTGCTCGACATGTCCTAACCCTAATCCCCTCCCGGGCCTTCCCTCTCCCCTGGGTCTTCCCTCTCCCCTTCAGGGGAGAGGGTCAGGGTGAGGGGCGTGGAGAGAACGAGAATTGCCCCTGGCTAACCCAACCCCTTCGTCATGTTGATGTTGGTCGGCACATAGCCCAGTTTCTCGTAGAGCGGCCGGGCCGCCGTGTTGTGGCCGAATACGTGCAGCCCGATGGCATCGAGCCCAAGACCCCGCGCTTCCTCCTCGAGCCTCAGCATCGCCTGCATCGCGTAACCGTGCCGGCGAAATTGCGGATAGATCTCGATGTTGTAGATGAACGCACGGCGCGACGGCTTATGCACAACGCCCATCCAGAGCATGCCGACCGGCTCCCGATCGCTGGACCGAACGATCGACCAGAGGTGGTTGTCGGGCGTGGCCAGACCCTGTGGCAGCAGCTTTTCGTGTTCGTCGCGGCTGAGCTGCAGCGCCTCGGCCTCGGACCACCTGCCCGTGAGGACATGCTCGTGCGCGTAGTCGGCGACCTCGCCAGGCAGCCAGGCCTCGTACTGCTCCTGGGTCATCGGTTCCAGATTGATCGTCTCCACAGTCGGCCGTAGTCTAGAGACCGGCCCGCGGGCTGCGGCGGCTGCTTTATGGCAAGATCGGGCCGGTAATGAGCGGTCCGAGGGCGTATCCGCTCGCGCTTGACCGATCGAGTGAGTCATCGTCCCGGACGCGTGCTGTCACGTCGACACGATCGGTGGTCGCCTTGCTCGGGATTGCAACAACGGTGCTGGCTGCATACATTGCGAACAGTCCCCGACTCGACAGGTTTGGTGATTCGCCAACCTACGAATTCATCGCTGATGGTCTCCCGAAGTCGTTCATCAGCAGCAGCAGGCTTCCGGGATACCCAATCCTGATCGCGTTGTCGTCGTGGCTGCCTGGTGGCAGAGAAGTCGGGCTCGTATGCACCCAGGCAGTATTGATTCTTGGGGCGGTTGTGGTGACGTACTTCATCGCGCGCGCCGCCCTCGGCCATCGCTGGATGGCCTTCCTTATTGGGGTCGTCATCGCCACGGACCTCCTGATGGCCGGATACGTGCGGGTCGTGATGAGCGAGACCCTCGCCGTTACGCTGACCTTGCTGCTGTTGGCCGCGACGCTGCGCTACATGGCCGATTTCAAGCCCCTGTATCTCTGGGTGATGGCCGGACTGACAGTTGCGCTCATTCTCACGCGCCCGGAGTGGGTGTTGATGATGGCGATCCTCGTGCCATATCTGCTTGTCATGGCGCGCCGGCGCGGAGTGCTGAGTCGAAGGCTTGTCGCACAGGGCGTCGCGAGCACCGCCGTGGTATTCATGGCCATCGGCGCGTACTGCGCCGGCAACCTGGTCGTGAACGGTTACTTCGGCCTGTCGTCCTTCACAAACGTTGCTCTCCTGGGCAAGCTCATGGTCTACGGAATGGTCCCGGACGCGCCTGCACCTTATTCGTCGCTGGTGCCCATGGTCGAGTCCTATCCGAGCGCATGGGAGCTCGTGCTGGTGCCGCCATTCAACGACCGAAACTCCGCTCTGGCAGGCGAATTCGCGAGGGCGGTCATCATTCATGAACCGGTCCGGTTCACTCAGAACGTTCTTGGGAGCGCAATCTCGTCTGCGGGCGATCATGAGACGAACTTCCTGCGCATCGACGCAAATGGGCCATTCGGCCGCTGGCTCGCGGTGCTTCTCGCGATCAGCCAGAGTCGCTATCGGGCCTTCGTGATTCTTCCAGCGCTGGCTCTTGCCTGGGCGATCGCCGGCCTTATCGTGCCGGCGACCAATCGCCGAGCCCAGATCATGGGAGTTCTGGGTCTGTTCGTTTTCTACGACTGGTTGACCACCGCTGCCGGAACATACGGCGAGTTCGGCCGGCTGCGTATGCCGGTGAACTCAGCCGGCACCATCATCGTGATCGGAACCCTTTTCCTGCTCGTATCTCTAGCGCTCCGCGACAGAGACAAGCTAATTCCGGCGGTGGCTCTTGTCGTTTTCGAGCTCGCCGGGATAGGGCTTCTGCCACATCTGACGTCGACTGGGCTTAGTGAGATCGCGCTGATCGCCATCGCTCTCGTCACGACGTTCGCGATCGTCCGATGGTCCGGACCGCTGATGAGCATCGAGCGGGAGGCGAGCTCCGGTCAGGCAGCGTCTACCACCGGCTGAGCACGAACCACAACTAAGCGGCTTTTCCGGCCCCGTTGACACAAAAGATGCGGAACTGTGCGACTAATTGCGCACCGCTGGCGCCACAGGTGCGAAATCAACGGAAGTGCCCCGCGAGGGATTCGAACCCCCGACCCTCTGTTTAGAAGACAGATGCTCTTTCCACTGAGCTAGCGGGGCGCCTTGCTCATTCGGGAGAATACCCGCAGAGGGTGGTGATGAATACGGACGAGCGGCTCAAGCAGCTGAAGGCGATCCTGGCCGAGGTGACCGACCTCACCCGGGCGGCAATGGTGCTCGAGTGGGACCAGGAGACCTTTATGCCCCCCGGCGGGGTCCAGTCGCGCGCCGAACAGCTCTCCACCCTGCTGCGCCTGGCCCACGTACGCCTCACCTCCGACGAGGTCGGCCGGCTGCTCGATCAGCTGGAGGGCGATGTCGCGCGCGAGCCCTTCGACTCCGACGAGGCCAGCCTCGTCCGCGTCACTCGCCGTGACTACGAAGACGCCCGCAAGCTCCCGCCCGACCTGGTCGCCGAGGCCGCGCACGCCGGCTCGGTCGCAAGGCCCGCGTGGGAGAAGGCCCGTAGGGACGCGAACTTCAGCATCTTCGCCCCCTACCTGGAGAAGAACATCGAGCTCAACCGCAGGATCGCCGACGCGCTGGGCTACGACGAGCGGCCTTACGACGCCCTGCTCAATCGCAGCGAGCCCGGGCTGAAGACCGAGCAGCTGGAGAACCTATTTGCCGAGGTCAAGCGAGCGGTCGTTCCTCTGGTCGCGGACATCGCGCGCCATGCGGATGCGGTCGACGACACGGTCCTCTATCGCGGCTTCAACCCCGACCTGCAGCTCTCATATGCCCTCGACGTCGTGAAGCGGCTCGGCTACGACCTCGAGCGCGGACGGCAGGACATCTCGACGCATCCCTTCTCGAGCGCGTTCGGTCCGGGCGACGCGCGCATCACGACCCGCGTCTCGCGCGACTTCTTCAACGAATGCCTTTTCGGCTCGATCCACGAGGCCGGGCACGCGATGTACAACCAGGGAATCGGCCAGAACCTCGACCGCACGCCGTTGTGGGACGGCGCCTCACCCGGTGTACACGAGTCGCAGTCGCGGATGTGGGAGAACCTGGTCGGCCGGACGCTGCCGTTCTGGCACCACTTCTACCCGAGCCTGCAGGCTGCATTTCCGGAGCCCCTTCGCGACGTCGATGCCGAAGGTTTCTACCGCGCGGTCAACCGCGCCCAGCCCTCGCTCATCCGCGTCGAGGCCGACGAGGTCACCTACAACCTGCACGTCCTGCTGCGTTTCGAGCTCGAGAACGAGATGCTCGAGGGCACTCTCAAAGCGAAGGATCTGCCCGAGGCTTGGAACGCGCGCTTCAAGTCGTACCTCGGCCTGAACGTGCCGAACGATCGCGAGGGCGCGCTGCAGGACATCCATTGGTCCTACGTGAGCTTCGGGATCTTCCCCGGCTACACGATCGGCAACCTGATCGGCGCCCAGCTGATGGAGAAGATCCGGAAGGACATCCCCGACCTCGACGCTCAGTCCGAGCATGGACACTTCGCTCCTCTCCTCGCGTGGCTGCGCCAGAACGTCCACCGGCACGGGCGCAAGTTCACGCCCAACGAGCTCATGGAACGGGCTACCGGCAGGCCGCTCTCGGCCGGGCCATGGATCGCCTACGTGCATAAGAAGTTCGGCGCCCTCTACGGGCTGGAGGCGCGCGTCTAGGAGAAGGTGATCGGGGCGAGCGCCTCGCGATTCACCTCGAGCTTGAAGATGTCCGGCCGGCCGTAGTGCCCCGCCACGTCGAGCGTCCTCTTCGCTGCGGAGGCGATCGCCGGGTCGCAGTCGGCGTAGAGGATGCCGTGCTTCTCGTGTAGAGGGCCGGCCACGACCTTGCCGTTCGGGTCGACGACCAGCGAATCGCCCGGGTTGTACCACTCCTCGAGGTTCGGGAAGAGCTGCGCGCGCTCTGGGAAGTCCTTCGGGATGTCCTTGCCTCGCATGGCGCAGCCGTTGCCGATGACCCAGCATCGTCCCTCGGTGGCGATGTGACGCATCGCCACGATCCACCGTTCCCCCTCGTCCCACGTCGGCGCGACGTAGATCTCGCAACCCTGGGCGAAGATCGCAAACCGCGCCAGCGGCATGTAGTTCTCCCAGCAGATCAGGCCACCCACACGGCCGACGGGTGTCTCGACCACCCGTAGCCCGGAGGCATCGCCGGTGGCCCAGACCATGCGCTCGGGATTGGTCGGCATCAGCTTGCGATGGCGGTTCAACACCGAGCCGTCCGGACCGATCAGGACGACGGTGTTGTATACGGTCCCGCGGCTGTACTCGCCGTCGCGCTCGTGAATCCCGACCGAGACGGTGACCTTCAGCCGGCGAGCTGCCGCCTGCATCGGTTTGAGGTCGCCCGCCTTAAGGTCGACCGAGTTCTCGACCAGCCGGCGATGGATCACGGAGGTCAGGTCGAAGTCGTTGCCGGGGCGCAGCCGCCAGAGCCATTCGGGATAGCCCGGGATCCAGGTCTCGGGGAACGAGATGAGCGCCGCGCCCTTGGCCGCGGCCACCTCGATCAGCTCCACGCCGCGCTCCAGCGTCTGCTGGCGATGGAGCGTCACCGGCGGCTCCTGGATCACCGCCACACGGTGCGGCGTTGCGCGTTTAGGCATTGCGCACAGGGTAGTCCCCGGCTCGGGCGACCATGCCCGGAAGCTCCTTGCCCAGCTTGCCTCCCAGCCAGCGCGACGTCTCGATCAAAGCGTCCAGGTCGATGCCCGTCTCGACGCCCATCCCACGCAGCAGGTAGACCAGGTCTTCGGTCGCGATGTTGCCCGTGGCCTTCGGCGCAAAGGGGCAACCTCCGGCTCCGCCGACCGAGGCGTCAAGCGAGACCACGCCTTCCTCCATGGCGGCGAGGGCGTTGGCGTAGCCGGTGTTGCGCGTGTTGTGGAAGTGCGCGCCCACGCTCGCGCCGAGGCCGCGAGTGCCGCGCACCAGCTCGTGGACCTGCTTCGGCACACCGACACCGATCGTGTCGGCCAGGCAAACCTCGTCCGGCGGAATTGCCATCAGCCGCTCGACGATTCCCAGCACCCGCTCCGGGGGCACCGGCCCCTCGAAGGGGCAGCCGAAGGCGACGCTGATGGTCACCGTCACTGGGACCCGGTCGGCCCTCGAGCGGGCGACCAGCGCCAGCGCGGTCTGGAGACCCTGCTCGACGGTCGCGTTCTGGTTGCGCCTGCCGAACTCGTCCGTCGCGGCGAGGGCGTAGTGCACCTCGTCCACGCCGGCGGCAATCGCCCGCTCGTAGCCCTTCTCGTTCAGGACGAGCCCCGCGTAGGTCGTGCTCGGGCGGCGGTGAAGCGCCGCCATCACCTCCTCGGCCCCCGCCATGGGGGGGACGAGCTTCGGGTTCACGAAGCTGGCCGCCTCGATCCGCTTAAGGCCGGCGGCGGCGAGCCGGTCGCAGAGCTCGGCCCGCTCCGTGGGCTCGAGCGTCTTCGCCTCGTTCTGCAACCCGTCGCGCGGCCCGACGTCGCAGACGATCAACGTCACATAGATAAGGTAGAGGGCGCCCGGCGGCTAAGCCTTGATCAGATCGCTCATCGGCTGCGCCTGGGCCGCCTGGCCCAGCCTGCCGACGCCGAGCAGGTCTTCGATCGTCGCCAGCAGCGAGTAGTGCGTGTACATCTGGTTGCTCACGCGGTGAGCCTGGTTTGGCGTCACCACAAGCGTCAGCACATGGTTGTCGGTGCTGTTGTCGTCCTCGTCCCAGGTGATGAACAGCAAACCGTCTGACTTCCATGCGCTCGAGGCGGTGATCGCCCCCACCTCCTGCCTCAGCCAGTCGTCACCCACCGAGACGGCGCAGTTGTGTGTGTCGTGGCACATGTCGGGGGTGATCCAGCTGAACCGGGGCGTCGCCGACGCCAGGTCGGTGGCCTGCGCGCTCAGCGGCACCACGTTGGAGGGGCAGGCCCCGCCGTAATAGGCGAACGGATTGTGCCCCGGGTCGTACGGAACCGGGCTGCTGAGGCAGTCACCGTCGACCAGTCCCTCCATGTACGCGCGCCAGGTGACGTTCGCCTTGGTCAGCTGAGTGCCCAGGTCCTGCTGGGGGAGCTTGTAGTAGCTGTCGTCGTGCACGCCCCACGTGCTCCCCGACGTCAGGGCGAGGTAGTTGGGCACGCTCGGATGTGACACGGCGTGGTAGTTGTTCGCCACGCCGTTCTTCGCGGCCAGCGACGCGGTGAAGCTTCCGCGCAGCGCCTCCTCAGCCGAATGGTTCTCCATCACGATTAGGAACACGTGATGCTGTGGGGTGGGTGTGATGGCTGCGGGTCCCGCAGCGCTCGTGCATGCGACCGACAGCAGCAGCACGGACAAGCCAATCGACCATCTGCGTATCGCCAAGCGCACGCCTATTTAACGCCTAACGGTTACATAAGCCGCCGCCTTGAAACTTAGAGGTTGCTGGGGGCGCTTACCATCCCTCGCGGATCACGGCCACGCCGCGGGGCTGAAGCCGCATGAGCCCGCGATGAACGTCCGCCCCGTCGATCAGGTTGCTGCCCGCCTCCTCGAGCGGGACGTCCACAGCGATGTCACGGTGATTCAGGAGGAACAGCAGCGATTTTCCACCGACGTTGCGGCGCACAGCCTCCACGCCTTGTGGAACTTGCTGGGCGGGTTCGACGGCCGCACGCGAGGCCGCCGCACCAAGCACTCGTGCCATGGCGACCGGATCCGGTCGCGTCGCGAGGTAGGTCGCCTCGCCCGAGCCGAATTGATTCCTCGTCATGGCGGGCTTGCCGTCCAGCACACCGCCCTTGAACGTCGCGACCACCTCGGCGCCCCCTGTCTCGATCAGCTCGCTCCACAGCGTCCCGGTACCGATCGCCTTGTCATTGAACCGCAAATCGACGCTGCCGCCGGCCGCGAGCGGCAGCCAGTCGATCACCCTCAGACCCAGCAGCTCGATGAACGGCTGCGGATATCCGCCAAGCCGGATGTGGTCGTCGGGGTCGACGATTCCGCTGAAGAACGACATCACGAGGTGGCCGCCGCCCTTCACGTAGTCGATGAGGTTCGCGGCGGCCTGGTCGCTCAGCAAATATGTGTTGGGCGCGAGCACGAGCCGGTACCGCTTGAGGTCATCGATGGGCCGGGCGAAATCGGCCGTGACGTTGGAGTCGAACAGCGGCGCGTAGTAGGTCTCGAGCTGCTCCAGCTGTCTCAGGTGCGTCGACGGTTTGGACGGAAGCTCGAGCCCCCACCACGACTCCCAGTCGAACAGCACCGCGACCTGCGACTGGACGCGGCTCCCGGTCACGCTGTCGAGGCGGCGCAGCTCGTTGCCGAGCTGCTTGGTTTCCCGCGACGCGGGCGATTCCTCGAATGGGCCGTGCGGCACCATCGCGCTGTGGAACTTCTCGGCGCCGGCCTTCGACTGGCGCCACTGGAAGAACATCACGCCGTCGGCACCGCGCGCCACCGCCTGGTAGCTCCACAGGCGCATCTGGCCCGGGGCCTTGGCGACGTTGACCTCGCGCCAGTTGACGCGATACGTGGTCTGCTCCATCAGGATCCACGGACGGCCGCGGCCGAGCGAGCGCATCAAGTCGCCCGCCATCGCGGCGCGCATGCCTGACGCGGGATCGGAGGGGTCGGGGTACGAGTCGTTGCTGACGATGTCCTCGTGCTCGGCCCACGTCCAGTAATCGAGCGGCTTGAAGAAGCTCATGAAGTTGGTGGTCACCGGGACGTCGGGAGTCCGCTGCTTGAGCACCCGGTGCTCGATGTCGTAGCACTCGAGCAGCGCATCGGACGAGAAGCGCATGAAGTCGAGCTGCTGGCTGGGGTTCGGCCACGTCGGGGTGCGCCGCGGAGGGATGACCTCCTCCCACTCCGAGTAACGCTGCGACCAGAAGTCGGTACCCCAAGCGCGGTTGAGCTCGCCGATCGTCTCGTAGCGCCGCTTCAGCCACTTGCGGAAGTCCTCCGCCGATACGTCGCAGTAGCACGCCGGAACGTGGCAGCCGAACTCGTTGCCGACGTGCCACATCGCAAGCGCGGGGTGCTTCGCGTAGCGATCGGCCATCGCCTCGACCAGTCGCTTCGCGGCGTCGCGGTACACCGGGCTGCTCGGGCAGTAGTGCTGCCTGGCGCCGTGCCACAGGCGCGTCCCGTCCGCCAGCACCGGCAGCATCTCCGGGTGGGCATGCGCCAGCCAGGGCGGCGGCGAGGCGGTGGCGGTCGCCAGGTCGACCTGGACCCCGCCCTCGTGCAGCAGGTCCATGACGCGGTCGAGCCATTCGAAGTCCCACTCGCCATCGCGCGGCTGGATGCGCGACCAGGAGAAGATGCCGAGGCTCACCAGGTTGATGCCCGATTCCTGCATGAGGCGAACGTCCTCGTGCCAGGTCTCCTCCGGCCACTGGTCCGGGTTGTAGTCGCCGCCGAAAAAGATGTGTGGCGTGGTCTAGCCCTTGGTCGAGCCCAGAGTGAGGCCGGCGATGAACTGCTTCTGCAAGAAGATGTAGATGAGGATGGGCGGCACCGCCGCGAGCAGCGCTCCGGCGGCGATGAGGTTGTTGTTGGAGAAGAACTCCCCCGACAGGTTGTTCAGGGCGCTCGTGATCGGGCGCTTGTCACCGGTCTTGAGCAGGATCAGCGCCCAGAAGAAATCGTTGTAGATGAACGTGAACAGCAAGGTCGCCATCGCGGCGAGAGCCGGCCGGCACAGCGGCAGCACGATGTTCCACCAGATCCGCAGAACGTGGGCTCCGTCCATGATCGCCGACTCGGTGATCTCCTTGGAGATCGTCTTCATGTAGTTGCTGAGGACGAAGGTGGCAAACCCGGTCTGGAACACGACGTGGATGAGCATGATCCCGATGTACTGGTCGTACAGCAGGTTGTTGTCGCTGAAGAAGGGGAAGATGAACCTGCCGACGTCGAGCTCCGTGAAGTACGGAATTGGCGTGCCCAGGTAGATGTGGTACAGCGGCACGATGATGACCTGCGGCGGCAGCAGGTTGCCCGCGGTAAAGATCATGAGAACGGTCAGGTTGAACCGCCAGGTGAACTGCGTGCACGCGAAGGCGACCATCGAGGCGAGCAGCAGGATCAGGATCACTGAAGGCACGACGATGACGAGCGTGTTGGCGTAGAAGTACGGGAGGTCTGCCTCGGTCCAGAACGCCCGGTAGTTGTCCAGGCTGAGCCCTCCTGCCGGCCATGAGACATAACCGTTCTTGACCGTGTCGCTGATCGGCCGGAGAGACGAGTACACCGCCCAAAAAAGCGGGAACGCCCAAAGCGCCGTCATCGCGATCAGGAAGGCGTGAAGAAGCACGCGGCCGGGCCGCAGCCGCCGCCCGGTGAGCGTGGACGAACTCGCCGCAACCCTCTGGGTGACCGCGGTGCTCGCGCTCATGACCTGACTGTCCTCATGGCTTGCGAGAGGAACGCGATGATCGGGCCCAGAGAAATCACGAGCAGGATCACGGCGATGGCGGAGCCGAAACCGACCCGCGTCGACTCGCTGATGCTGTTGTTCGTGATCAGGATCGAGAGAAGCTCGAGGCCGTTCTTGCCCTGATTGATGATGAACGCGAGGTCAAACGCGCGAAGTGACTCGATCGTGGTCAGCACGACGATGACCGTGTTGATTGGCGCCATGACCGGGAAGACGACGCGGAAGAAGATCTGCACCTCGTTGGCCCCGTCGACCTTGGCCGCCTCACGCAGTGTCGGATCGACGCTCTTCAAGCCGGCGAGATAGATGACCATCATGTAGCCGACATGGCGCCAGCTGGCGGCGACCAACACGGCGAACAGGTTGATGCGCGGGTTGCCCAGCCAGTCGATGATGTTGCCCGACTTGACCAGCCCGAAGGCGTTGTTGATGAACCCGTCGGTCGGGCTGAACTGCAGCTCCCAGATGAAGCCGACGACGACGAGCGACAGGACGACCGGAAGGTAGAACACGCTCTGGTAGATGCGGGTGCCGCGCATGTCGCGGTCGAGAAGCACCGCGAAAAAGATCCCCAGCGGAGTCGCCAGGAAGGTCAGCCACGCCAGCCAGATGAAGTTGTGCGCGACCGCGGGCCAGAACTGGAAATACCCCCCGCTCAGGAGGAACTGATAGTTCTTCAGGCCGACGAAGTTCTGCGGTGTGACGTCGCCCACCCCGTCCCAGTTCGTCAGGGACAGGTAGATGGAGGAAACCACCGGCCACCAGATCAGCACGACCTCGAGCAGCAGGGGGATGCCGACCATCACCGCAAGGACGCGGCGGTCGTAGCGGGTCAGGACGTGGTAGCGACCCCGCCCCGTGGCGACGAGCTCCCCCGCCTCGGGTGCCGGCGCGGCGGGGGAGATGCTCGTCGTGCGCGCCACGGTTCTAGATCATATGTCTCGCTGTCACTCGGGTCCGAGCGAGTCCCAGAAGCTCTGCATCTGGCCCTGCAAGCCCGTCGTGTCGGAGCTCGGGCTCGCCAGGTACTTGAGCAGGAACTGCTGCATCCCGTTCGGCCCGGCAAAGTCCGGCCGCGAGTCGCGGTCGAAGAACTGCGTGATCTTCTTGGCCTTGCTGACGATCTGTGCGGCCTTCAAGGTCAGCGGGTCGTACTTGCTCTGGTCGGCGTCGTTGGCGGTCGGGATCGCGCCCGTCCCTTCCGCAAAGTACTGGGTCTGGACGGATCCCTTGGCCAGGTACTCCATGAACGCCTTCGCCTGGCCGCTGTCGCTGCTCAAAGTCGGCGACTTCTTGGTCATCATGAAGACGTCGATCGGCGCGTCGAGGGCCTCTTCGGCGTCGTACTGGCTGCCGACGTGTGGGAACGGGAAGAAGTCGAGCTGCGCCAGGTCCGCCTGGCTGCCAGCTGCCAGGAACTCCTGGGAAACGAACAGGCCGAGGAGATACATGCCGGCCTGCTTGCGCACGAGCTGGTCCGCCGCCTGCTGCCATGTCAGCCCGGCGAAGGCGGGCGAGTAGTAGGGCGTAATCTCCGCCCATTTCTTGAACACAGCTGTCACCTTCGAGTCGGTCCATTTCGCCTGGCCAGTGCAGAGGGCGACGTGGAAGTCGTAGCCGTTCAATCGCAGGTTGAGGATGTCGAAGGTGCCCATCGCGGGCCAGCCATCTTTGTCGGCGAATGCGATCGGGATCAGCCCGTCGGTCTTCATCTTCGTGCACAGCGCCTTGAAGTCGTCCCAGTTGGTCGGGACGGTGTAGTTGTGCTGCGCGAAAACGTCCTTGCGGTAGAAAACCGCCCATGGGTAGTAAGAGGTGGGCACCGCGTAGACGTGCCCATCGTCGCCTTTCACCGAATTGGCGAAGCCCTCTGTGTAGTTGCTCTTCACCGCGTTCCACACGTCGTCGATGGGCGTCGCGAGCCCCTTCGACGCAAAGAAGCGCATGCGGTGTCCGGAGAACCACGTGAACACGTCCTCGGGGGTGCCCTGCAGGTAAGACGTGATCTGGTTCTGGAACGTGCCGTGGTCAACCGTGTTCAGCGTCACCTTGGTTCCGCCGTTGGCGCTCTGGAAAGCGGTGACGACATCGGCCAGCGCCTTCTTCGGGACCGCGTCGGACAGATAGCTACCGAGGGACATCTTGCCCCCGGTCGCCGTCACGGACGTTGTCGTCGTCGTGGTCGTGCCGCCGCACGCGGCGATGAAGGCGGCCAGGCTTCCGTAGCCGGCGATCTTCAAGATGTCGCGCCTTGTCAGGTCGAGATCCAGGGGCAGGTCCATTCCGGTGTGTGGAACTGAGATCCGCCCGCTTGGCCGCCGAGGAAGCTCTTCTTCCGGTGACTTGCCCATAGGTCCTCCTCCCAATTGACACCGGCCCTGCCGGTTTGGACTCAAGACTTCTTGCGCCGGGGTACAGGCGAACGATACAGATTCGGTCAATTTTGTCAACTCGTCACATATCTTTTGTAGCCGCTATTGATCGAATTTGATCGATGGCGTACGATCGCGCGCATGCTTGCGGTCGAGCGGCGGCGGCTGATTGCTGAGAACCTGCGCTCCCGGGGCGTCGTCTCCGTGGCCGAGATGGCAGGGCTCCTCAACACGACCGAGATCACGGTGCGACGCGACCTCCGCGCGATGGCCAAGGAAGGCCAGCTCGTGCGCGCGCATGGCGGCGCCGTCCTGCCGGCTGCGATCGGCCACGAGCCGAGCTACTCGGAGAAGGCCCGCCAGGCCGGCGCCGAGAAGGCTTCCATCGCCCACCTTGCGCTGGCGATGATCCTGCCCGGCGACTCGATACTGCTGGGCCCGGGCACCACGACTCTGGCGCTTGCGCGCCTGCTTGGTGAGATCCCCGAGCTCACGGTCGTGACCAACTCGCTGCTCGTCGCGCAGGCCCTGATGACGTCGACGCGCGTCGAGGTCATCCTCACAGGCGGCACGCTGCGCAGGTCGATTCATGCCCTCGTCGGGCCGGCGGCCGAGGAGTCGGTGCGCGCGCTGCGTGCGTCGAAGGCGTTCATCTCCGGCAACGGGTTCACACCCGAGCGGGGGCTGTCGACACCCAGCCCGCTCGTCGCTGCGACCGACCGCGCTTTCGCGGGCGCGGCGCAGCAGGTCATCGTCCTTGCGGACCACACGAAGATCGGCCAGGACACGATGTGTCAGACGGTCCCGACGGCGCGCGTCCACACGCTGATCACCGACAGCGGAGCGGATCCCGCGCTGCTGGCCGCGATCCGCGAAGCGGGAGTCGACGTGCGCGTGGCGGGGTCAGGTGAGCGGCATGAGCGGCTCGCAAGCGCGTCCTGACCCACCCGAGCCAATTTCCCTCTCCCCTTCAGGG
This sequence comes from Candidatus Sulfotelmatobacter sp., assembly GCA_035602465.1. Classification (GTDB taxonomy): domain Bacteria; phylum Chloroflexota; class Dormibacteria; order Dormibacterales; family Dormibacteraceae; genus 40CM-4-65-16. The sequence continues at coordinate 72,763 of DATNMQ010000157.1, read as the reverse complement.
GAGCCTATTTCCCTCTCCCCTTCAGGGGAGAGGGTCAGGGTGAGGGGCAAGGGAAAGCAACTCCAGCGCCGCGACCTCAAGCTGAAGGACGGACGCTACCTCCTCGCGTACAGCCGCCAAAAAGATGCCTGAGCTCCGCTTCGACCCGCTCCGCCAGGAGTGGGTCGCGTACAACACCGAGCGGAACGACCGGACCTTCCTTCCCACCAGCTTCTGCCCTCTGTGCCCCACCGGCGCCGAGGGCGACTCGGAGATCCCGCTCGACGACTTCGAGGTGGTGGTCTTCGAGAACAGGTTTCCGGCCCTGGCGTCGGGATGCGAGGTGGTCGTCTACACCGCCGACCACCACCAGACGCTGGCGCAGCTCCCCGTCGAGCGCGTCCGCCTGCTCGTCGACGTCTGGTCCGATCGCTACGAGTCGCTCGGCTCGCGGCCCGAGTTCGAGTACGTCTTCATCTTCGAGAACAAGGGCGAGGAGATCGGCGTCACCCTCCACCACCCGCACGGCCAGATCTACGCGCTGCCCTTCATCCCGCCGGTGGCCGCCGTGGAGCTGGAGGCATCGCGGAAGCACCTGGACACGTCGGGGCGATGCCTTCACTGCGAGCAAGTCGAGCGCGAGCTCGCCGGCGAGCGCGTGGTGCTCGAGGGTCGCTCCATGATCGCCTTCGTCCCCCACGCCGCCCGCTGGCCCTACGAGGTGCACGTCTACCCGCGGCGGCACGTCGCATCGGTCGCCGAGCTGAACGGTGGCGAGCGCGACGACCTGGCCGCCGCCCTGGTCGAGGTCGCGAGCGCCTACGACCGTCACTTCGGATTCTCCACGCCCTACGTGATGGCGATGCACCAGGCACCGACCGACGGGCGGCCCTGGCCGGAGGCGCACCTCCACGTCGAGTTCTACCCGCCGCACCGGCGCGGCGACCGGCTCAAACACCCGGCCGGCGTGGAGCTCGGCGCGGGCACGTTCGTCAACGACACGAGGCCGGAGGAGACCGCGGACCAGCTCCGGCAGGCGGTCGCGAGCGGAACTAGAGTTGGCACAGGGTGAGTGAGATCAAGCTTGGAATGTTCGTGCCGCAAGGCTGGCGCACGGACCTTGCGGACATCCGCGACCCGGTCGAGAAGTTCGAGACCATGACCCGCTGCGCCAGGGAGGCAGAGTCGGCCGGCTTCGACTCGATCTGGCTCTACGACCACTTCCACACCGTGCCGATTCCGAAGCACGAGACGGTTTTCGAGTGCTGGACCTCGATGTCCGCGCTCGCGCGCGACACGCGCACCATTCGGCTCGGCCAGATGGTGACGTGCAACAGCTACCGGCCGCCGTCGCTGCTGGCCAAGATGGCGAGCTGCGTCGACGTGATGAGCCACGGGCGCCTGATCCTCGGCATCGGCGCAGGCTGGTACCAGCACGAGTACGAGGCGTACGGCTACGAATACCCGGAAACGCCCGACCGGCTGCGCATGCTGCGCGAGGCGCTGCAGGTGATCAGGGCGATGTGGACCGAAGACGAGGCCAGCTTTGAGGGGCGCTTCTATCACCTGCGCGGCGCGATCAATGAGCCCAAGCCGGTGCAGAAGCCCCACCCCCCGATATGGATCGGGGGCGGCGGCGAGAAGGTGACGCTCAAGCTCGTCGCCCAGTACGGCGAGGCCTGCAACGTCGGCGGCGACCTCGAAACCATCAAACACAAGCTCGATGTCCTGCGCGAGCACTGCGCGACCGTCGGCCGCGACTACGACTCGGTCCTGAAGACGATGGAGCTCTACACGATCCTGGGCGACCAGAAAGAGGTGGATCGCGTCGTCAAGGACACCGTGCGCCGCACCGGCGTGGACGAGGACTTCATCCGGTCGTGGCACCCGTGGGCCGGCGACGCTGACAAGATCACCGAGACGATCCGCATGTTTGCGGACGCCGGGATCGAATACTTCATCGTCAACGTGCCCAATGCCTTCGAAGGCGGGGTGATCACCCGATTCGCGGAGGAGGTCTTTCCGCGCCTCGGACTCAGCGCGAAGGTCGGCTAGGCCGCAACCTCACGCGTGAGGCGGACGATCGGGATCTCTCGGTCCGTTTTTTTCTGATATCCGGCGTACCGCGATGCGATGGCGGCGACCTTGGCCAGCGCAGCCTCGCGCTCGGCCCCCTTCAGCAGGGCGGCCCGCACCTTGATCTTCTGGTTGCCGACCTCCAACCAAACCCTGTCCGGACTCGTCGCGAGGTTGACGAACCAGTGCGGATGCGTCGCCGCGCCGCTGTTCGAGGCTACGACGAGCCAGGCGTCATCGCCGTCGGCAAAGCCGCCGAGGACGTGGGTGTGCTCGCGACCGGTCTTCGCACCCACGGTCGTCAGCAGCACCGTGGGGAAGCCCATCATCACCGGCTGTGTGGGTCCGGTTGTCTTGCGGTATCGCGAAACCTGCCCCTCCATCAGAGGCCTGAAGATTCGCATCAGTACGACCGGCACCCAGGCTCCCCTGGTGCCGCGCGGCGGGATCTCGATCTTTGGCTGGTCAGCCATCGCAGGTGGTAATCATTTCGGTCGGGGGGCTATTCCGCGCCGGGCTAGGCGTGACCGGGGTTGTCGACAGTGGCAAGTACGTTCGCGCCATTCGTGGCCTGCGCGCCGATCGTGCATGAGGCGGTCGTCGTGGAGTTGTAGCCCACGTCGTTGAAGACCGTGGCGACGCAGCTTCCCAGCACCGCGTTGGTCGCGGCGTCATGCATCTCGAACTTGACGGAAGACTGCGCTTTCGCCCCTGTCATCCCGCCGAGGTTTTTCAGCTGGGCAGAAACCACGCAAGGCGATCCGCAAGCCGACGTGTCGACCGAAACCACTGTGTAGATCGGAGGCAGCGTCGAAAGATTGCTGAAATCGATCACGTCCGTCGGCGCCGCGATACCGAAATCCTTGTCGATGTTGCCGTAGTGCAGGTCCGCACCGGTCACGGAATCGATCACGGCTCGATCCTTCGCCTGGACCCGAAGCAGGCGGTTCGGCGGCGCCGCCGCGATGAACACGTTCGCGCGTGTGCCGGACAGCTCGACGGCCGCGGTTCCGTCGACGGAGACGCCGTCGGTTCGGTGCGTCACTGCCGAGCCGAGAAACGTCTGCTTGAAGGCGCTGCCGTCCGTGAAGTCGGCAAACCGGGGCACGTCGGCGGTCGACCCCTTCCACCAAGAGTTGCCGGCCGCCTTGACCACGATCTGCGAAAGCGGATCGGTGCCGAGGTGCTGGGCGAGGAACTGCTGACCGCGGAAGAAGGCCTGCTGTCCGATGATCAACGCCTCAAGCTTTCCCGTGGCGGATGTGATCACCAGGTGCTCGCCCTTCGACCGCTGCACCTGCATGTCGATCGTCCAGCGATCGCCCGCGACCGTGTACGCGCCGGTGATCTCGTAGCCCTGCGTCGCGCTGAGCGTGTCGGCGGCGCCGTTCTCTAGAGCACGCTCGGACGGCAGGCCGAGCCCGAACGGCTGCTGGCACGCGGCGCCGACGAGTAGCACCACGACAGGGACGATCCATCGATTCACTGAATTCATCTTTGTAACGGCGGATGTAGCATCGCCGTTACCTGTCCATGGCGGCTGGCAAGCGAAAACTGAGGATCGGCGGGCGCGACTACCCGGTCCTTCTGCCCAGCATCCGCGACCCTCGCCTTCACGTCGCCGCGGTGCTCCTCACGCTCCAGGTCCTCGGCCAGACCGTACTCGACTTCCGCCTGTCGGTTGCGCAGATCTTGATCTGCCTCGCGGCCGGCGCGCTGATCGAGTTTACGGTCGCCTTCTTCAAGGACAAGGTGATCATGTGGCCGGCCAGCGGCCTTCTGACCGGGAACAGCACCGCGTTCATCCTTCGCGTCCCCGGGACCTTCCACGGCCAGTGGTGGAGCACGCGCGGAATCTGGATCTTCGTCGGGGTGGTCGCCGTCTCGATGGCGTCGAAGTACCTGATCCGATGGAAAGGCCGCCACATTTTCAACCCCTCCAACCTGGGCCTCGTCCTGGCATTCGTTGTCCTCGGTCCGCAATACACCGAGCCACAGGACCTGTGGTGGATCCCGATGGGGCCGTGGATGATCGTGACCTACGCGATCCTGATCGGCGGCGGGCTGCTGATCGGCTGGGAGCTGAAGCTGCTCGGTCTCGAGCTCGGCTACATGGCGGGATTCGCGTTGTTCGCCGCCCTGGCGCTTATCCCGGTGCCGGACCACTGCATGGTGGCCAGCTGGCACGCGACCACGATGTGCGGCGGCGAGCTCTGGCGGATCCTCGTCACGTCGCCCGAGCTCCTGATCTTTGCGTTCTTCATGGTCCCCGACCCAAGGACCGTGCCTGACGGCCAGGTCGGCCGCTTCGTCTTCGGCGTGCTCGTCGCCCTGCTCTCCGTGTACCTGATCGGCCCCACCACGCTCGAGTTCTGGACCAAGACCGCGATCCTGGGCAGCCTGGTCATGGCCTGCGCGCTTCGCTTCGCGCTCGTGCGCCTGCTCGAGCCGCTCGAGGAGGCGGGCGGTCTGCTCCCCGCCGTGCGGCGGCTGGGCTGGTCGGCCCCGGCCGCGGTTGGCGTGACGTTGCTCCTCCTCACGGCCCTGCCGGTTTCGGCGGAGTTCTCGCTGCACAGCCCCGAGCCGGCGCCAGAGCTGCCGGACGGCTCGACGCCGAGGCTCACGTTAACGGTCGGGTCGGGACCGGATGTCGCAACGTGGGTGTTCAGCAGCGCGAGCGCCGCACTGCCACCACCTGTGAATACGACGCCGGGATCCGCCTCTGCGAGAGTCTGGGTGCTGCCGCCGCTGCCCGGGGTGACCATTCCGTCCAACGTCATGGCGTTCAATCCATCGATGGACCAGCGTCTGGCAAATCTGTGGGCGCACGACATGGTGCTGGACCTGGTCATCGAATCGGAGGCGCGACGCGCCCATGACCTGACGCTGGCACAGAGCGGAGCCATCGGCGACGCGCTCACGGAGTTCACTGACGTCATCAAGGCAGACATGGCGGCGGGCACGATCATCCAGAAGACGTACAGCTTCGACAGCATCCAGCTGCAGCTGTTCCTGCCCAAGTTCAGCACGCAGGCGCGACGCCTGATCGGTGTCACGCTGCGCGGCACGACGACGCTGATCACCCGAGGCACGTCTGGGAACGTGCTCTCCCAGACGAGGCAGAGCTACGCGAAGAGCTGGGGAATCGGAGGCACCAACGGCGGGACGAATCTCGTCATCGTCAGCGACTTCACCGACCTCACTCCCGCGTAACCGCTGGCGGGATGCCCGCGGGCTCGTAGACCGGTGGAGGCTCGATGCCGAAGGCATCGGCCAGTCTCACGAAGAGGTTGAACAGGGCGGCGTCGTAGACGGCCTCGGCGATCTGCTCGTCGGTCCAGCCGGTCTCCCGCAGCGCCTGCACCTGCTCGTCGGTGACCTTGTAGGCGTGTTTAGTAATGGTCGCGACGAAGTCGAGCAGGAGCCGCTCTCGCTTGCTCAGATCGGCAGCGTCGAGGTCGCCATCTCGGAGCGCGTCCGCAGTCTTCCCAAACGTTTCGCCCTGCAACTGCAGGAACCACGTGTGTGAGCTGAGTCAATAACGACAGCGGTTCAGCGCCGAGACGTAGCTTGCGATCATCTCGTGCTGCGCCCGGGTCAGGGCTCCATCGCTGAAATGCATCCGCGACGCCGCATCGATCGCGGCCAGGAAGTCCGGGCGCAGGCTCATCGTGCGGAGGATGTCGGGCACGACACCGGCCATGCTGCGCGATTTGGCGCCGGCGTAGAGCTCGGCCAGCGGTCCGCCGGCCTCGGCCTCGTCGACCATCTTGATCCGCGCCATTTGTTCAGGGAACGGCCTGGTCTCGGGATGCGTTACGTGGCTTTTTGCAAACCGTCCCAGGACCAGCCGGGCATGGGCAGGTCCGGCTCGACCCGTGTACCTGGCGGCGAGTAGGAGTTGACCTCTCGGGTCGCCCAGTGCATGTACGCGTGCAGGGCGGCCCTGAGCTCCGGATCGTCCGGGAGCTCGGCGTCATCCATCGCCTGGACGAAGCAGGCCTCGAATCGGTCGCCCAAGTCGTCGGGCGCGCCCTCGCCGGCGTGGATGCCGAGCATCCCGGAGTGGCCGCCGAGGGTGCCGGAGTAGCGAGGCGGACCGCCAAGGACCTCTGCCCAGTAGTAGGCGAGGTGCTCGGTGTGGCCGGGGCTTACGTGATGCGAGAACGGGTGATTCAGCTCGGGGTCCATGAGGCAGCGCTCGTGCGTGGCGGCGGCAAGCGCGAGGAACGCCTCGTCCCGACCGGCAGCCTCATAGATAGAAGGACGAGTCATTCCAGGCATGTTAGCGAGGCTGAATCGGTCGACCCGGCGCGCATCATTTCGGCGCGATGGCCCGCGTGTTTTTGGTGCTCGCTGCGGTTCTCTTCACGCTCGCCGCGTGCGGCCAGGCGCCGACCTCCACGGCGGCCCATCAGCCCGCCCCCTCGCCATGTCCCGGGCCTGAGCCGGTGACCACCTTGCCGCCGGTCACCGCGGACATCACCCCAGTTCCGACCACCGATCCCGCCGCTCCAAGCGACACCGCGTTCAGGCTCGATGTTCCCAAAGCGGCGGAACTCCTGGTGGTGGGCCTTGACACCAACGCCGGCTCGCAGGCGGACTTCGTGCCCACATTCACCGGCCCAGACGGGCAGGTGGTGACGCGGTCCAAGTTCGTTCGGGACTCGTTCTATCCGGGGAACCCCCACTACGGCGGCACGGCCGAGTTGATCCACATCGGCTTGCCTGCACCAGGCAGCTGGATCTTGAGAGTGCACCTCGTGGCCCGGACTGAGCTGGCCATCTTCCTGAGCGCAACCGCCATATTCCACGTCCACTTCCCGCCTTTGACACACGCCCAGGCCCAGCCACTCACCGGTCCCGCCCCGCTAACAGTCACATTCGACGCCAGCGCCACCAAGCTGGACATCGCCACAGCTGCCACCTACTGCTGGAGTTTCACGGACGACAACTCGACCGCGTGGGGAGTGAAGGTCACGCACACCTTCCGCAAGGCCGGGAGCTTCGATGGGCTGGTGACCGCCTACGACGACCATGGGCGGCAGGGCTATGCGTTCGCGACCGTTCTGGTCACGTCCTGACAGCGCGCATGGCTCCTGGGCGCGTCAGCGGTGCGTCATGACGGCTGGATGTTGAGGATCACGTTCCCGGTCTTCTGCTCGGTCTCGACATAGCGGGCTGCCTCGACAACCTCCGACATCGGATAGCGCCGGTCGATGACCGCCTGGTACGTGCCGTCCTCGAGGAGACCCTTGATGAGCTCCAGGTCCTTCTTCGTGTATCGCGGTGGGATCCGAAAGACCACGCGCTTGTCTCCAATCCGCGAGGTCCACGCTGACAGCAGGAGGTTTTGCAACCCGTCGGTTGCGAGGTAGCAGCCACCGGGCCTCAGTGAGCCTTTGCACCGTTTGAACGAGTGCTTGCCCACCGCGTCCAGGATGACGTCGTACGTCTGGCCGTTCTTTGTGAAGTCCTCGCTCGTGTAGTCGATGACCCTGTCGGCTCCGATCGATTTCATGAGCTCGAGGTTCTTGGTGCTGCACACGGCGGTGACGTCGGCGCCGAAGTACTTGCCAAGCTGCACTCCGGCGGTGCCGCAGGACCCCGATGCGCCGAAGACAAGCATCCTCTGACCCTTCTGGAGACCTGCCCCGCGCAAACACCACAGCACATTGAGAGCTCCATCCGAGACGGCAGCTGCTTCTTCGAAGCTCACCCCGGCCGGCATGTGCGTGATCCGTGCGCTCTCGCGTATGCAGATGTACTCCGCGTGCGCGCCGAACCCGAAGCCGGTGTTGCCGAAGACGCGATCGCCGGCTCCGAACTCGGTGACGGCTGGGCCGACCGCCTCCACCTCGCCGGCGAACTCGGTGCCGAGAATCGGCTGCCTCGGCCGGCGGACGCCTGAGACCAGGCGGCTGATCAGCGCGATTCCTGGGCCACTTTTTCGGTTGGCTTCGCGTGTGTGAACGTCCAGCCGGTTGACCGTCGCGGCATGCACCTTGACGAGGACTTCGTCGTCCCTGGCGACGGGCCGCTCGACGTCCACGATGTGCAGGACGTCTGGCGGCCCGTAGTGGTCATAGACAACCGCCCTCATGAGTGGGTCGACTTTAGTCCACGTATTGTCCATTGAACCGCGGCGGATGAACCACCGCGCGTGCCGGCTCCGGCGGGTTCTCCGCGAGACTCAAAGGCGCGGGTGCCGGCTCGCGCGGGGAATCGGCCGACTTCTCAGCGGCGCCTCCGGGCGTTCGAAACTTCCTCGTCGGCCCGCCGGATCAGGTCGTCTGCCGTGTCGCCTGCCTGGAGGCGGGCAAGGCCGACCGTGATGGAGGCTCCGGAGGGACCTTCGGCCAGCATTGCGCTCACTGCCCCAAAGCGTCGGCGGGCGTGTTCGACAGAGATGCCTGGGAGCACGCACACGAACTCATCGCCGCCGACCCGAGCGATGACGTCGTAGGAACGCAAGCAGATTCTCAGGCTATCGGCCACCGCGATTAGCAGGGTGTCCCCGGCGGCATGACCGTTGGCGTCGTTCGTGGCTTTGAGCCCGTCCACGTCGACATAGGCGGCCACGAGCTCTCCGTTGACACGCCGGACACGGTCGATCTCGCGACCGATGGCGGTCAGTCCCGCGCCGCGGCGACTTACTCCTGTGAGCTCATCGGTCCCGGAGTCTTCACGGTCCTTGGCTGCTTGCGCGCGATCTTCCGCCGCAATCTGGCGGTCGAGGCTGCCCTGTGCGCGATCGTCTGCGGCGACCTTGCGGTCATTGACGGCACGGACGCGGCTGTCCGCGGCATCGGCGCGCTCCGAAGCGGCCCTGGCACCCGCGTCCTCGGCGCGCTGCCGATTGCTCGCCGCGCGATCGCCCGCGGTTCGGTCGAGGTCACCGGCCGCGTCATCGCGCGCTTCGGCCTCCTGGTCACGCAGCCCGGCCGCGACGTCGCGGTCGCGGGCAGCCAGCCCGGCCTCCCGGCGGCGCACCGCCGTCAACTCGTCCGTCCCGGAATCCTCGCGGTCCTTCGCGGCCTGCGCGCGATCCTGGGCGGCAACCTTGCGGTCATTGACGGCCCGTTCGCGGCTGTCTGCAGCTTCCGCCCGACCCGAGTCGGCGCGCGCACCTTCGTCTGCCGCGCGCCGGCGGTTGCTCGCGGCGCTGTCACCGGCCGTTCGATCGCGATCACCCGCGGCGTCGTCGCGCGCTTCGGCCTCTCGATCACGTAACCCGGCGGCGACGTCACGGTCTCGGGCAGCGAGCCCGGCCTCGCGACGGCGCACAGCCCTCAGCTCGTCGGTCCCGGAATCCTCGCGGTCCTTTGCCGCCTGCGCGCGATCGTCGGCCGCAACTTTGCGGTCGTTGTTGGCTCGTTCGCGGCTGTCCGCGGCATCAGCACGCCCGGAGTCGGCGCGGGCGCCTTCGTCTGCCGCGCGCCGGCGATTGCTCGCCGCGCGATCCCCGGCGGTTCGGTCGAACTCGCCAGCCGCGTCGTCGCGGGCTTCGGCGTCTCGGTCACGCTGCTCGGCGGCGAGGTCACGCGCCCGCGCAGCGAGCCCCGCGTTTTCGCGGTCCTTCGCGGCCTGTGCGCGATCCTCGGCGGCAAGCCTGCGGTCGTTGATGGCCTGGGCGCGGTAATCGGCAGCCTGAGCTCGCCCCGAAGCCGCCTGGGCACCTTCGTCAGCGACACGCCGGCGATTGCTCGCGGCGCGATCCCCTTCGGTCCGGTCGAGATCACCCGCCGCGTCGTCGCGCGCTTCGGCCTCCCGGTCGCGCAGCCCGGCCGCGACGTCACGGTCCTGGGCAGCCAGGCCCGTCTCCCGGCGGCGCAAGCCTGTCAGCTCGTCGGTGCCGGAATCTTCGCGGTCCTTGGCGGCCTGGGCACGATCTTCCGCCGCGACCTTGCGGTCATTGATCGCCTGGGCCCGGTTGTCCGCTGCTCCAGCGCGCCGCGAGGCGGCCAGGTCACGTTCGTCCGCCGCTTCTTGACGTTCGGTCGCCGCGCGATCGCCTGCCGTTCGGTCGAGGTCGCCCGCCGCGTCATCGCGCGCTTCGGCCTCTCGGTCACGCAACCCGGCCGCTTCGTCGCGGTCCTGGGCAGCCAGGCCGGCCACCCGCCGGCGGGCTCCCGTCAGCTCGTCGGTGCCGGAATCCTCGCGGTCCTTGGCGGCGTGGGCGCGATCTTCGGCGGCCACCCTGCGGTCGTTGACAGCCTGGGCCCGGTTGTCAGCAGCCTCAGCGTGCCCCGAGGGAGCTCGGGTGCCTTCCCCGGCCGCCTGTTGACTCTCGCTCGCCGCGCGATCGCCGGCGGTTCGGTCGAGATCACCCGCGGCGTCGTCGCGCGCCGCGGCCTCTCGGTCACGCTGCTCGGCCTCTCGGTCGCGGACGTCCGCAGCCCGGTCGCGGTCGCGCCCCTCGATGTCGCGCTCGCCTGGCGTCGCCAGGGCGTCCGGGCTCTGATCAGGCCCGTCGCGGTCCTGATCTGGGAGCGTCGCGCCGCGTGTCTGTCCTTCGGGCATATGAGTCGGTTCGGGCGCTCGCGCCGGCCGCGAGCGCGAAAGGTCCTTCAACGTGGGGCCTTCGCCATAACAAATGCAGCAACTTGCCGTGTGGCGCGTGACTCTTATGTCAGCCGCTCTCACCGGGCTGAAGAAACGACCGTCGGCGGCCCGGACGCGGGGTCGAATCACGGGAGCGCCTCCCCCTGGGTTGTGTTTAGTCACCGATAAGTGGCTGCATAAGCCCCTTTTGAACTTGGAATGGGGCGCAAGACTAGAGGCAAATCGCGGATGTTCAAGTAATGTGAGCCGGCTCACGCCGCAGAAAGTCACCGCTCATCGCAGCGGCGCCTGTAGCTGACCCACAAATCCAAGAAATGCGATCCAGAAAGCGTCACCGCACGACGACGATGTCGCCCCCCACGTGGCCGCCGTGAAAGCCTGGGGGGGCTTACTCCGTTCGTGCGCGGTGCCGGGATTCGCCCTGCTCCTCGCCGGCGTCGCGGTCGTCTTTCAGTCGCCTGAGGTGGCCACCGCGCTCGCCCAGGGCTGCGTCACGCCAGGCAACGACGGCCCGAACCCGGCGCTGACAGGAGTCGTCAACACGTACTACCCGGCGACTGCGAGCGCCGCGGCCGGCGCCACCTCGATCTCCGTCGGCCCGAGGATCGCCGGCGCAACCCCCGCCATCGCCCCAGGTGACCTGCTTCTCGTGATCCAGATGCAGGACGCGGACATCAACGGAACCAACACGGTCGCGTACGGCGACGGGGCCACCGGGCACGGTTCCACCGCCCTCAACTCGACCGGGCGGTACGAATACGTTGCGGCCATCAGCGTCGTCGGAGGCGTCGTCAACATCGCCGGGTCCGGCGCCGGCAACGGCCTGGTCAACAGCTACGACTTCTCCCTCACGGTCACCGCCACGCACGGCTTCCGGACGTTCCAGGTCATCCGCGTGCCGCAGTACTCGAGCGCCACGCTCGGCGCGGGCCTCACCGCGGCTCCATGGAACGGCGCACTGCACGCGGGTGGTGTGCTTGCGGTCGACGTGGCCGGCGGGCTCAACCTCAACGCCCAGACCGTGAGCGTCGATCAGCTCGGGTTCAAGGGCGCGCTCGGCGTCGGCCAGTTCGGCGGACCGGACGCCGGCACCGACTGGGTGGTCACGACCGGACGCGGCAATCATGGCTACAAGGGCGAGGGCATTGCGGGTACACCCCACTTCCTGTACGACGCGATCGGCAACGCCCAGGTCAACTCCGGGGCGGACGGGTATCCGAACGGCGACGCGGCGCGAGGCGCTCCAGGAAACGCCGGCGGTGGCGGCTCCGACTCACACCCGAGCGCGAACGACGAGAACACCGGAGGCGGTGGCGGCTCCAACGGTGGGCAGGGCGGCCTGGGCGGCAACAGCTGGAACACCAACCAGCCCGTAGGCGGCCACGGCGGCGCCGCGTTTCCAGCCGCTGTCACGCGCGTGGTCCTGGGCGGCGGCGGCGGCGCGGGCACTCGCAACAACTCGGCCGGGTTCGCCTCGTCCGGCGGCACCGGCGGCGGCATCGTGATGATCCGGACCGGATCGCTGTCCGGGACCGGGACCATCAACGCCAACGGTGGGTTCGGCGTGACGCCGGCCAACGACGGCGGCGGTGGCGGCGGGGCAGGTGGAAGCGTCGTCGTCACCACGAACACGGGCAACGTCAACGGCCTCACCGTCCATGCCAACGGCGCCAACGGCACGAACGCATGGCCCACGGGTCCGACCGGAGGCGCGAACTACCACGGCCCGGGTGGTGGCGGCGGTGGTGGCGTGATCATCACCTCGCCCGCCATCCCCGGTGCGCAGGCGACGGTCCTGGGCGGCGCCCACGGAACGACCACAGTCGACGCGGCGACGTATGGGTCGGTGAACGGAGACCCCGGCGTGGTGCAGACCACCACCGTGACCGCGATCCCGGGATCGTCGTCCGGAGCCGAGTGCCTCCCGGCGCTCACGGTGACCAAGACCACCAGCACTCCCAACGTCACCAACACCATCACCGGGACCACCGCCACCTACTCGATCACGGTGAGCAACGCCGCCAGCGCCGGTGCGGCCACCGGCGTTTCCATCTCGGACGCCCTGCCGGCGGGCTTCACCTACGCGTCGACCGGAAGCGTCGTGCTCAATGGAGGCGCGACGCGGCCCGCTACCGTCAATCCCACCGCGGGTGACACCAACCCAGCGTTCGGCACCTTCACCATCCCCGGCGCCGCATCGGTCGTCATCACGTTCACGGTCAACATCGCGGCCAGCGTGGCCCCCGGCACCTACAGCAACCCGGCCACCGCCACCTACCTCGACCCGACCCGCACCACAGCAGGCGGCACGACGTCGGCCGGCTACGCCGGCGGTGGAGCCGAGCGCGTGACGGTTCATGCACCGGACCTGACCATCGCCAAGAGCCATGTCGGTTCGTTCACGCGCGGGTCGACCGGCTCATACACCCTGACGGCAACCAACTCGGGCAACGTGGCGACGAGCGGCACGGTGACGGTCACCGACACATTGCCCGCGGGGCTGACGCCCACCGTCGCTGCGGGCACCGGCTGGACCTGCCCCGCTCCGGTAGGTCAAACGGTGACCTGCACCCGGTCCGATGCGCTGGCCGGCGGGGCTTCCTACCCCGCGATCACGGTGACCGTGACCGTCCTGCAGGGCGCGGCCGGCTCCGTGACCAACCAGGCGAGCGTCAGCGGCGGCGGCGAGACCAACACCACCAACGACACCGCCAGCGACCCGACCAACATCGTCTCGTCGGCGGACATCGCGGTGGCCAAGACCGTGAGCAACGCGACCCCGAACCAGAACACCAACGTGACGTTCAACGTCACCGTCACGAACAACGGGCCTAGCAACGCGACAGGTGTCCAGGTGACAGATCTCCTTCCTGCCGGACTGACCTTCGTATCCGCCGCGCCGAGCGCCGGCACGTACACGGCCGGGACCGGCGTGTGGAACATCGGCGCGGTGGCCAATGGCGGTAACGCGACCCTCTCCATCGTGGCCACCGTTACAGGCACCGCCACGGTGACCAACACCGCCACCAAGACCGCCGAAACGGAACCGGACCCTGTCGCCGGCAACAACACGGCTTCAGCGGCGGTCACCGGGCAGGCGGCCGACATCGCGATCAACAAGACCGTGTCGAACCCCACGCCAAACGTGGGCACCAATGTGACCTTCACGGTGACCGCGACCAACAGCGGGCCGAGCGCCGCCACGGGCGTGCAGGTCACAGACCTGCTGCCCGCGGGGCTGACGTACGTCTCGTCGACAACGAGCGGAGTCACCACCTACATCCCGGGAACCGGCGTGTGGAACATCGGCGCTCTCGCCAACGGCGCGAACGCGACGCTCACCATCACCGCCACCGTGAACACCAGCGCCGCGACGACCAACACCGCAACCAAGACCGCGGAAGACCAACCCGACCCTGGCGCCGGCAACAACTCGGCATCGGCGACGGTGACCGGTCAAGCCGCGGACATCGCGATCAGCAAGATCGTGTCCAACTCGACTCCCAACTTCGGGACCAATGTGACCTTTACCGTCACCGCCACCAACAATGGCCCCAGCAATGCCACGGGGGTGCAGGTCACCGACCTGCTGCCGGCCGGCCTGACCTTCTTTTCGGCCACCCCAAGTGGAGGTACGACCTACAACGCGGGCACCGGGCTCTGGAACATCGGAGCGGTCGCCAACGGCGCCAGCGCCACTCTGTCGATCGTGGCCACCGTGAACACGACGGCGCCAGCCACGAACACGGCGACCAAGACCGCTGAAGTCCAGCCGGATCCGCTTTCCGGAAACGACTCCGCCAAAGCAACCGTCACTCCTGTGGCGGCTGACATCGCCATCACAAAGCTGGTCGACAACACCCGGCCGAACCAGGGCACCAACGTCACGTTCACCATCACCGCGACCAACAACGGGCCCAGCAACGCAACAGGCGTGGTCGTCAGCGACCCGCTGCCGGCTGGCCTGTCGTTTGTCTCCGCCATCGCGAGTGGAGGGACGACCTACAACTCAGGCACCGGCGTTTGGACCATCGGAGCTCTCGCCAACGGCGCCAACCAGACTCTCTCCATCGTCGCCACCGCGACCTTGACCACCCCGGTGACCAACACGGCGGCCAAGACGGCGGAGGTGCAGCCCGACCCTGTGGCGGGCAACAACACCGCCTCGGCGACGGTGACCGGGCAGTCGGCCGACATCGCGATCACGAAGATCGTGAGCAACCCGACACCGAATTTCGGCACCAACGTGACCTTCACGGTCACCGCCACCAACAACGGGCCCAGCAACGCCACCGGCGTGCAGGTCACCGACCTCCTGCCCGCCGGACTGACCTTGGTCTCCGCCACGCCGAGCGGACTGACGACCTACAACTCAGGTAGCGGACTCTGGGACATCGGAGCCCTGGCCAACGGCGCGAACGCCACTCTTTCCATCGTCGCCACCGTGAACACGACGTCCCCCGCCACCAACACGGCGACCAAGAGCGCTGAGGACCAGCCCGACCCCCAGCCCGCCAACAACTCCGCCGGCGCCACGGTCACTCCCGTGTCGGCGGACATCGCGATCGGCAAGACGGTCGACAACTCGACGCCCGCCTTCATGAGCAACGTCACGTTCACGATCACCGCCAAGAACAACGGACCCAGCAACGCCACCGGTGTGCTAGTCAGCGACGTGCTGCCTGTGGGTCTCACGTACGTCTCGTCGTCCACGGTTTCGGGCACGTACACCGTGGGGACGGGATTGTGGAACATCGGCCCGATAGCAAACGGCGCAACCGCCACACTCACGATCACCGCGCAGGTCACGAGCCTCGCCAACCAGACCAACACGGCGACCAAGACCGCCGAAGTCGAGCCGGACCCGGTGGCAGGCAACAACTCGGCGTCGGCGACGGTGTCGTGCTGCATCGCGGACATCGCCGTGACCAAGACGGTCGACAACCCGACGCCGAACTTCGGCTCCAACGTGACGTTCACCGTCACCGCCACCAACAACGGCCCAGCGGCCGCGAGCGGGTTGCAGATCACGGACCAGCTCCCCGCGGGGCTGAACTTCGTGTCGGCGGCGCCGAGCGTGGGCACGACCTACAACTCGGTTACGGGCGTCTGGAACATCGGCGTCCTCACGAACGGCTCGGTGGCAACTCTGGGCATCACAGCCACCGTCAACACGGTCAACCCCACCATCAACACCGCCAGCAAGACGGCCGAGAACGAGGCCGATCCCACGGCCCCAGACGACTCGGCGAGCGCGACGGTGACGCCGGTCGCCGCGGACATCGCGATCACCAAGACCGTCAGCAACACCGCACCGAACCAGGGCACGAACGTGACATTCACGGTCACCGCCACGAACAACGGCCCTAGCGCCGCCACTGGCGTGCAGGTCACCGACCTGCTGCCGCCAGGCCTCACATACATGTCGTCCACTGCGAGCGGAACCACGACCTACAACTCCGGGACGGGGGTCTGGAACATCGGTCCGCTCGCCAACGGTGGCAACGAGACCCTGTCCCTCGTCGCCACGGTCACCGGCACCAATCCCGTCGCCAACATCGCTGCGAAGACGGCGGAGGTTCAGCCCGACCCTGTGCTCGGCAACAACACTGCTTCGGCGACTGTGACTGGGCAGGCCGCCGACATCGGGGTCGTGAAGACGGTTTCGAACCCGACCCCCAACGTCGGCTCCAACGTCACGTTCACCATCACCGCGACCAACCACGGACCCAGCAACGCAACCGGCGTGGAGATCACTGACGCGCTGCCGGCTGGCCTGACGCTGGTCTCGGCGACGCCAAGCTTCGGCACTTACGTTGCAGGGACTGGGGTCTGGCATATCGGGCCCCTTGGCAACGGGGTCAGCGAGACCCTGTCGATCGTCGCAACCGTGACGACGACCAACCCGGTGATCAACACCGCGACCAGGACCGCAGGCAACCAGCCAGACCCCAACGCCGCCAACGACGTGTCGCCTGCGACGGTCACCGGCCAGTCGGCCGACATCGCCATCGCCAAGTCGGTCAACAACCTGACACCCGACTTCGGCTCCAACGTGACGTTCACCGTCACCGCGACCAACAAGGGGCCCAGCAACGCAACCGGCGTGCAGGTCACCGATCCGCTGCCGGCAGGGCTGATCTTTGTGTCGGCCACGCCAAGCGTCGGAACGAGCTACAACTCCGGGACGGGCCTCTGGGACATAGGCGCGCTGAGCAACGGCTCGTCCGCGACCCTCGCGATCGTTGCCACCGTCAACACGACCGCGCCGGCCACGAACACCGCGACCAAGACTGCCGAATTCCAGCCTGACCCTGTCGCGGGCAACAACTCCGCGACCGCCACCATCACGCCCAGGGCGCTGGCGGACATCGCGATCACCAAGGTCGTGAACAACGCCACACCCGATCTCGGAACGAACGTCACCTTCACGATCACCGCGACGAACAACGGGCCTAACGCGGCGAACGGCGTCCAGGTCACCGACCTGCTGCCGGGGGGTCTGACGCTCTTCTCGGCGACCCCCGCCGGCGGCACGACCTACAACTCGGGCACCGGGGTCTGGAACATCGGGCCGATGGCCAACGCCTCGAGCGCCACCCTCTTGATCGTGGCCACCGTGAACACGACCGCGCCGACCACGAACACGGCGACCAAGACAGCCGAGACGGAGTTCGACCCCAACGGCGCCAACGACTCGTTCAGCGCGACTGTCACGCCCGTCGCGGCTGACATCGCGATCACCAAGTCGGTCGACAATGCGACCCCGAACCTGAACACCAACGTGACCTTCACGGTCACCGCCACCAACAACGGCCCGAGCAATGCCACCGGCGTGGTGGTCACCGACCTGCTTCCCGCCGCCCTCACGTATATGTCCTCCACGCCGAGCATTGGCACTTACAACTCCGGTAGTGGCGCGTGGACGATCGGCCCTCTGGCCAACGGGGCGACGGGCACGCTCACGATCGTCGCCACAGCCACGGCGACAAACCCGGTGATCAACACCGCGACCAAGACGGGTGAGGTTCAACCCGACCCTGTCGCCGGCAACAACACCGCGTCCACCACGGTGACGGGCCAGGCCGCGGACATCGCCGTGACAAAGATCGTGTCGAACGCGACGCCGAACGTTGGCACCAACGTCACCTTCACGGTCACCGCCACCAACAGCGGACCGAGCAACGCGACCGGCGTAGTTGTGACAGACCCTCTGCCGGCGGGCTTGACCCTCGTGTCCGCGGCACCGAGCGCCGGCACGTACGCCGCTGGGATCTGGAACATCGGACCGATGGCCAACCTGTCGAGTGCCACCCTCACGCTGATCGCGACCGTCAACAACACCAACCCGGCGACCAACACCGCAACCAAGACGGGCGAGGACCAGACCGACCCCGTGTCCGGAAACGACTCAGCGTCGGCGATGGTCACCGGTCAAGCGGCGGATATCGCCATCACCAAGACGGTCGACAACGCGACGCCGAACCAGAACACGAACGTCACGTTCACCATCACCGCCACCAACATCGGACCGAGCAATGCCACGGGGGTTCAGGTCACCGACAAGCTGCCTGCCGGACTGACCTTCGTCTCGGCCACGCCGAGCGCAGGCACGTACAACGCCGTAAGCGGGTTGTGGGACATCGGCGCCATCGCCAACAGCGCCAACGCCACCCTGTCGATCATCGCCACCGTGACTGGAACCAATCCGGTCTTCAACACCGCGTCCAAGACAGCCGAGGCTCAGCCTGACCCTAACCCCGGCAACGACGCGGCCTCGGCCACCGTGACCGGTCAGTCGGCCGACATCTCGGTGGCGAAGGTCGTCGACAACGCGACACCCCCGCTCAACTCCAACGTGACGTTTACGGTGACGGTGACGAACAACGGCCCGAGCAGCGCAACGGGTGTCGTCGTCACCGACCTGGTGCCGGCCGGATTGACGTTGGTCTCCGCCACGCCGAGCGCGGGCACGTACAACCCCGTCACAGGTGTCTGGAACCTCGGCGGTTTGATCAGCGGAGCGAATGCGACGCTGACCATCGTCGCCACCGTGACCACGACTGCAACGACCACGAACACCGCGACCAAGACCGGTGAGGTGCAGCCCGACCCTGTGACAGGCAACGACTCGGCGTCGGCTTCGGTGACCGGCGTGTCCGCCGACATCAGGGTGATCAAGACCGCGAACCAGACCACCCCACTCGTGGGCCAGGACGTGACCTACACGCTCGTGGCGCATAACCTCGGCCCGTCTTCGGCCCCGGGCGTGCAGTTCCACGACGCGCTGCCCGCGGGTGTGACGTTTGTGAGCTACACGGCCACCCAGGGGACATACAACTCAGCGACTGGCATCTGGAACGTCGGGACGATGGCCAACGGCGCCACGGTGACCCTGACGCTGGTCGTGAACGTGGCATCAACCGGGACGATCGTGAACACGGTCACCACTCTGCCCGGAGGCTACTTCGACCCGAACCTGGCCAATAACGTTTCGAGCGCCACGATCGTGCCGGACCCCTTGCCGGGGCTGCCCAACACGTCGGCTCCGGACAGCGCTGCCGCAGCGCCGGCACAGGCTGTCACCCCGAAGCTCAGGGGCTTCTTGATCGCCATCCTCACCGTCGCCGGCATCCTCTCCGTGCTCGGCGTGGCGGGGATCGGAATCCGGCGCAGCCGAGCGCGATACGGCAGGCGCCGCTCGAGAATGCGCCGGGATCGGGGTCCGCGCTTGTTGATCGTCGGCCTGCTCGCGACGCTGCTGAGCGCCGCTCTCGTCTGGAACCCGGCCGGCGAGCTCGCGCCAAGCAAGGCGCCGGCGGTGGCGGGCATTGCCGCACCCGGCACTCAGCTGATCGGCAGCAAGACCGTCGTCGTCGCGCCGCCGGCCGCGCCACCGGCTGAGGTCTTCCACACGGTCAACGGTCCGATCACGCCGTCTCGCCTTCGCATTCCCGCCCTCGGCCTCGACGCCTGGATCGGCGCGGTGGGCCTGCGCAAGGATGGCTCGATGGACGTCCCAGACAACCTGTGGACGTCGTCCTGGCTGGCAAGCGGCCCTCGACCTGGTCAGGCGGGCAACGCCGTGATCGCCGGCCACCGAGGCGTTGAGAGCCCAGCCCTGTTCAGCCACCTCGAGAACCTGCAGCCGGGCGACAAGATCTACGTTTCGGACGCGGCGGGCAACCAGCGCATCTACGTGGTCACGGGAGTGGCCGTGCTCGGTTTGAATCCGTCGACGCAGCTGGCAGTGTTCGGTCCGACGAGCTCCCAGCAGCTGGTCCTGATCACGTGCTTCGGCCGGTACATCCCGAGCGCGCGTACCTACGACCACCGGCTGGTGGTTTTCAGCCGCCCCGTCGCCGTCTGATATGTTCGCCTCTGGCCTGAAGCGCTAACGGACGTTCGCCGACCCAGGCGCATGATCTGCGCATGGACCAGCGTCGACGCGCTACCCGACTGGCCGCAAATGCCCTCTGGATGACTCTGTATGGAGCTGGGGCATCGTCGGTGATTTGGTGGCAAGGATGGGCGGGGTGGCTCGGCGCAGCGGTTTGGGGACTCATCACCTTCGCATTGGGTGTGTCCGGGGTTATGCAGCTGGTTAGCATCCGGAATTTCAGCGGAACGTCCGGTCCAGCGCGTGGGTTTGATCGGGTGCTGGCTCGAAAAATCGGGGCGGTGATCGGAATCTATGCGGTGGCCGAAGGAGTCTCAGCTGTGACTCTCCATGCATTCCGGCAGGACGCACTGATCTTCCCGATCGCAGTTGCAATCGCGGGCGCGCACTTCTGGGTCTTCGCGAGGGTGCTCGGGACCTGGGAGTACTACGTCACCGGCATCTTGGACTGCCTCATCGTTGCAATCACTCTGATCGCAACAAATCCGAGGTCGATGGTCGGTTCCATGTCGTCTTGGATCTTCTATCCACTGCTTGGATGCGGGGCGGCGTTGCTGATCACCGCCGGACTCATGTTGCTTGAGAGCCGCAGCGCCCTCAAGCGCCTCGGTCACGCAGAGGGCGCGCCGGCCCAGCAGGGGCGCGGGTGCCGGCTCCGGCGGGTTCCAATCCCGATTCAAGAGCGCCGGTGCCGGCCCCCGCGGGAAATCAGGCGACCTTGACTTTCAGAGTACTCCGTGGTACAAAGTGATCTGAGCAACGAAGTAGCGACCTCTACTCGAGCTCTGAAGGAGTTCACATGGTTCTGGATCAATCACACGCGAAGACGCTGTTGACCGCGACTGAAGCGGCGCGTGCACGGACGCGTTCGGTACTCAGCACGAACTGGTTCCCAATGATCTTGTTTGGACTGCTGGCCCTGGTTTCCATTCCTGTGGCTGAGCTCTGGTCCTCGACGGCTATGGCGGCCCTCTGGCTGATCGGTGCACCGCTTGGCACTTTGGCCACCGCGTTGTGGTACCGCAGTCGCACGATCGAGATCGGCGTCTCTGTGAATCCCTGGCCATATGCGGTCACGGCTGTCGCGATCATCGTCGGCTGCACGGTGACCGGCATTTTTGGACGCGGTGGCCCGATCAGCTATGCCGGTCCCCTGTTGGTTATCGGGCTGGGGTATCTCGTCTTCGGGCGCCTGGACCGCAATTTCGTCGGCGCAGGGTTCGGGGCAGCGATGGCGATCGTCGCGATCGTCGTCTTCGCAGCCAAACCTCCACACGTCTACGCGCTGACGATGCTGGCCTTCGGCGCCGGCTCGGTGCTGCTGGGCTTGTGGAATCTGCTGCAAGTCAGACGGACAGATTGATGCCGGAGGCTGAGCTTCACCCCACCGCGGAGCTCGATGAGACGGTCCACCAACGAGTGCGACTCGGCGTCCTTGCCATCTTGTCGGAGGCCGATAGGGCGACGTTCACGTACCTGCGGGACACGCTCGACGTAACAGACGGCAACCTCTCCGCTCATGTGGCTGTTCTGGCCAAGGCAGGGTTGGTCAGGATCGACAAAGGCTTCGTCGACAACCGACCGCGGACCTGGGTGCGCGCCACGGCCAAGGGCCGCTCGACATTCCAGGCGGAGATCTCAGCGCTGAGCAAGTTGGTCGGACGCTACCGAGGCGACGTCGCCGGCTCTCGCCGAAGCTAGTCGCCTGCGTTTCGAACCCGTGACTCCGCGGGTGCACGCTCCGGCGGGTTTCGAGCGCATTCCAAAAGCGCGGGTGCCGGGCCCGGTGGGAAATCGTCCGGCGGGGCCCGCGCTTAGGGCTTGACATTGACCCTGGGTCAAGGTTCTAGCTTTGGCGCATGATCGCATTGACCAACCAAGCGAGACGGATCGCGGTTTCCGTTAGCGGCTTGTGCAAGACGTACGGGGAGAAGGTCGTCCTCGACGGCGTCGACCTCACCATCGGCGAAGGTGAGGTCTTCGCATTGCTCGGGCCGAACGGAGCCGGCAAGACCACGATCGTGCGGATACTCTCGACCCTGATCCCGGCGGACGCCGGTACGGCCACCGTCATGGGGCACGACCTGCGCGGCCAGGCCGGCGCGGTGCGCGGGGTGATCGGGGTCACGGGGCAGTTCTCGGCGGTCGACAACCTGCTTACCGGCGAAGAGAACCTGCTCCTCATGGGTCGCCTGCTGCATCTGCCGGCGAGCGAGCGACGGGCGCGGGCCTCCGAGCTCCTGGCGCGATTCGACCTCGTCGAGGCGGCGAGGCAGACTCCGGCCACCTACTCCGGCGGCATGACGCGCCGCCTCGACATCGCAATGACCCTGATGGGGCGGCCACGGCTGATCTTCCTTGACGAGCCCACCACAGGCTTGGACCCGCGGAGCCGGCAAATCATGTGGCAGCTCATCCGCGGCCTTGTCGCCGAGGGCGTCACGATCCTGCTGACCACCCAGTACCTCGAAGAAGCCGACCAGCTCGCCGACCGCATTGCCATGCTGGACCGTGGCCGCATCGTCGCCGAGGGCACGCCGGAGGAGCTGAAACGGCGCATGCCTGGTGCGCACATCCGGCTGCGGTTTGCTGATGTCGCCTCGCTCGACGAGGCTGCGCGAGAGCTGGACCACGGCACGCGCGACGACGAAAACCTCGTGCTGCGGATACCACACGAGGGTGGCATCCGATCGCTGCGAGACGTGCTTGCCCGCCTCGGCGACGACGTTGCAGTGGAGGACCTGTCCCTCCATACGCCGGACCTCGACGACGTGTTCTTCGCCGTGACCGGTGACCAATCTAAGGAGAAGACCCCATGAGCGCCGTGACCATCGCCGGCCAGGACTCCGCCACCATGCTTTGGCGGGAAATCAAGCACAGCATCCGGCTCCTCCGCTTACTGATCGTGAGCGCGATACTCGTGCCGGTCGTAATGCTGTTGTTGTTCGACTACATCCTCGGCGGGACGATCGGCCATGGGCTCGGTGACGCGGCGCGAGGAGCACCTTATATCGACTATCTCGTGGCCGGCATCCTCGTGATGACGGTGGCGGGGGGCTGCGGGCCGACGGCGATCAACGTAACCATGGACATGACTGGTGGCTTTATCGACCGGATCCGCACCATGGCCGTCACTCGCGGTGCCCTGCTGGCCGGACATGTCGCCGTCAGCGTCCTGCGCATGCTTGTCGCCACCGCCGCCGTAACCGGGGTGGCACTCTTGCTCGGATTCCGGCCCAAGGCCTCGGTCGCGGACTGGTTCGCTGTCGTTGGAATCGTCGCGGCGTTCTCATTTGCCCTGGCCTGGCTGTCCGCGGCCATCGGCCTGGTCACGAAGAGCGTCGCCGGCGCGAACGGCTCAACCCTGCCACTTTCGTTCCTGCTTCCGTTCCTGTCCAGCACCTTCGTGCCGGCCGAATCGATGCCTGCCGGCGTGCGCTGGTTCGCCGCGAACCAGCCGTTCACCGCGGTGGTGAACAGCCTGCGCACGCTGCTGACAGGCGCGCCGGTCGGCACCACCCCCTACCTGGCTCTCGCCTGGTGCGCGGCGATCGCGCTGGTCTCATACCTCTGGGCCCAGGCCGCGTTCCGCCGAGGCACCCGGTGACATGATCCGAAGCTGAATGGTCACGATCGGCCAGCTCGCCGCCTACGCCGGCGTGACGATCAAAGCCGTCCGCCACTACCACACGCGCGGCCTGCTCGAGGAGCCGTCGCGTGACTCGTCGGGCTACCGGCGGTACACCGCCCAGCATGCCATCGACCTCGTCAAGATCAAGACGCTCGCCGAGGCCGGGGTGCCTCTCGCGCGCGTCAAGGAGCTGCTCGCCGCCGGCCCCGACCGGTTCGCTGCGGCGATCACCGAAGTCGACCGCACCCTGCAGGAACGAGCCAAGGAACTGCGCCGCAGCCGCGAGCGGATCGCGCGGCTCAGCGCCGGTGACCGGCTGTTCGTCTCAGCAGACGTCGCTGACTACCTCGACCGGCTGCGCGAACTTGGCGTAAGCCGGCGCGCCGTGCAAATGGAGCGCGACGGTTGGATCCTGCTCCAGTCGGCCTCACCGAAGGCGGCCGCCATCTGGTTTGCCGACAAGCGAGACGCGATCGGCGATCCGGAGTTCGTAGCCATCTACCTCGAATACGACGCGGCGTTCGACTGGCCTGCGGACGATCCGCGCCTCGACGCGCTGGCCGAGCGCTCCGAGCGGTGGCTCGTCAGGCGAGGCGGCGGGCTCACGAGCGGAAAGGAGCCGGCGGCGGACCCGGGCATCGTCCAACTGATCGCAACATCGACCGGATCCTCGTCTCCGGCGTGGGACCGACTCAAGGAGATCGCCAAGGAGCGCATGGGGGCCTGAATAAGGCGCGAGTGCCGGCGCCCGCGGTTTCTGCACCCGACTGAGAGCCGCGCGTGCCGGCGCCCGCGGGAAATCAGAACGAAACAAGGGTGGCTAGCGGGGCTCGAACCCGCGACACCCAGATCCACAATCTGGTGCTCTGCCTGCTGAGCTATAGCCACCACGGCGCGCCCGAAAAAGGGCTTGGGAGAGACCAAGATTCTACCGCCCGGCTCGATGTACCAGAATTGAAGCGATGCCAACTCAGGCCGAGTTCGCCGAGACGATCAAGTCCGGCGAGCTGATCGAGTCGACCAAGGAGATGACCCCCGAGTACCTCCGGGAGCTCAAGCACACCCTCATCGTCTCGGGCGACACCGAGCTCATCTCCGCCCCCGCTTACTACCTCGCCGCCAAGCGCGCCCCGTCCATCAACGCCTTCATGACCGGCATCGCCATCATCCAGGACGAGCTGGCCCACGCCCACATCGCGTACCACATCCTGGAAGAGCTGGGAGAGGACCAGGAGAAGCTCATCTTCAGCCGCGACCCCAAGAGCTTCCGCTACCCCTACGCCTTCGATGTCCCGCTCGACAGCTGGACCGAGCTCGTCGTGGCCAACGGCTTTTACGACCAGGCGGGCTTCTGCCTCCTGGGCGACATTCACGACAAGTGCTCATACGGACCCTGGAAGCGCGGACTGAACAAGGTGATGCTGGAGGAGAACTTCCACCTCCGCAACGGCCGCACGTGGATGAAGCGCATCAGCGCCTCAGGTGGCGCGGCGAAGGATGAGCTGCAGAGCGCGGTCGACTGGATGTTCCCCCTCAGCATCGAGTGGTTCGGCCTTCCGGACTCGAAGAAGATGCACTCGACCCAGCTCGAGTACCGCCTCAAGGGCTTGACCAACGACCAGCTCCGCCAGTGGTGGCTTTCCACCGTGGTCCCGTACTGCGAGCAGATCGGTATCAACGTGCCCGCGCACAAAGAGACACGCGACGGCAAGGAAGTGTGGGAGCTCGACTATCCCTTCCCGTGCGAGTTCGATGCGGAGGCGAAGCGGTGGGACTTCAAGCAACCCGCCACCTGGGATGACGTGCTGGCCCGCTGGCGCATGCGCGGGCCCCGCAACGCCGAGATGGTGGCGATGTTCCAGGAGGAGTTCCACAACTTCCGCAAGGCGCACAACCGAGAGTCATGACCGAAAGGCTCTGGACCGCGCTGGCGGAAATCCAGGATCCAGAGATGCCTATCAACCTCGTCGATCTCGGCGTGATCTATGACGTGCGTGAGGACGGCGGCGTGGTGGAGGTGGACCTCACCTTCACCGCGATGGGCTGTCCCGCGTCCGATTTCATCCTCGACGACGTGCGCGAGCGATTGCTCCGCGAAGCCGGCGTGCGCGAGGTGCGGATCAACGTGGTGTGGAACCCGCCCTGGACCGCGGCACGCATCACCGAGGCGGGTCGCGACGCGCTCGAGGCCTGGGGCCTCGCTGTTTGAGCGGGTACAAGCGCGTCAGCGGCGACGCCCTCGAGTACGAGGTGTTCGCCCGCAAGACACGCGGCGAGCCGCTACACCAGGTGGGCAGCGTGGTGGCGCCGGACGACGACCTGGCGATGGCCTACGCGCGCGCGACCTATGACGAAGAGCGCTGGTGCGAGATGGCCATCGTGCGCAAGGAGCACGTCATCGAGCTCTGGCAACCGGGAGAAACATGAGAGGAAACCTCCGGTTTCCTCTCACGCTCCCCACGACTTCGTCGTGGCGGACCCCAGTAGGTATGCCGACCCGGCCTTCGGCCGGGCAGGCGCCGCTGCTCTCTTTCCCGACGTTGGGACTCATCAGAACTTAGTGAGCCTTAGCGACCTGGTACTGAGCATCGCCGACAACAAGCAGATGCTCGGGCTTCGCTACGCGGAATGGGCGACGCGCGCTCCTTCGCTCGAGGCCGACATCGCGGCGGCGGCGATGGGGCTCGACGACCTCGGCCACAGCCGCGTCCTCTTCGGTTGCCTGGAGCCTCTGGGTTCCGACCCCCGCGGGCCGGAGCGCGAGTCCGATCCCGGCAGCCTACGCAACCTCGCCTATTTCGACGAGCCCTGGACCCAATGGAGCCAGTTCGTGGCCGCGAACGCGATCCTCGACACGGCCTTCACAGCGATGATCGAGGCTTGCGTCGGCGGATCGGTCGAGGTCCTGCAGCACCGCCTGCGCAAGATGCTGATGGAGGAGCGCTACCACTTCCTCCACGGCCGCAGCTGGCTGCGCTCGGGGATCGACGCCGGGCCGCTCGACCGGGCGTGGAAGGAAGCGATCGAATGGTTTGGGCCGCCCGACGGTGAGACCGAGTCACTCCATCGCGAAGGCCGGCTGAGCATGGGCCCGGACCAGCTGCGCGCGCGCCTCGAGGAGCAGCTCGAGATGAAGGCGCCGAGCGTCAGCGTCGATTGGAAGACGTGGGACCCTCTCCGCCGCCGGGGCCAGTCCGGCGCGATCGACCAGCGCACATTCGCCATGCTGCGTGGCCTCGAGGAGAAGAAGTACGCGCCGCCCAGCGCAGCGAAACAATCCTCGGTCTGAACCCCAATGTCCGCACTGCAAGGCGCGGGACGCTGAGGTCATTTCGCTCTTCGGCACCCAGGCGATGACGCTCCAGTACCGGTGCCGCAAGTGCGGCACGTTGTTCGAAGCGATCAAATACGACTAGGTTTCGTCGTCCTTTTCGTCGGGGGCTGCGGCCGATGACCTGCGGCGGAGGACCGCAAGCGGCAGGCCGGCCAGGACGACGAGCACGATGAGCGCCGCGACGATGATCGGCAGCAGCTGCCCGCCTCCCACGGTGAACGAGCCGGACGGTTTCGACGTCGCCGGGTAGCCGGCGGCGAAATAGCCGAGCGTGCTCGTGTGGCCGGTGATCGTGAAGGTCCGCGCCGTCTGGTCCGTCCGGAGCGACGTCCACGGTCCTGCGGGATCGGCGGCGAGGTACATGTTGCTCGGGTCCGGCTCCAGGTTGGAGTAGAGCATCGTCACGCCCGCTTCCTTGATCAGGTTTGCATTGGCCGTGATCTTGTAGACGTTGGTCACGAACTTGATCCCGGACGGCTGGGGGCACGTGTCGAGCGGCGTGATATCAATGGAGATGGTCGTCTTTCCCGTCGCGTCGAAGGCCCCGCCAAGAAACCCGATCACGACCTGCGCGTCCTGCGTGAAGACCGAATCGGGTTCGTTCGCGCCATTTGTGACCTTCACGTCCGCGTGGCCAGCGCTGGGCTTGGTGTTGGCGCCGGCCTGCGGCGGCGGGCACGTCCAGTGATAAGGCTGGGGCGGCCCGAACCCGTCATAGAAGCCGGGGGCGACCGACCACGCGGCGAGGACGTAGACCAGGGCCGCACCGGCGAGCAGGCTGAGGCGCTTCAAATTGCAAGATCCGCGATGACGTGGCCGATGATCGGAGCCACCAGGTCCTTGCACGCCCATCGCCACAGCGCGAGCAGAAGACCAGCGGCGGCCACGGCGCCGAGGAAGGCCGGTGGATGAGACAGGGCGTGCGCCAAAGTCCACAGCAGCGTGCTGCCGATGATCGCGAGCGGCGCGCCTCCAAGCTCTTCGAGCGCCGCATAGAGCGCCCCGCGAAACGCAACCTCCTCTCCGATCGAGACTGCGATCGCCGCGGCAGCCAGGCCTGCGGGAATCAGAGGACCACCGCCCGACCGAGCCGCCGCGGGCAGCAGCAGCACCGCGCCGAGCGCCATCCCGCCGAGGATTCGCAGCGCCAGGCGCGACGTGCCCAGGCCCAGGCGCTCGCGAGGCCACCCCACCGCGGTCACGCACAGGGCGGCTCCGCCGAGCAGCAGGGCCGCGGCCACGAACGTGGCGTGGGACTGGATCAGCGCGCGCGCCCACTCGACCGCGAGCACGTAACCGCCGAGGGCAACCGCCCGCGGGGCGGCGCGGAAGCGCAGAGCCGAGATCACCGCTCGATTATCGGAGACTAGATGGCGGCGCCTGGTCCCGGAGCGGGATTCGGATTCAGCAGCACGGCGGGACGCGGGGCCTGGTTGAAGTTGAAATCGGCCGCCAGGTCGCCCAGCTTGGAGTTGCTCTCGCGCACGTCCGGCCTCGAGTCGGGCCGGCCGTCGGTCTTGGGATCGAGCCTCTGCCCGCCCAGGAACACGTCCTCGATGAACTTCGCATAGGCGTCATGGCTCAGGACCTGGTGATCGATGTAACCGCGCCGCGCGTATGGACTGATGACCAGGCCCGGCACCCGCAGGCCGTAGCCCGCGCCGTCGACCACCGGCGGCACGACATGGTCGTAAAACCCTCCCCAGTCATCCCAGCTCAGGAAGATCGCCGTCGAGCTCCAGTCCGCGCTCGACATGACTGAGTTGATCAGCGTCGTGACGTACGTCTGGCCGGCCGAGACCAGGCCGGGGGGATGCTCGCTGACCGCACCGTTCGGCACGACCCAGCTGACCGACGGCAGATTGCCGGCCTTGGCGTCGGCATAGAAATGGTCGATGGTCTGCACGTTCGAGACCTGCCCGTCGTGCCGCACGTCGGTGAAGCCGGGCAGCGGGTTCCAGATGTCCGGAGTGCCGACGCGCTGCTGGCCCACGGGGCAGGTCGCGGCGTCGTTCTCGCAATCAGGTGTGGTGCCTTCGGCGACGTAGTACTTCCAGCTGACGTGGTGGGTGTACAGCAGATAGGTGAGCGAGGTCCACGCGAAGTTGCGCGCCGCCTGGTTGTCGCCGTTGATCTTTCCAGCGCCGCCGGTCATCGCATTGCCCGGCGCATCGATGTTCGTCAGACAGCTCATCGGATCGGCCGCCTGGCTGCATTTCGCGGACCACTCGGAGACGAGGTAGAGATGTTCGGGAAAGCTCCACGACGCGTTGGGTTGGAACATGCGGTCCTGCAGCACGAAATCGTTCGCGTACGTCCAGTAGTTCGGTATGTCGCGAGCGTCCTTGTAGCCCATGACGTCCGTGTTGATCGAGTTCGTGCAGCTCGGATCGACGGTCTGAACGCATCCCTTATGGCCCTTCTCCGCCTGGCCCACGAAACCGTCCATCTTGCCCGCGTTGATATCCGCGGTCGCGTTCGTGCTCCCGTGCGGCCCGCCACCGTTCTTGTCCGTTGCGTCGTGGTACGGCTGCACGCATCCGCCGTTGTCCCGATCGGGCACGCACACGGTGAACTTCCCGTTCTGACGCGGCAGCCCGTCAACGCCGGGGTAGAGGCCGAAGTATTCGTCGAGGCTCCGGTTCTCCTGCATGATCACGACGATGTGCTGGATCTTCTGCAGGCCGGTCGCCTGGGTTGACGTGGTCGGACTTGCGGTTGCCTGCGGAGACGATGTGCCGCACGCGCCCAGGACGAGGACCATCGCAAGCCCCGCTGCAAGACGCGTCACGCGAAGAGGTTAGGTCAGGGGCCGCGGAAATCCATTAATCAGCCGTTAAGACTCTGTCAGCCGCTCGCCCGCCGCATAGACGTTGAACCTGTCGCCGCGCAGGAAACCGACCAGCGTCTGGTTGAACTCGCGCGACAGCGACACCGCAAGGCTGGACGGAGCACCCACCGCAGCCAGCACGGGGATGCCGGCGGTAATCGACTTCTGGACGATCTCGTAACCCGCCCGCCCGCTCACGACGAGCACCGTGTCGGCGGCGGGCAGCTTGCCATCGAGGAGCATGCGGCCGACGACCTTGTCGACCGCGTTGTGGCGGCCGATGTCTTCGCGCATGCACATCAGCTCGCCTGCGGCGCTGAACAGCCCGGCCGCGTGCAGGCCGCCCGTCCGCTCGAAAACGCCCTGGCCCTCTCGCAGCCGCTCGACGAGCGGCGGCAGCAGCATCGGGTCCACCCGCGGCCCGGCGCGCAACGGAGCGAGGTCGCGCCGCAGGTCCTCGATCATCACCGCGCCGCAGACACCGCACGCGGAGCTGGACAGCATCGAGCGCTCGGGCCTGCGCCGCGGCGCGCGCGCGAGGTGCAGGTCGACCTGGTTCGAATCCACGATCGACGCATCGACCTGAACGCCGCGAGCGGTCTCTCCGGATTCGGCGCTGATCTTCACGAGGCTGACGTCGTCGAGCGACCGGACGATGCCCTCAGCGAACATCAGGCCCAGCGCCAGCTCGATGTCGTCGCCCGGTGTGCGCATCACGACGGAAAGCGGCGAACCGTCGAGCATGAGCTGCAGTGGCTCTTCGGTGACGACCGCATCCGGTGACTCGCTCCACCGGCCGGCGGACCATCTGCGAATCCGCACGGCCGGCGCGGCCGGTTTCATCCCTCGGCGGCCCGCGACGCGCCGGCGGCGCCGGTCTGGCGCGCCGACCTCGGCACCGCCGTGGTGATCGCGAACCCGCGCCATGAGGTCACGCGGTCGACCTTGAGCTCGATCGCCAGCGGCACCTCGGAAGGCTGGATGCCGTACCGCTCCGCGATCGCCTCTGCGTCCGCCGACCCGGTGAAGCTGCCGCGAACACAGGCGCCCACCATCAACGAAGGCCGGAAGCGGTGGTGCGACTCGACCACCAGAGCGCCAGGCGCTCCCGCGCGCGGCCGACCGCTCGTCGGCGCGACGCTGACATGTCCGTGCGCCACCTCCCAGAAGGCGGGTCTGATCACCGGCATGCCGCCCTCGATCCAGCAGGCGTAGCCGCGGGACACGCCGGCGAGACGGCGGCTCACCTCGGCGGGCACGGCCGGTACGCGAGCCGCCTGCGCGGCGGGAAAAGGCGCGCCCTCGACCAGGTCGGCGTCGCTCAAGCGCAGGCGGAGCACGACCCGGTTGTACGGCCGCCACTCGCGCGGCAGGCGGGCCAGGTCGAGCGCGTAGCCGGCGAAGAACGATGCATTGCGAAGTGCGTACCCGGCCATGCCGAAGAAGTACGCCGGGCCTTCGAGCACCGCGCGCACATCGTCCGAGAGAGACATCGGGTCGAAGATGTCAAGGGCGCCGCGCAGCAGGACCGCCTGCGAGCCGCCGTCGACGAGGAAGGCAGCCCGCGGGTCGCGCCGCGCGATGACGGTTTTGGCCGCGTAGCGCGAGGTCGTCATCCAGAGCGACCCGCCCGTGAAGCTGAAGACCGCGGGGTTGACGAGCGGCAGCCGGCCCGAGCGCAGCGCGAGCATGCCGATCGTGGTGCGCCCGAGGATCGAGCTCGCCTCGCGAGTCAGCTTCATGTCTCGAACTTTAGGCCTCGAGAACGTTGCGGATTCGGTCGAGGGCCTTCTCCAGGCGGTGGCGCACCACCGAGTCGACCCGGCGCGCGACCGCGGCTCCGATCACCCCGCCGGGCGGCTCGTAGGCGATCCGGAGCTCGATCCGCACTCCGTCCGGAACCGGGGTGAACGTGAATCCCCCCTCCTGCTTGATCAGCCCGCGCTCCGAGACCCAGCCGATCTCCCGGGGCCGGCGCCAGCGGTTCAAACGCAGGACGCTCTCCAGCGGAAACCCCAGGGTGCTCATTTCGACCTCGTAGCGAGCCCCCGCGCCGCGTGTCTTGGCCCCGATCGGCTCCCACCGGCTCACGCCCTCGAGCACGTCGGCGACGTGCCGGTAGTCCGCGAAGTAGTCGAATGCGCGCTCCGGAGGGACCTTCGCGACGACGCCGGCCGAAAACTCGAGGGTTGCCATGAAAGCAAGATATGCGTGTGGTCACGTGGGATGACGGGCGGGTCGCCATCGAGGACTCCGTGGCGGTGCCCGCACCCATTTCGGGCGACGGCCTCCGGCTGGGGTACGCCGACGCGGTCAGCTCCACCAGCCTCGGGCTGCTGACCCTGCGTGGCAACTCGGTCGTGGCGGGCCCGCTCGAGCTGCTCCGCTTCGGCCCGCCGAAGGTCATGCCGCAGGCCGTCGATTGGCCGATCGAGGGGGGCCTGCTGGCCGGTGCGCCCGGCGGCCACTGGCGGATTCGCTCGGAGGGCGGCCGTGTCACAGCGGCGGTGGAAGGCTACCGCCCGAGGCTGCCGCGGTGGATCTACACGCCGACCCACCTCCAGGTGCACCGGCTGTTCACGCGAGTCTTCCTGCTCCGGATGCGGGGTCGCGAGCCTGAGCCGGGGGTGCCCGCCTCGCGGCCCGACAGGCTGCGCGCCGCCGCCGTCGACGTCGCCTTCTGCCTGACGCTTGCGGGCCTATTCGGTCGCCGGCGCCGGGTCGGGACGCTGATCGCGTTCACGGCCGGCTACCACGTCGCCTGCTGGTGCGTCTGGGGCCGCACGATGGGCGGCCTCGTCATTAGACAGCGCGTGGTCGCGGTCGACGGCTCGCGGTTGACGCCGGCGCAGG
This sequence comes from Candidatus Sulfotelmatobacter sp., assembly GCA_035602465.1. Classification (GTDB taxonomy): domain Bacteria; phylum Chloroflexota; class Dormibacteria; order Dormibacterales; family Dormibacteraceae; genus 40CM-4-65-16. The sequence goes on along the minus strand of DATNMQ010000157.1, from coordinate 40,095 downwards.
CACTCTTGAGGTTCGCGCTTTTGCCGGTCTCATGGGTCGCCCGGCGGCCCGTGCACGACGACATCGCATGCACCGAGGTGATCTCCGACTGAGGTATGAGGGAAAACCCTGATGGTTTTCCCTCATCGGGCCGGTCGCTTCGCGACGGGCCTGCTCCCATTCCGGTATACGGTTGGGACCTGTCTTAGTAGTACTCGAGACGACGTCTGGCAGTCGTCATAGAACAAAGTCGCGGCCGGGGTGAACCCGGCCGCCAATGCAATGCTGGATAGAAGAAGGGGCAGCGAGCGCTGCCCCTTCAGAAATCGACGGACGGGGGCTTACGCGCGGGCTCCCGATGTGGTGCCGCCCTGCATCCAGAGCGCCGGCTTGTTCGGGTAGAGAACCAGCACGAGCACCGCGACGAGGATCGCGATGACGAACGCGACGATGTCGAAGCGGCCGATGCTGATCTGGCTGAAGATCTGCCAGACGACCTCGATGATCGCGTAAACGATCAGAGCGCGTACCCAGCTGATGTTGGCGACGGGGTCGAAGCCCGCGATCATCACGCCGGCACCGAAAGCAACACCGGCCACGCCCGCGGTCACGCCGTTCCAGCTGTCAAACGGGAAGAACGAGGTCCCGATGAAGCTCATGGCCGAGCCCGCGACGAGGAGCACTCCCATGACCCACATCAGGATCTTCAACGCGAGGGGATTCCACTTTGCCACTACTTGCCTTCCTCCATTTTCGACCGCGGGGTGGATTCGTTTTTGCTGAGCGGCGGCCGTTCAGGTGCAACTTATAGGCTCATTGCACCTATTTAGCAACCCGTTATCACGCAAATACTTGCGTGCCCCTCAACCACACAACCCGGGGTTTGAGGCCGTAAGCCCAGGCGAAGGCTCCTTCGTGCTCGGCTTCCCACAGGACGAGGTCGGCGAGCTTGTGCGGGGCCACGACGCCCCGGTCTGAGCGGGAAAGCGAGTACGCGCCGCCCAGGGTGGCCGCGAGGAGGGCCCGCTCCACGGACATCTTGAATACAGCGACGGCCAGGGCGACGACCACGCTCATGCTGGTCAGGCCGCTGGTCCCGGGGTTGTGGTCGGTGCCCAGCGCGATCACGGCCCCGGCGTTCTCGAGCTCCTTGACTGGCGGCAGCTTGCCGATGGAAAGTGCGGTGCCCGGAGCCAGGGTTGCGACGACCCCCGCGCGGGCGAGCGCGATCGCGTCGCCGCGGTTGGCCCGCAGCAGGTGGTCGGCCGAAACCGCGTGCAGCTCGGCCGCCAGGCGCGCCCCGCCGGTGCGCTCGAGCTCGTCCGCGTGGATGCGCGGGATAAGCTTCGCCGCGAGCCCGGCCTTGAGGATCTGGCGCGACTGCGCCACGGAGAAGTAGCCCGCATCGCAGAAGACGTCGCAGAAGCGGGCGCCGGCATGGTAAGCGGGGTCGCACCACTCAGCCACCTGCTTGGCGTACGCGCCCATGCGCGCCCAGCGGTCGGGCGGCAGCGCGTGCGCCGCGAGAAAGGTCACCTCGATGCGGGGCAGGTCCGTCCGGTGGCTGAGCCTGGCGAGCAGGCGCGTCGATTCGAGCTCGCCCTCGAGCTCCAGGTGATATCCCGTCTTGGCCTCCAATGTGGTCGTGCCGCCTTCGAGCCACGACCACAACCGGCGCGCGGTCGCCGCTTCGAGAGCGCCCATCGGCTCCTCGCGAGTTGCGCTCACGGTGGCGCGGATGCCGCCTCCCAATTTGGCCACCGCCTCGTACGTAGCACCCGCGGTGCGCATCGCTACTTCCGCCATCCGATTGCCGGCGTAGACGGGATGCGTGTGGGCGTCGATGAGGCCGGCGGTGACGAGCCCGCCCGCGCAGTCGTGCTCTTCGATGACCGATTCGAGCAGCTCGCGCGGCTCGTCGCCGTGCCTGCCGCACCACAGGATCGCTTCGTTCTCGAAGACGACCGCGGCGTTTTCGATCACACCCGTCGGTGTGCCGGTGAAAAGCCTGCCGATGTTGGTCAGCCTCTTCATCGCGAAACGACCGTGTTGCCGCCGACCACGACGTTGGTCACGTCGCGGCCGCTGAAACCGAACACCAGGTAGGCGGCGCTCAGCTCTCGCCACAGGCCGGCGGGCTGATCCAACGTGACGAAGTCGGCGAGCATCCCGGGCTTGATCTCCCCCGCTTCCCAGCCAAGGGCGCGCATTCCATTCGCGGTGGCCGCGGCGAGGAGGTCCTCAGGCTGATGCTGGACGCGCCGCCCGGTGGCGCGCCGCTGGTCGAGCTCGAGGCCGCGCGCCTCCTCGAGCATGTCGATCACCGCGTTGGAATCGCTGCCCACGCTGATCGGGCAGCCGGCGCGGGCAAGCTCGTGGAGCGGAGCCACGCGGTCGCCGAGGTCGCGCTCGGTGGTGGAGCAGGCGCACACCGCGACGCGTTGGGTCCCGAGGAGCGAAATGTCATGTTGGTCCAGGTGAACGGAGTGCACCGCGCAGAGATCCGGGCCGAGAATCCCCTCGCGGTCGAGCAGCTCCGCAGGCGTGCAGCCCTCCACCGCGAGACATTCCTCGACCTCCGCCGGCTGCTCTGCGAGATGCACGTGGAGCGGCATGCCACGTTCGCGCGCGTACGTCGCGACGATGCGCATCGACTCGGAATCGACCGCGCGCACGCTGTGGATGGCGGCCGCGATGCGCACTCCGTCCGCGTCGCGGAGCTCGTCCACGCGACGCGCCCACGCATCGGCGCCACCGTCGCTGAAGCTCAGCTGCACCCCGTCGAGCGGCCTGCCGTCCAGCCCCCCGTGGAGATAGCACGCATCGATGAGGGTGATCCGGATCCCCTCCTCACGCGCCGCATCGATCAGCGCAACGCCGAGCTCGTTGCCGTGGCTGTGCAGGTAGTGGAACTCGCCCACCGCCGTGATGCCCGCCTCCAGCATCTCCCGAAACACGACACGCGCGTGATTGAAGTAATCGGCCGGCTCCCAGCCCGCGTAGCGAAACATGCGCTCGCGCCACTCCCAGAAGTCGCCGCCACCCGACTCGACCTCACCACGAAGGAGGCGCTGGAACGCGTGGCTGTGCACGTTGGCGAATCCAGGGACCGTCCAGCCCTTCAGGACCACGGCGTCCGGCGGCGCCGGCGCGTCCTCGACCACCGACGTGATGCGGCCACCCTCCACGTGGATCAGGACGTTCCCGGCGCGCCGGCCGAGCCACGCCTGCTCGGCGTGCCAGGAACCCGAGCCGTCCACCTAGTCGCGCATGGGGATGCGGACCCCGCGCTCTTTCGCCACGTCGAGCGCGCGCTCGTAGCCCGCGTCGGCATGGCGCATCACGCCGCTGCCCGGGTCGTTGGTGAGGACTCGCTCCAGCTTTCGCGCCGCGAGCTCGCTGCCGTCGGCCACCACGACCATGCCCGCATGGATCGAGCGGCCGATGCCGACCCCGCCGCCGTGATGCAGGCTGACCCACGACGCGCCGCTCGAGGTGCTGAGCAAGGCGTTGAGAACCGGCCAGTCGGCGATCGCATCCGAGCCGTCGCGCATGGCCTCCGTCTCGCGGTACGGCGACGCGACGGAGCCGGAGTCGAGGTGGTCGCGGCCGATCACGATCGGCGCCTTGACCGCGCCCGTGCGCACCAGCTCGTTGAAGCGATGACCGGCGCGGGCGCGCTCCCCATACCCAAGCCAGCAGATCCGCGCGGGCAATCCCTGGTACGCCACGCGCTCGCTCGCCGCCTGCATCCAGCGCACCAGCGCGGGGTCGTCGGAGAACTCCTCGACGATCGCCTTGTCCGTCGCCGCGATGTCGGCGGGGTCGCCCGAAAGAGCGACCCATCGAAACGGGCCCTTGCCCTCGCAGAACAGCGGCCGGATGTACGCGGGCACGAACCCCGGATAGTCGAACGCGCGCTTGCTTCCACCGAGCTTTGCCTCGGCGCGCAGGCTGTTCCCGTAGTCGAACACCTCGGCGCCGCGGTCGAGAAACTCGACCATCGCGTCGACGTGGCGCGCCATGCTCTCGCGCGCGCGGCGGATGTACGTTTGCGGATCGTCAAGTCGCAGCTCCTGCGCGTCCTCCGGCGACAGCCCCACAGGCACGTAGCTGAGTGGATCGTGCGCCGAGGTCTGGTCCGTGACGATGTCGACCTGGAAGGCTCGGTCCGCGAGCTGCGGAAAGATCTCCGCGGCGTTGCCGAGCACGCCTATCGACAGGGCGCGCCTGGCCTTCTTCGCGTCCGCGGCCAGCTGCAGCGCGTGCTCGAGGTTGTCCGCGCGCACGTCGAGGTAGCGGTGCTCGATGCGGCGGTCGATGCGCTCGGGGTCGACGTCGACACAGATCGCCACGCCGCCGTTGAGGGTGACCGCGAGCGGCTGTGCCCCACCCATGCCGCCGAGGCCCGCGGTCAAAGTGATCGTCCCGGCCAGCGTTCCGCCGAAGCGCTTGCGCGCGATCGCCGCGAACGTTTCGTACGTCCCCTGCAGGATGCCCTGCGTCCCGATGTAGATCCACGAACCGGCGGTCATCTGTCCGTACATCGTCAGGCCGAGCGCTTCGAGCCTTCGGAACTCTTCCCATGTCGCCCACTCGGGCACGAGCATCGAGTTGGAGATCAGCACGCGAGGGGCCCACTCATGCGTGTCGAACACGCCCACGGGCTTGCCCGACTGGACGAGCAGGGTCTGGTCGCCCTTCAGCCTGCGCAGCTCGCGCACGATGGCGTCGAAGGCCTCCCACGACCGGGCCGCTCGACCCGTGCCGCCGTAGACGACCAGGTCCTCCGGGCGCTCGGCGACCTCGGGGTCGAGGTTGTTCATCAGCATGCGCATCGCCGCTTCCTGCGGCCAGCCCAGGCACGTGATGTCGGGACCGCGCGGCGCGCGAATGGTCCGGCTCACAGGAGCGGACCCACCACTGACTGCGCGGCCTCGATGATGGCGCCGCTGCGGATCATCTCCTCCGCCGCGGCCAGCTCCGGTGCGACGACGCGGTCGGGCCCAACGCCCGGGACCCGCTTGCGCAGGAAGTCGCGCACCGCCGCGGTCGCCGGCGACGGCTCGAGCGGGCGGCGCAGGTCCTGGGCGCGCGCCGCTGCGCACAGCTCGACCGCCAGGATGTTGGCGAGGTTGTCGAGCACCGTGCGGAGTTTCAGCGCGGCTCCCCATCCCATCGACACGTGGTCCTCCTGCATGCCCGAGGTCGGCACCGAGTCGACGCTCGCGGGTGCCGCCAGACGCCGGTTCTCGGCCACCAGCGCCGCCGCGGTGTACTGGGCGACCATCAGCCCGGAGTTCACGCCCGGTTCCTCGGCCAGGAAGGGCGGCAGGCCCTGGGAGCGGTGCGGGTCGAGCAGGCGGTCGACCCTGCGCTCGGCGATCGAACCCACCTCCGCGGCGGCGATGGCGAGGAAGTCGGCCGCGAACGCGAGCGGTTCACCGTGGAAGTTGCCGTTCGACTCCACCTCCCCGTTCTCCAGCACGACCGGGTTGTCGATGGTCGACCCGAGCTCGATCTCGGCCGTGCGGCGCGCGAACGCGAGCGTGTCCCGCGCCGCTCCCGCCACCTGCGGGCTGCAGCGCACCGAGTAGGAATCCTGCACTGCGTGCTGCGAGTGACGATGCGAGACCACGACCTGCGAACCCTTCATGAGCTTCGCAAGGTTGGCGGCGCTCGCCACCTGGCCCGGGTGAGGACGCAACTCGTGAAGCTCGGCCTGGAAGGTGCGATCGGTGCCGAGGAGCGCCTCCGCCGACATTGCGGCGGTGACGTCGGCGGTGCGGAACAACCGCTCCGCGTCCGCGCACGCGAGCAGCAGCATGCCGAGCATGCCGTCCGTGCCGTTGATGAGCGACAGGCCCTCCTTGGTCTCGAGCCTGACCGGCTTCAACTTCGCCGCCTTCAGCGCCTGCGCCGCGGGCCGGCGGACGCCTGCGGCGTCGACGACATCGCCCTCTCCGACGAGCGCCAGCCCGATGTGCGCGAGCGGCGCGAGGTCGCCGCTGCACCCGACGGAGCCGTAGCGCGGGACGAGCGGCGTCACGCCCTCGTTCAGCATCCCGATCAGCGTCTCGGCGACGACGGGCCGCACGCCGGACATGCCCATCGCGAGAGTGCGTGCCCGCAGCAGCATCGTGGCTCGCACCACCTCGTCCTCGACGGGCGGTCCGACGCCCGCCGCGTGCGAGCGGATGAGCGCCAGCTGCAGCTCCGGCTGACGCAGCGGCGCGACGCGAGTGCCGGCCAGCGCCCCGAAGCCGGTCGAAACGCCGTAGACGGGATCACGCGAGCTGGCTGCGCGCTCGACGAGCGCTCGGCTGCGCTCCATCCTGGTTCGGGCGGCCGCGGCCAGGGCGACCTTCTCGCCGTGGCGGGCGACCGCGACCACGTCGTCCTCGGTCAGCCCGGCGCCCCGCAGCGTCACGGTCACGATTGAAGGCTAATGTTCTTCAGCGCCTCGCGGCGGCTCAGGCCGCTGAGCCGGTCCTCGTGCCGGCGGACGTAGCGCGCGACCTCCTTGGGGTCCGTCCATGCGTACTGGCGCAGCGCCCAGCCGATCGCCTTGCGGATGAAGAAGTCGCGGTCGGCGAGGTTCGGTTCGATGTTGGCGTAGAGCAGTTTGAGATCGGTCTCGCGCTTGAAGGCAAGCTGGCAGATGATCGAGACGCGACGCTTCCAGAGATTCGGGTCGGTGCTCCAGCGACGCATGAGCGGCCTGATTTGCTTCGGGTGCTTGCGCAGCAGATCGCCTATGACCATAGCCAGGTCGTCCACGAAGTCCCACCAGGCGCCGCTCACGACCATCTCCTCGAGCAGCGGCATGACGTCCGGCTGCAGGCAATCGCGATGCCTTGTCATGCGCAGCAGGTAGAGGGCCGCGTATCGCTCTTCGCGATATCGCGCGCCGCGCCACATTTCCAGGATCGCCGCGCGCCACTCCTCGCAGGAGCCGGCCGGCGTCTCCTCGAAAACCGTCCTGCTGATGGCGCGGACCTCGGGCAGGTTGATTCCGTAGTAGGGCATGCTCGATTTCATGTACGCCTGCATCCCAACGGCCTTTTCAGGATTCGCCGCCGCGGCCATGCCGGCACGCAGCCTGCTGATCACGGCGCCGGGATGTAGCGCGCCTGGCCTGCGACACCGTCGTCTACGTCGACGACCCAGGTCGAGCCTTTGTCGAACCCTCCCTCGCCCGGCCTGATGACGTGCCTGTTGACCAGGTCCTCGACGAGCTCCCAGGCGATGTCCCCATGCGTGCTGAGGACCGCGTGGTCGAGCTTGCCGTTGTTGAAGAAGTCGTTGAGGCCGGCCAGGCCGTGCCCCTCGCCGAGCGAGGACGAGGTCTTGACAGTGATGCGGTGCGCCTTCGCCAGGGGCTCGACCGTCTGCAAACAGCGAAGGTACGGGCTCGAGAAGATCGCCTGGATCGGATATGCCTCGAAGACCGAGACGAGCTTCTCGGCCTGCTCATGCCCCTTCTTGCTCAGCGGTCGCTTGCGGTCGTCGCCCGTCCAGTGGCTGCGACTGCCGGCCTTGGCGTGTCGCACCACGTAGAAGGTCGCCAAGGTTCAGGTCATCCAGTCGCGCACGCGCTTGCTGTCGAGCGATTTCCAGGCCTTCGGCCACTTCGCGCGCGCGTCGCCCGCGGCGATGCCCTCGAGCGCGATCAGCTGGCCCGCGACGAACGCACGCCGTCCGCTGACCCGCGCGGCCCGCAGCCAGGCCTGCGCGGTGACGCTGTCCTGGTGCTCGCCGAGGATGGTCTGCAGCTTGGCCGCGGCGCGAGCGAACGCGGCTGCATCCGGACCGACCACGGGCGCGACCGCCTCCGCCGCGTAGCGCGCGCGCTTGGCGAGAATCCGGATGCGATGCAGCTCCGGGTCGGTCGGTGTCTCGGGGAGCTGGCGCACAGCGGAGCGAAGGCGGCGCCACGGCGTGCTGGCGAGAGCCGGCAGCACCGTGCGCGCGAGCTGGTCCGCGTCAGGCAGCGTGTTGGGAGAGTGTGCAGAGAGAACGAGGCGCTCGAGCAGGTCGATGTAGCGCTGCGAGTCGAGGTCGACCATCAGCTTCTTGCGCAGCGCGTCGATCTCGGTCTCCAGCAGTTTCAGCAGCGAGCCTGCCGAGCGCACGTCGTTGGCGGGCAGGGACGCCGCGCGCAGACGCAGGCGCTCGAGCAGCACCTCGCGGTCGCGCACCGCGCCCAGGCCCATCGCCAGCCATCCGAGCTCCGAGCGCAGCGGCTCGGTCCACTCCGCGTCCAGCAGCGGCCCGAAGGTCCGCAGGTTGGAACGCAGCTTGCGCGTGGCGACCCGCGCCTGGTGGACCGCCTCCGGGTCGCGGCCGGTGCGGACCAGCGGATCGTGGTGCAGCAGCGCCGCGACGGACTCGGCCAGCACCGCGCGAATGACATCCTTCGCCGCGGCCTCCGGCGGAAGTGGCTGGGGCGCGACCTCCGGCGGTTCGGTGGCGCGTGGGCCGAGCGCGCGAATGTACTTGGGCGTGGGGTCGGGGGCGCCCGCCCCGGCGCCGCGCAGGCGGCTGACGATGGGAGCGATGACGCCTTCGGCTCCGTCGCCGCCGGTCACCTCAACCTCGATCTCGCGGAAGCGAGCGGCGACCCGCCGGCCGTCGCGCACGGACACCTCGTCGTCGACGACCTCGGCGACGCGGGCGCCTGCTGCGTCGACGAGGCGCACGCGTTTGCGGATGGTCGAGAGTCGAGCCACCGGCACAAGCTCCGCCTTGCGGACGTAGGCGCGCACTACGCCGATCGCCGCCTCGGGCGCTTTCTTGGCGCCGCCCTGGAAGGTCAGCTCGTCGCGCTCGATCATCCCGGCCGGCCGGCCGGCGTCCGGCTTGGGCGGCGCGAGCTTGAGCGTCCAGCCCTCGCCCGCGCGGTGCCGCAGCGAGACCCCCCAGCGCGCGAGGCGAAGGTCAGCGGTATCGAAATAGACCGTTTCCATCCGCACCGTCTCCGCGGGGGCAACCGTCACGCCCTCGATGACCCCGGCGAGGTCTGGGAGGTGGAACGCGGGGCCTGCCCCGAGCTTCACCTCTCGTTCAAGCATGCGTTACGCCGTTCACCCCATTGAGGTTGCCGTTGCCGTGGGCGCTCTGGAGCGCTAGCTCCTTGAAGCGCTCGTGCGAGTTGAGCCCGCGCACGGTCGGCACCTTGTGCCAGCTGCCGTCCGGGCCGAGGTCCCACGCGAGCATGTCGTCGGCGAGAGAGACGTCGAGGATCTGCTGCAGCCGCTGGCACAGCCTCGGGTCGCTCACGGGAACGACCGCCTCCACGCGCCTGTCCAGGTTGCGCGGCATGAGGTCGGACGAGCCGAGGTAGTACTCCGGCCTGCCCCCGTTGCCGAAGCTGAAGATGCGCGAGTGCTCTAGGAACTGGCCCACGATCGAGCGCACGCGAATCCGCTCCGACAGGCCCGGCACGCCCGGCCGCAGCGAGCACATGCTGCGGACAAGAAGATCGATCTGCGCGCCCGACTGCGACGCGGTGTAAAGCGCGTCGATGATCTCCTGGTCGATCAGGTTGTTGACCTTGATGATGATCCGGCCGCCGACCACGGCCTCGCGCTCGATCAGCTGCGTGATGCCGACCCGAAGGTTCGTCGGCGCCACCAGCAGCTTGCGGTACTTGTTCTGCCTGCTGTAGCCGGTGAGAAGGTTGAACAGCTCGGTCACGTCGGCGCCGAGGTCCGAGTCGGCGGAGAACAAGCTCACGTCCTCGTAGATGCGCGCCGTGCTCGGGTTGTAGTTGCCCGTGCCGACGTGCAGGTAGTGCTGGATGTGGGCGCCTTCGCGTCGGACGACCAGCGTCACCTTGGCGTGAGTCTTCAGGCCCAGCAACCCGTACACGACGTGCACGTTCGCCTCTTCGAGCGCTCTTGCCCAGCCGATGTTCGCCTGCTCGTCGCCTCGGGCTTTGATCTCGACGAGCGCCACCACCTGCTTGCCGCGCTCGGCGGCGCGCATGAGCGCGCGGACGATCGGGCTCGCGGGGCCTGATGTCCGGTACAGGGTCTGCTTGATGGCGAGCACGTCGGGGTCGCCGGCGGCGTGGTCGATGAACGCCTCGACCGAGGTCGCGAACGAGTCGTACGGGTGGTGCGCCAGCACGTCGCCCGAGCGCAGCACGGCGAACAGGTCCGGGACCTCGGCCGCGAGACCGCGCAAACGGGGCTGTGTCGTCGGGGTCCACGTCTCGGCCTTCAGGTCAGGGCGGTCGATCGACGTGAGCACCGACAGGCTGCCCATGTCCAGCAGGCCTTCGTTGTGATACACGTCGGCCGGCTGCAGCTCGAGCTCGCGAGTGAGCAGCTCGAGCACCTCGCCCGACATGCCTGGCTCGACCTCGAGACGCACCACGCGCGCGTGGCGGCGCCGGCGGCGGAGCTCGGTCTGGATCGCGGCCAGCAGGTCTTCGGCGTCGCTGTCCACGTCGTCCAGGTCGCCGTCGCGCGTCACACGGAATGGATGGTTGGCGACGATCTCCATGCCGGGAAACAGCGCGGTGAGGTGCAGCGCGATCACGTCCTCGAGCGGGATGTAGCGCTCGCCCTCGACCAGCGCGATGAAACGCGGCAAGACCGGCGGCACCTTGACGCGCGCAAAGCGCTGCTGCTTGCGCTGGGGGTCGCGGACGATCACCGCCAGGTTGAGCGAGAGGTGCGAGATGTAGGGGAACGGGTGGCCCGGGTCGACCGCCAGCGGAGTGAGCACCGGAAAGATCTGCTCGCGGAACATCGTGTGAAGCTGACTCAGCTCCTTCTTGCTGACGTCCTCGCGGCGCACCAGCGCGATGCCCGCGTCCGCGAGCGTCGGGACGATCTCGCGGTTGTAGATCGCCAGCTGGCGAGCGACCAGGCCCTCGACCCGGGTCCGGATTGCCCGCAGCTGCTCCAGCGGGGACATGCCGTCGGGCGAGGCGACCGCCACCGCGGCCAGCAGCTGCTCCTTGAGGCCCGCCACGCGCACCTGGAAGAAGTCGTCCAGGTTCTGGCTGAAGATGGCCAGGAAGCGAACCCGCTCGAGGAGCGGAAGCCTCGGATCTCCAGCCATGCCGAGCACCCGCTCGTCGAAGTCGAGCCGCGACAGCTCGCGGTTGATGTAGCGGGCACTGGCCGGCGAGAGGACAGGCGCAGATTCCGGTTCGGGGTGGGCTCCGACCGCCACGCTAGGAACTTTAGCGGTTGCGCACGGGCCCCAGGTTAGGCGCCGGTTAAGGCTTCCGGCCGTAGGCCAAATGCACCCCAAAACGGTCGCCCGGCCTTAACTTTCTCCCACTTTCACCCTTAACCCACGGGGCATAGCCTGGCCACCAGCGTCGACCCCATGGATACCGCCCAAGCGCTCCGACCGACCTGGATGTCGAGGCTGACGGCGAGCAGTTCCGCCGGCTGATGGCTCACCGGCCGCTGCGGACGAGGCTCACCGCCGCCGCATCAGCCAGGCGGCGGAGTTCGGCGGCAGGCTGAGCACGCCGGACCGAAGCGACACCAGCGGATCGCTCGCCAGCCCAAGGACGCCGTTCGCCTCGAGCTTCGCCGGCCGCGACCTGAAGTTGCACGCCACCGCGAGCCTGCCCCGCGTGTAGGCGAGAACGCCCTCCGCCGACCTCGACCATTCGAGCCGGTCGCTCAAGCCCGCACCGAGCCGCTTCCGGGCCGCCAGGGCGCGGCGGAAATGAGAGAGCATCGATTCACCGTTTCCCGCCTGCGCGTCGACGGCGAGGCTGTCCCAACCCACCGGAACAGGCAGCCACGGGTCGGCGGTGGAAAAGCCCGCATGAGGGCGGCCGCGGTGCCAGGGCATCGGCACTCGGCAGCCGTCGCGGCCCGCCTGGCGTCCCTCGGTGCGGATGAAGATGGGGTCCTGGCGCACGCCATCCGGCAGATCGACCTCTTCGAGCCCGAGCTCCTCGCCCTGGTAGAGGAAGACCTGGCCGGGCAGGCCGAGAAGCAGCAGCAGCGCGGCGCGGGCGCGGGCTCGACCCACGGCGCCGCCCGCGAGCCGCGTCACGGGCCGCACCACGTCGTGGTTGGCAAGCGTCCAGGTCGGCTCCGTGCCGGGCCCCTGCAGCGCGCCGCGGTTCGCCTCGATCGAGCGCCGCCAGAGCGCTGCGTCCCACGGCTGATGGATCAGGGCGAACGCCATGTGGAGCTGGTCCGGGAGGATGTATTTCGCGTGCCGCCTCGGCTCGAAGATCTCGCCTACGAGCACGCGGTCGGGCTCGTAGCCGTTGGCCAAACGGCGCCAGCCGCGGTAGACGTCGTGGAGCTGGGGCTGGTCGACGATCGCGAAGGCCGAGTCCAGCCGTGGAGCTCCGTAGACCGGGTCGTGGATGACAGGCCGGTCGGCGAGGTCCTGCCGCTTGAACAGGGCGGAGGCCACGTCGATCCGAAAGCCGTCGGCGCCCCGGTCCAGCCAGAACTTCAGGATGCGTTCGAATTCCCTGGGCACCTCGGGGTTCCACCAGTTCAGATCGGGCTGCTCGGGCGCGAAGAGATGGAGATACCAGCCGTCGCCGCCCGGCTCGCGTGACCACGCCGGCCCGCCGAACGAAGACGTCCAGTTGTTCGGCGGCGACCCGTCCGGTTTCGAGTCCGCGAAGTGGTAGCGGTCGCGAAAGGGGCTGTCCGGCGACGAGAGCGCGGCCTTGAACCACTCGTGTTGGTCCGAGGTGTGGTTCGGCACGACGTCGACCAGCACCTTGAGGCGCAGCTCATGGGCGCGAGCGACCAGGCCGTCGAAGTCGGCGAGGGTGCCATATGCGGGCTCCACGCCGAAGTAGTCGGCGACGTCGTAGCCGTGGTCCTTTTGCGGTGAGGGGTAGAACGGCGTCAGCCAGAGAGCGTCGACGCCGAGCTCCTTCAGGTAGCCGAGCCGGGAGGTGATCCCGGGAAGGTCGCCTACGCCGTCATCGTTGGAGTCGGCGAAGCTGCGGACGTAGACCTGATAGAAAACAGCGCTTCGCCACCACGGCTGGGACATTGCACCTAACTATCGATGAATCAGCGCCGAGCGGGAGGGCGGCGCCCTCCCGCTACTCGGCGCGGACTTTCATGCCCCGAGGGCTACCACCACGTTGGAGAAGACGTTGAGGATCTGGTTGCCCATGGTCATAAGAATCACGATGACGACGATCGAAACGAGGACCAGGATCAGGGCATACTCGACCATCCCCTGACCGGCCTGCCGACAGGCCAAAGCTCGACGCAGCATCCATCCCTCCTTAACCCTTCCCCGCATGCGCGAGGCCTTCTGAACCGTACCTCTCTAACGCACCAGTTCAGCTTCATTAAGATTCTCAGCTTCGATTGTTCGTAATCGGTTCAATAAGCGCGGCTAATATGTCCGCGTGGCCAGGCCGGCTTTCAGCCTCGAGCAGATCCGCTCGTTCGTCGCGGTCGCCGAGACCCAGCACATCTCGAAGGCCGCGGCGCAGCTGTTCCTGACCCAGGGGGCCGTCACCCAGCAGGTGCATCACTTCGAGCAGGCGGTCGGCCTCCAGCTCCTGGAGCGTGACGGTCGGGGCGTCCGGCTGACCGACGCGGGGCGTTCGCTCGCGGAGGCCTGCCGGGCGGCCCTGCGTGCCCTGCAGGTGCTCGACGACACGGCGCAGGCGATGAAGCAGCTTCAAGCAGGCTCGCTGCACGTGGGCGCGAGCCCGACGTGCGCGACCTATTACATGCCGCCGCACCTGGCGGAGTTCGCGCGGCGGCACCCCGGGCTAAAACTGGACATAGCGGTCGAACCGTCGGCCGACCTCAACCGTCGCGTGCTGGCCGGGTCGCTCGACTGCGCAATGATCGAAGGGGCGCCGGACCCAGAGCTGGTTGTTTTCGAGCTGACCCTAGACGAGCTCGTCCTGGTCGCGCATCGCGAGCATCCGCTCGCGCAAATGAAGCGGATCTCGCCTGACGACTTCGCCAAGTACCTCTACCTCGGTCGAGGCCCGCAGTGGTCGGCTGAGCGGAACGTGCGCGAGATGCTGGGCGACGCATACGACAAGGTCGACGTGCTCAACCTGGGCCACCCCGAATACGTACGCGCGGCCGCCGTGGCCGGCCTGGGGTTTGCGGCGCTCTCCAAACGGGCGGTGGCCTCCGACATCGCCAGCGGCCTTCTGAAGCGACTTCCGATCCCGCCGGTCCTGCGCAAGATCTGCGCCGTACGCCGGGCAGCGCGCGGCGGACCCGCGCAGGAGGCGTTCTGGGACCTGGTGACCGGCGCCCCACCAGACGCCCGACAACCCGCGTCCGGCAAAATCGTGGCGAATGGTCGGGCAAGACGCTGAGGCTGTGATCGAGACGCGCGGCCTTCGCCGCGTGTTCAGGTCGCGCGGGCGGGAAGTGGAGGCGGTAGCAGGCGTCGACCTCTCGGTCACGCGCGGGGAGATCTTCGGCTTCCTCGGACCAAACGGCGCCGGCAAGACCACGACGCTGCGCATGCTCGCGACGCTGCTTGCGCCAAGCGGAGGGACCGCGCGCGTGGCCGGCTGCGAGCTGGCGACGCAGCCCGCCAAGATCCGCGAGCGCATCGGCTACGTCGGACAGGCGGGCGGCGCCGACCGCGAGATCACCGGCCGCACGGAGCTCGTGTTCCAGGGCCGGCTCTATGGCATGTCCACGGCGGAGGCGCGCAAGCGAGCCTCCGAGCTCATCGAGATGCTGGAGCTCGAGGGCGCGGCGGACCGCAAGGTCGGCACGTACTCGGGCGGCCAGAAGCGCCGCCTGGACATCGGACTCGGATTGGTCCACGACCCGCAGCTGCTCTTCCTCGACGAGCCGACCACGGGCCTCGACCCGCAGAGCCGCGCTCGCGTCTGGGAAGAGGTGCGAAAGATGCACGACCGCGGGACCACCGTCTTTCTCACAACGCACTATCTCGACGAGGCGGACGCGCTGTGCGATCGCGTCGCGATCATCGACCACGGAAAGATCGTCGCCGCGGGCACGCCGGAAGAGCTCAAGCGCGCCGTCGCGGGTGACGTCGTCACGTTCAGCATCGCGGGCGACCAGCAGCGGGCGCTCGAGCTGGTCAAGGACCAGCCCTTCGTGCGCGAGGCAAAGCTGGAGAACGGCTTCGTCCTTCTATATGTGGACCGCGGCGAGGTCGCCATGCCGGATATCCTCCGTCTGCTCGAGGGCGCCAACCTGCAGCTGATCACCGTCGAGCTCCACCGGCCGAGCCTCGATGACGTCTTCCTGCGCCAGACCGGCCGGTCGCTGCGCGAGGCGGCCGCATGAAGGTGCTTCGCGACACCTGGCTCGTGTTCGTTCGCTACTTCGGGATCTTCATCCACAACCCCGCGTGGGTCGCAATCGGCGTGCTCCAGCCGGTGCTCTACCTGGTCCTGTTCGCTCCGCTGCTCAAACCGATCGCCGCAATGCGCGGCTTTCCGCCCGGCGGCGCCTACAACGTCTTTGTGCCGGGGCTCCTGGTTCAGCTCGGCATGTTCGGGGCGGCAGGTGTCGGGTTCAGCCTCATCTCCGAGCTGCGCATGGGCGTGATCGAGCGGCTGCGAGTGACACCCGTGAGCCGCGTCGCGCTGCTGTTCGGACGAGCTCTGCGCGATATGTTCTCGATCGTCATGCAGTCGCTGATCCTGATCCTGATCGCCCTGCCATTCGGGTTGAGCATCAATCCACTCGGCGTCGTCGTGGTGCTGGCGTTGATCGGCTTGATCGGCCTGCTGACCGCTTCCATCGCCTACGCGGTCGCTCTGGCGGTGAAGAGCGAGGACACCTACGCGCCGATCGTGTTCACGGCGGCCCTGCCGATCCTGCTTCTATCTGGCGTGCTGCTGCCGATGACCATCGCGCCCCAGTGGCTGCAGAACATTGCGGCTGTGAACCCACTCCTGTACGCGGTGGACGCGGCGCGCCACATCTTTCTCGGCAACATCGGCGATCCCAGCGTGATCAAAGGGGTCGTGATCCTCGTCGTCCTGTCGGCCGTGGCGGTGGTGATCGGCGCGCGGCAGTTCGGCCGCGCGGTGGCCTAGTAAAGGGAGTCAGGCTCTCCCGCTCGGCCGTCCACATCTCCTCGAACAGCCGGTCGATCTCCTCGGGCGAGCACACGGCGGCGGTCAGAGGGTCGAGCATCAACGCGTACTTCGCCTTCTGCTTGTCGCGCTCGATCAGCGACTCGACGACCAGCTCGTGGACCGCCATGTGCGATCGGTTCAGCGCGGCAAGCTGCTCCGGGAGCGGGCCGAAGCGCTGCATGTGCATCCCACCGCGATCGACGCGGCACTCGACCTCGACACAGCCGTCGGGCAGGTTGTCGATGGAGCCGGCGTTCCGCACGTTCCCGTAGATGCTCGACTCGCGGCCGCATTCGATCGCCTCGATGATGTCCGCGCCGTATTCGAGGCTGCGCTCGAGCGGCACCGGCTTCTCGCCGCGCAGCATCGCCTCGATCGACTCGTCGTTCTCGCGCCGCCAGCGCGGCCAGTTGTTGGCGTAGAAGCCGCTCTCCCCGAGGTAGCCGAGCCGGGTGTACTTCTTGACCAGGTCGGGACGCTTGCGGAAGTAGGGCACGTACTCGGAGAAATGGCCGCTGGACTCGGTGACGAAGGCGCCCAGGTGCAGCATCACCTCGAAACGGACGGGGTCCCTCTCATAGATCTTCGGGTCGCCCGCTCGCCTGCGCAGCTCGGGGTAGAGGTCTTTGCCGTTGCGCTCGAGCTTCGTGAACCACGCGTTGTGGTTGATGCCGGCGCACTCCCAGACCATCTCGGGATACGGGACGTCGAGGTAGCCCGCGATCTGGCGCGAGGTGCCCTGCACGCTGTGGCAGAGGCCGACCACGGGCTGGTCCGTGGTGCGCATGGCCGCGAGTGTGAGGATCGACATCGGGTTGGTGTAGTTGAGGACGACGGCCTTGGGCGCGAGGCGCTGCACGTCCTTCACGATGTTCAGCCACGCCGGGCCGGTGCGGAGAGCCTTGAATATCCCGCCCGGGCCGATGGTGTCGCCGATGCACTGGTCGACGCCGTAGTGCATCGGTATGTCGTAGTCGAATCGGACGTTTTTGAGGCCCGCGACCTCGATCGAGTTGATGACGTAGTCGGTGCCCTTCAGCACCTCGAGGCGGTCGGTCGAGGCCTCGACCTTCCAGCGCTTGCCTTTCAGCTGGACGAGACGCTCGGCGATCCGCCTGGCGAGGTCAAGACGCGTGGCGTCTATGTCGACGAGCGCGAACACGCCGTCCTCCAGGCCCTCGACGGCCAGGATGTCGGTCATCAGCTGCCGGGCGAAGACGGCGCTCCCGGCGCCGATGAATGTCACCTTCGGCATGGCACGAATAAGTTGAACACGTCCAGGAATCAGGGGTCTAGCCCGCGATCCGGTACACTGACGTCGACGCAAGCGTGCGTCGCCCGCTCGGGTCCTCTCTTCCTGTACGCAAACAGAGCCCTGTAGATCGCGGCAAATAAGAAGAAAAAGAGAGGCACCCTGGAGCTTCGTTGCAAACATTCGCCGAAGCCGGCGTTAGCGCGCGCATTCTTGCCGCGCTGGCCCGGCAGAACATCACCACACCCAATCGCGTTCAAACGGAATCGATACCGGCCCTACTAGAGGGCAAGGACGTCGTAGTCCAATCTCCGACAGGAAGCGGCAAGACCGTCGCGTTCCTCATTCCGCTCATGGAGCGGTTCAAGCCGGGAAGTCCCGGTCCGCGCGCCCTGATCGTTGCGCCCACCCGTGAGCTCGCGATCCAGACCGATGCCGTCTTCAAGTCGCTCGATTCAGGACTGCGCAGCGCCCTCCTTTACGGCGGCGTCGGCTACCACACGCAGCAGCAGGCGCTGAAGCGCGGCGTGGACGTCGTGTTCGGCACGCCGGGCCGCATCCTCGACATGATCGAGAAAAAGCTGATCTCGCTCAGCCGCGTCGAGTACCTCGTCCTGGACGAGGCGGACCAGATGCTGGACGCCGGCTTCGAGCGTGACGTCGAGCGGATCCTCGGCCTCACGTACTCCCCGCAGACGGTGCTCGCGTCGGCGACCATGCCGGAGTGGGTCCACAAGATGATCGCCAAGCACCTGAATGACCCTTTGCGGGTCAAGCTCGTCACAGAGGGTCCCTCGCTCCTCGAGCATGGGCTCGTCCGGACGAGTCTCGGGCTGAAGCTGCGGCTGCTGAGCGAGATCCTTCACCAGCATCGCGGCACGATCGTGTTCGGTCGCACCAAGCACGGTGTGCGCAAGCTCAACCGAGACCTGCAAAGGATGGGTCACAAGTCCGTCGAGCTGCAGGGCAACATGGCCCAGAACGCCCGCGACCACGTGATGGAGAACTTTCGGAAGGAGCGTGCGGACGTGCTCGTGGCGACGAACGTCGCGTCGCGAGGCCTCGACCTGAGCCATGTGGGCCTCGTCGTCAACTACGACCTGCCCGACACGGCCGAGGCGATGACTCACCGCGTCGGACGGACCGCGCGCAACGGAAACACCGGTCGGGCCCTCACGTTCATCACGGACGAGGACGGCGAAAAGTGGGCCAAGCTGCGCCGCCAGGGCGCTCCCGCGCTGCGCACCGTGGACCCGAACGTGCTCAAGTCCGGCGGTGACTGGATGTACCTGGACGAAAGCGCGCATGCGCCCGCGCCCACGCCCGCCCGCGGCAGAACTATTGCGCGAAGACGGTACCGGCCTGCGCGGCGCCACTAGACTTAAGTAAGACCCCCCACCGACAGGCTGGCGTTTCCTCCCGCGAACCTGGCGTCACTGGCTGAGAAGGACACCTGAGGTACGCCATGGATGCAAGGACTTCCACCGCTCTACTGGTCGATGACGATTCGGCTTCCAGTCTGGCAACCCAGCGACGGCTCGAGGACGACGGCTACAGCGTGGTCGTCGCTCGCAGCGGTACGGAAGGGCTGGGTCGCGCCAAGCAGACAGCGCCGAACGTGATCTTCATCCACCTGGTCGCCAACGGCCAGGACAGGCTCGGCTTCATCCAGGCCCTGCGGTCTGACGATTCGTGCCGTCATATCCCGGTCGTCGTGCTGACCGGCCGGCCGACGCCGACGGCGAAGCTGAAGGGACTTCACGGGGTGAATCGCGAGCGCTGGTAGCGCGGCCTCCGCCGGCTGATTTCGCCTCCGTGGATCCAACGGCACCGATCGAGCGCGGGAACTCGGCTCCGTTGGCGTCACCGACGCGGATAGCCTGTTTGGGTGTTCACTGATCGGGCGCTCGGAGCGCTTTATGGGCTCGCGATCGGTGACGCGCTCGGGATGCCGACCCAGGAGCTCGACAGGATACGCGCGGCTCAGGTCATCGGCTCGCCACCTGCCTTCTGCGACGGACCGGCCGATAACCCGATCTCACATGGGCTTCCAGCTGGAACGGTCACCGACGACACCACGCAGTGCATGGTCATCGCGCGCCTGCTGATCAGCGGCCGTGGCACCATCGAGCCACAGAAATTGGCGGACGCGCTGCTGGCGTGGGAACGCGAGATGGCGGAGCGCGGCCACTCCGAGCTGCTCGGCCCATCCACCAAAAAGGCGCTGGCCGCGGTCGCGGCCGGTCAGGATCCAAGGTTGACGGGCCGCACGGGGACGACCAACGGTGCCGCCATGCGAATTACGCCGGTCGGAATCGCCACCCCGATCGAGCCGCTCGAGCGCCTGATCGCCGCGGTTGTCGCGGCGGACCTCGTCACTCACGACACGGCTGTCGCTCACGCGGGGGCCGCCGCGGTCGCGGCGGTGGTGGCGGCCGGCGTGGACGGCGCGACGTTCGAGGAGGCCGCACCGCACGCGATCCGTGCCGCGGGCCACTTCGGATTCGCCAGCATGTTCCAGGAAGCGTTGAGGAAGGACAGCGTGGATGCGCTCGTCGAGCGGTTCGGAACAGGCGTGGAGACCGCCGAGTCGGTGCCAACCGCCTTCGGGGTGGCCAACCTGAGTCGCGGCGACGCGTGGGAGGCCTGCGCCCGAGCGGCCGGGTTGGGAGGCGACACCGACACCATGGCGGCGCTGGCCGGAGCAATGGTTGGAGCGACGACTGGTTTGTCATCGCTGCCAGAGAGCGCGGTGCGCATGGTCCGCGAGGTCAACGATCTCGACTTCGAGCCGCTCGTGGACGGTCTCCTCGCATTGCGAAGACGGTGATCCTTCGCCTCGTTTCGCTGGGCAGCGTGATCGTCGACCTCATCCTCGAGGTCCCCAAGTTGCCCGACCGTGGCGGCGACGTTCTCGCGGCACAACGCGGCATGGCCGCGGGAGGAGCCTTCAACGTTCTCTCGGCCGCGGCAAGGCTGGGCCTACCCGGGCTCTACGCGGGTCCTCACGGGACTGGGCCTTTCGGCGACGTCGTGCGCGGCGCGCTCGAGGGCGAGCGCATCGCCATCGCCCGCCCGCCCAACTCTCATCTCGACACCGGGTGGACGCTTGCTCTCGTCGAGCCTGATGGCGAGCGCACCTTCGTAACCGTGGGCGGAGCCGACGCGCAGGTCGATGCCGGCGACCTGAGCACAGTCAGGTACGAGGACGGGGACGCGGTTTACGTCTCCGGCTACGACCTGGCCTATCCGGGCGCAGGCGGGGCGATCGCCGAGCACATTGCGGGTCTGGCGCCGGGGCTCATCCTCGTCCTGGATCCCGGGCCGCTGGTGGCCGAGATCGAGGCTGGACTGCTCGCCGCCGCACTGGGCCGCGCGGACGTGCTGAGCCTGAACAAACGCGAGGCCGAGGCAATGGGCGGCGTCGAAGCAGCGATGACGCAGGTGCGGCCATCCGCGACCGTGATCGTGCGCCAGGGACGTGACGGAGCGACGATCCACAGGGCCGGCTCGGAGCCGCTGGCGGTGCCGTCGGTTGCGGTTCAGACGGTTGACACGAGCGGCGCCGGAGACGTGCACGTCGGCGCCAACCTGGCCGGCCTGGCGCGCGGCATGAGCTGGCCGGATGCCGTCCTGTTCGCAAACCGGGCAGCCGCATACGCGGTGTCGCGACGAGGTCCTGCCGCCGGGCCGACCGCCGCGGAACTGGAGGAATTCGGCGCCGGTCGCTGGATGTAGGATTTCGCCGCAGCCAAATAGCAGTTTTGAGGGGAGGAAGCAACCATGGCGACTGGGGTGGCGGTCCGACCGACCGAGACGCTTGCGATCGAGCAAAACGGCATCAATGTCATCTCCGGCGCCGAGCGGAAAGGACGACCTCGCGACCTCTTCTGGCCGTGGTGCGCCGCCAACATCGCCGTGCTCGGCATCAGCTATGGCTCTTTTCTGCTCGGTTTCGGCGTGTCCTTCTGGCAGGCCACAGCCGCGGGCCTCATCGGGACCATCCTGTCTTTCCTGCTGGTCGGCTTCGTGTCCCTGGCGGGCAAGCGTGGGTCGGCGCCGACGATGGTTCTGACCCGGGCGGCGTACGGCGTCCAGGGCGGCAAGCTGCCGGCTGTCCTCTCCTACATCCTGCTCGTCGGCTGGGAGATCGTCCTGGTCTCGCTGGCCACTCTCGCCACCGCGACCGTCTTCACCCGGCTGGGCTGGGGCGGCGGCGACGCGACCAAGATCATCGCGTTCTTGGTGGTCGCGGGCGTGGTCGTCTTCTCGGGGATATTCGGTTTCAACTTGATCATGCGGTTGCAAGCATTTCTGACTGTCGCGCTCGCGGTGTTGACCGTGGGATACGTGCTCTTGACTGTCGGCCACATCAACTGGGGCGCGGTCACGTCGGTTCCGGCAGGATCGCCTCAGGCGGTGCTGGGAGCTCTCATCTTCGCCGCCACCGGCTTCGGCCTCGGCTGGGTGAACAGCGGAGCTGACTATTCGCGCTATCTGCCGCGCTCCGCCTCGAGCGCCGGCGTGGTGGGATGGACGACGTTCGGCGCCGCGATCGCGCCCGTGGTCCTGATCGTGTACGGCCTGCTCCTCGCGGCGTCCGACCAGAAGTTGAACGCCGCGATCGGCGCCGATCCGATCGGTGCCCTCACCACCCTGCTCCCGACGTGGTACCTGGTGCTGTTTGCGCTGGTCGCGATCGGCGGCCTGATCGGCGGCGCCGTGCTCGACATCTACTCGTCGGGCCTGGCGCTGCTGACCATCGGACTCAAGGTTCCCCGCTGGATGGCGGCCGGGATCGACGGCGTGATCATGATCCTCGGCACCATCTACGTGGTCTGGATCGCGAGCAACTTCATCGGTCCCTTCCAGGGCTTCTTGATCACCCTCGGCGTGCCCATCTCGGCGTGGTGTGGCGTCTTCCTCGCCGACCTGCTGCTGCGGAAGCGCGACTACGCCGAGGCGGACCTGTACAACCCGCGCGGCCGTTACGGCGTCGTCAACTGGGTCGCGGTCAGCACCACGGTCGTGGCGACCTTCCTGGGCTGGGGCCTCGTGACCAACACCTTCGCTTCGTGGCTCAGCTGGCAGGGCTACCTGCTGAATCCGCTCGGGCTCGGGCCGAAAGACAACGGCCCGTGGACTTTCGCCAACGTCGGCGTGTTGGTTGCGCTGGTGGTTGCATTCGCCGCTTACTACCTACTCGGACGCTCGAAGGTCGCCAAGCAGGAAGCGGCCTGATTTAAAAAAACGGCCCTCGCGGCGGGTTGGAGCCGGAGGGCCGTAACAAGCGCGGATGCCCTCTAAGCGTGAAGGACTCCGCGGTGAGTCAGCGCACGGAAGATGACCAGCAGGATGACGGCCCCGACGAACGCGACCACGACTTCCAACACGATGTTGGTCGCCGCGATGCCGGCCAGGCCGGCCAGCCAGCCGCCAAGGAAGCCACCCAGGATTCCGACCACGATGTCCCAGATCAGGCCCATGCCCTTGCCCGTCAGCACCTTGCTGGCCAGGAACCCGGCGATGGCGCCGACGATGATCCAGACGATGAACCCCTCCATGTTAGGTAACCTCCGCTGTCGCCTTGCGGCGGTGATTTGAACGATGTGACGTGACCGAAACGCGCTTTGCGACTTCGACCCCGCCCAACTCACCCAGCATCTCCTCCCTCTCCATGAGGGCGCGTGTGGCCAGGCGCTTGATCTGTGACCGTTGGGTCACCGCGTAGGACCCGATCGCCCCTGCGAGAAGCCCGATCGCAAACATGCCGAACATCGGCCAGCGATGAGACTCCGAAAGTTCCGGAACGGTGGCGAATTGCCTCACAGAGGCGTTGTTCCACCTCTTGGCCAAGGACTTCAGGTCGTTCACGATGTCGCCGGTTTGGTGCCGCGAGGCGCCGTCATGATTCTTATGAGCATCACGAGACCCCAGCCGATCACCGCATACGCAACGATCGCCACCAGGTCCGCGGTCTCAAAGCTGTTTGCCTTCGATCCGCCGTTTCCGAAAATTCCCTGGAACGGGGCCACGAGCGGCCCGCTGACCGAGTAGATGAAGCTGACGAATGCCGATTGTGAGGACGCGCCGAACAGCTTGCCAAGGAAGCGGGCGGCGATGAGGATGTCGACCACGCCGACGATGAAACCGACCACGGCCGCGGCGCGAAAGTTGTAGCGCCCCTCTTCGACCATCGAAGAGGAAACAGGTGCTGAAGCCGGAGCTGATACGGGAGACGGTTGCTGAACTGCCATTTATGTAGTCACCTCTTGGCCGTAACGATGCCTGACGTGCCGTAACAAAGGCAGTAACCGCCCGGACTGCCGCGTTTGCCCCTCACCCTGACCCTCTCCCCTTAAGGGGAGAGGGAACTCAAGGCGCCAGACCTGCGTACGTCGCCTCGACCACGAGGCGATCGGCGTAGGTCTTGTAGTGATCGTCGAAGGGGCCGGTGCATGTGATCAGGGTGAGCCGCGGCGGGCCGTATGGCTCGCCCAAGCCTGCAGGGGTCTTCCCGGCGGGCCAGATGGCCTGAGAAGCGACTAGGAACAGGCGCCTGCTGCCGTCGGCGAGCACGACCACAATCTTGTCGCCTGCGTGGAGCTGCTGCAGCTTGCCGAAGAGCAGGGGTGCGTTCGGGTAACCCGCGTGGCCCTCGATCACCGCGTCGCCCGGGGCACCAGGCACCGGGCCGCCCTTGTACCAACCTGCGTTCCAGAGGTTCTCGGGCTGGTACATCATGCCGGTGCGGTCGACCCCGACGGCCTCAACTGGACGGTGGACGTTGAGCGAAGGAATGAGGATCGTCGCCGGCGGCGAGACTGGGATGGGCGCCTGAACTGTGATGTTGCTGGAGGCTCCGACTGCCGGCCCCATCCACGCGAAATAAGACGACGATGCGTGGCCGAACGTCGCTGGGGCTGGGACGGGATCGACGACGCTAGGTAATTGGGGCCCGTCGCTCGGGGTGAACGCGAGCGTCGCCAAGATCACACCGGCCAGCAGAGCAGCCTCGGCCAACCAGCGTGCCGGCACGGCCGGTCGCCCGCTATGCGGTCCGGCCGCGGCGCCTCCGGCTGCGCGCGCTCAACGCCACAGCCGCGAATCCGCTACCGACCGCGATCACGAGCAGCCACGGGACCTGCGCAAGCAGCTCTGCAGGAACGCCCAGCGTCGCCGGCAAGATGTTGCCGACCGGCGGCGGGACGTACGCGGGCGCGGGATAGCTCCTTGTGAAACCCCCGGGGCATCCGGAGGGCTGGATTATGCGGTTGGTGTCGAGCGTCACAGCGGCGGTGCGAGCCAGGGCTCTGCCGTTGAGCGTCGCTCCGGTCTGCATCTGGATGCTTGCGACGGCCATGATGTTGCCGACGAAGGTGGTCGAGGTTGCGATCGTGGCTGAGCTGGCGACCTGCCAGAAGATATCGCATGGCTGTGCGCCATTGGTAAGAACCACGCGCGCACCAGACGCGGTGACGAGGGTGCTGCCTTCCCGGAAGATGTAGACGCCACCACCACTCAGGGTCAGCGTTCCGGTCAAGGTCGGTGCAGTCGTCTGGTTGTACACCCCTGGCCCGAGCGTCAGGCCGCCGAGGTTGACGCCGGTGTAATCGGTGGTGGTTGGCTGAGTTGCGTTGTTATAGGCGGTCACCAAGTCCGTCTCGGCCGTTGTGTAGACGCTGTCACCCGAGTGCTGAGGCCCAGCGGTTCCGGGAGGGAACCCGGTGATACCCGCGGCCGAAGCCCCAATCGCACCCGTAATCCAGCTGGGTCCGGTGTTGGTCATGCCCGCGCCCGACAGGACCGCAAAATTGCCCGCGGTCCCCAAGTTGGGGTCAGTGGCAGCGAAGGCCGTCAGAGGCCAAATGGCACCCACGAGGGCGGCCAGGAAGAGCGGTAGCAGCAGCCGGCGCAGTACGTTCACAGTGCGACCCTCCTCCGGGCGTATATCACAGAATCCGCAAAAACTCGACAATAGTACAGTTTCGCCAGCCATCTGTCCTGTCATTAAAACTCACCCGGTCGGTTGGGGGTTGACAGCCATCCGTAACATTTGTATAGCGTGGCCCGTATAGCTTCGCCGCCCCGCGGAGGACTCGAGGGTGAAAACCTGGATACGACCCATTGGGCCGACGCCAGGCACTGGATCGGGGTCTACGCCGACCTGATCCGTTTCAAGATCGGCCTGCTGGAGCGTGTTCAGCGGGAGCTGCCGAAGCTTCACCCGGTGGCCCAGCGGGCCGCCGCCGCCGACCTGGGCATCATCGAAGGCCAGATGCGCGGCTATCAAACAAGGCTCGATCTCTGGTACCAGCGTCTGTGGGACCTCCAGGGACTGCAGCTGGATCCAGACGGTCAGTTGATCCGCCACCGCGGACGGGAGGCTCACCTGACGAAGCGGGAGTACCAGCTCCTGCAGTTCTTGATCGACCACCCGCACCGTTTTTTCACCGTCAATCAGCTGATGGGTAGAGCCTGGGCGGACCCGGCGCTGCATCCGGAGGAGGTGCGGAACTATGTGCGCCGCATCCGCAAGATCCTGACCGACCTCGAGATCCCGACCGAGCTGGTCAACCGACCATCGCGTGGATATTCGCTGGTCTTCAGCCCAGACGACTGACCCGCGTCGGCTCCTAAGGCCGAGCCTCTCGGATATCGCCTGAAAAATTACTGACCTTTTTATGTCAGGTGGCGCGAAATAGTGGCATGACACTTTCCAGCAAAGATCGCCTGCGGCCGGATATCGTGGCCGCCACCCGAGGCGGCGATTCGAGTCAAGCCATGGACGGCGAGGCCGATCCCAAGAGCGCATCGATGGAACAGGCGCTCTACTGGAGACAGATCTATCGCGAGATCCTGGCCATGGAAGAGAAGGTCTTGAAGCGCATCGAAGACCTCATGGCCAGGCAATCGCCGCAGGCCAGGCGCGAGGTCGAGCTGACCAACGTGCCCGTGGTCGCTGCTCAAGCCGAGAGATTCCGCCAACGCCTGGGATTCTGGACAGCAAGGGTCCGGGAGCTTGAATAGCCTGGCTCAGCCGGCAACGCTGGAGCAGCGTCTGCGGGCGGTTCGGAACAGGCGAATGGCATCGCGGCTTTCGCGCGCGAGGACCGTCGCTTCGTGGATCGCTGCGTTGACCGCACTCGTGACCGTCGTCGGCGTCAGCCTGCTGAACGTTCACTAATACGAGGACGATGGACAGCACACCCCCGCATGAGGTCGCGCCGGAACCCGAACCGCTGCCTGGTGAGAGCGGCACGCGCCTCAGCGGTGCCTGGACCGCGGTGGTCGTCGGCCTTCTCGCCCTGGTGGCGATCCTCGTTTTCATTCTGCAGAACCAGCAGGGCGTCGAGGTGTCCTTCCTGTTCTTCTCCGGTCGTCTCCCTCTCGCCGTGGCGCTGTTGTTCGCCATGATCCTCGGCGCTCTCATCGTGTTCGCGTTCGGTGCGGCCCGCCTTCTCCAGCTTCGGATGGTGGCAGGCCGTGCCCGACGGAACGCCGTCAAGCCAGATTCCTGACGGCCGTAAGCCGAAACAAAGAGAAGCCCGGTCCCCATGCGGGGCCGGGCTTCTGACGTCGGTGGGTTAGACCGTGGCCGGCGTCGGGATGAGCCCGAGCTGGGTCATCTGGTCGAGCTGGTCGAAGTACAGTCGAGCCTCGGCGATCTTTGCGTTCTCCACGCGGAAAAGCTGGACGCCGTAGCCGACGACTTTCTTGTAGGTCGCCGGAATGGTGCCGGTCGGGCTCTCGAGCGGGGCAGTGTGCGTGCCCTCCATCACGACTTCCTGGACGACCCAGGGGCCACTGATGATCTCGCTGCGAACCTTCATCTTGCCGTCGGGGAATGCCTTCAGCCATGTCATGGCGTAGGCGGTGGCGTCCTTGGCGTTGGTCGCCTTGAAGCCGCCCGGCGCGTTGAACTTGATGTCATGGGCGTGAAGGTTGTCGAGCGCGTTCTGGTCGTGAGCGTTGAACGCGGCTACGAAACGGTCGGACGTCTCTTTGACTTCAGGCATTGGTCTCCTCCTGGGAGTGTCCGCGAAGCGGAAGGGCCAAGAAGGCTACTGCCATCGGTGGCCGGCAACCGCGAGAGCGCGTGCCCTCGCCTCAGTCCAGGAACTGTTGCTCAGCATAGCAGAAAATGGTTGCGTCGACGCGCTAATATTTCGGCATCGCACGTCCCCGCCTACTATCCGTCGCCCAGGCTGCGACCGAGCTCAGCGCATCGGAGGCCTATGTGCGCCGGTTGCTGCTGAGGGGGCGCCTGTACGGAATCAAGGTGCGAACCGTGTGGGCCATATTCCCCAACGACCTGGAGGCTTTCAAGCGTGGGCGTCGTCCTCCCGGCCGCCCGCGCAAGGTGGTCGTGAGTGCTCTAGACCGGGCGCCTGCCAAGCGGATGGCCGGCGAGCGCAAGCGCGCCGGCACCGATCGACTCCTCAGGAAGCGACGATGAACCTCCGCCATCGAACTCGATGAGGGGCTGATCGGGCCGCGGCTCATCGATCAGATCCTCGTCGAACCGAGCCACCCGCGGCAAAAACCCTTCCTCGGCCTCGAACAACAGGTCGAGCACCTGCGAGGCCCTGAGTTGTTTCTTCGCCCGCAACCGCCGATACAAGAGAGGATCCTGCTCCCCCAGAAATCCCGCGATCTCGCCGATCAAAGGCTCGGGGACCGCCCCCACGTTGCGTTCCATGAGCATTTCGACCTGGTTCAACCAATGATCGAGAAGCCGCACCGGGCGCCGGTGCGCGAGCAATGCGTCGTGGCGATCACGCGCTGCTTCGTTGGCGTGCCCGATGCTGATGATGGCGTCCTCGAGCATCGGCTACTGCGCCCAAGTTCCAGTCGTATGCGACGAGGGCGCGGTGGAGGCGAAGGCGCAACGAGCCAACCTTCTACTCCACCACGACCCAAGCGCCGCCTCTGTATGCCTAGTCGCCGCCGTGATGACCCTGGTTATCCGACGATCCGTGATCGTCGTTCTTGGACTTGTCCTTGTTGTCCGAGTCACCAGACTTGCAACCCTCGGAGTCGTGGCCCTGGCCGTGGCCATGGTCTTCCGACGATGCGCATTGTTTGTCGTTGTCGTTGTCACCGTCCCCGTTGTGACCACCGCCACCGGTAATGGCACCCGTGCATCCGATGACATGGCTTGTTGTCATCGTCACCGCGCCCTTTGCAAAGGCGCGACCGGCGAGGACCGTGTTGGTCAGCGTGATGTCGGTGCCCGCGAGAACGGTGCCCTGGAAGGCCGAGGTCGTCAGGGTGACAGCCTGGCGCACCCACCAGGTGGCGCCACACGGGTTGCTGCCGACGATCGTGAAGTTGGTGGCCGTGAGGGCTCCCGTGCCGCCAGTCCCAATTTCGAACAACCACGGACCGTTGCCGTTCAGCGTGAGCTTTCCAGTCAACGTCGCCGCGGCGGCGAAACAGTAAGTGCCAGCCGAGAGGGACCGCCCGTCCAGGGTGCCGGTGAGCACGGTGCAGCCCCCGAGGTTGCCGGCGATGCCGCTGTAGACGTTGAGAAAGTCAGCGTAAGCGGCGGTGGCCACTTGAACCGTGGGCATCGTGCACCCCGTGTTGGTGACCGCGGTGCTCGAGCTGGCAACACCAACCGCTCCGGTGACGGTGGAGCCTGTACAGGTCACCGCGGAGCTGGCCAGAACGGCGAAACCGGCGGCAGGTCCCGTCCCGGCGGCCGCCTGCGCGGCGACGGGCCAAGCCCCAGCAAGCATGACCGGCAACACGAGCAAAAGAAACCGAACCTTGAAAAGCTTGCGTATCACTTCCCTACTCCTGCTGAGCCTTACGCCACCAATCGCCAGGCGCCCGGGGCGCTGGCGAATTCCCGCAGTTAGCCTCGCCGGGCGGGCATAACAAATTCAGCAACAGCCGAACTGGTGAATGCAGGCTCGGCTCCAACCTTCAAGATTGCAGCGCGTGAAGAGCATCGATTGGCAGCGCCTGGCGTATCAGCTCCTGGCTGTCGTGCTGGCGCTGCTACTGGTGGTGGCCGGCCTCTGGCTCCTGAGCCGGATCACGCGGATCCTGATCATCGTCGTGCTGGCCGTCATCCTCGCCTACGCATTGGAGCCGGTGCTCTCGAGGCTGGAGAGCCGAGGCCTGCCACGTTGGCTGGCGGCGATCGGGGTGTACGTCGTGGCGCTGCTCGTGCTCGGGCTCGCCGGGTTTCTGCTGATCCGTCCTCTCACCAGTCAGGCGAGCCAGCTCGCGGGCCAGCTGCCGGGATATTTCGATCGAGGGAATGCCGCATTCACCAACCTCGCCAGCGCCTACGGCATCCAGATACCGGCCGCCACGACCAAGACCAATCTCATTGCGGCCGTCCAGGGGGCGCTGGGGCAGTTCTTGACGGAGGCCGTTCAGGTGGTGACCACGGTCGTCGGAGCTCTGGTCGACATCGTGCTGGTCCTGTTTCTCGGCTTCTGGTTCATGGTGGACGGCCGGCGCTTTCGCAACGCTCTCGCGGCCCTCTTTCCAGCCGAACAGCAGAGCAAGGTGCAGTTCGTGGAGGACACCGTCGGGCAGGTGCTGGGCGGTTACATCCGAGCGCAGCTCACGATGGCTGTGCTGATCGGCGTCTCCGCCGGGTTGGGTTGTTTTGTTCTGGGGGTGCCCTATCCAGCCGTGATCGGACTTTTCGCTTTCTTCTTCGAGCTGATCCCGATGGTGGGCCCAATCCTGGGATCCGTCCCGGCGATCATCATCGCGGCCTTTCAACCCTTCCCACGTGTGCTCTGGGTCGCGCTCTTCTTCGCCGTGATGCAGGTGGCCGAGAACAACCTCCTGGCACCCCGAATCTCCGGGCACGCGGTCGGCCTGCATCCGGCTGTGGCGATCCTCGCCATCCTTGTCGGGGCCGAGGTCGGAGGCATCTGGGGGGCGCTCTTCGCTCTTCCCGCCGTGGCCGTCGTGAGCGTGCTCGTGTCGGCGATCTGGAAAAGCGTGCACGGCGAGGCCGTGGTCGTGAAACGGGGCACGATGACGTTCAGGCTCAAGCTCCCCAGGCTTCGGCGCGCCCCCAAAGGTGCCGCCTGAGCCCGCGCTGGGAACGTAGGCCTGCATGCCGCCGCAAGCCTCTGGAATCGCC
Organism: Candidatus Sulfotelmatobacter sp.; assembly: GCA_035602465.1. Classification (GTDB taxonomy): domain Bacteria; phylum Chloroflexota; class Dormibacteria; order Dormibacterales; family Dormibacteraceae; genus 40CM-4-65-16. The sequence continues at coordinate 9,678 of DATNMQ010000157.1, read as the reverse complement.
ATCGTCTGTGCGCTGCTCTTCCTCGAAGAGGCCGGCCTTCCCCTTCCCGTGGCGCCAGGCGAGGCCGTGCTGATCGGGGCCGGCCTTCTCATAGCGAGCGGAGGCCCTGCGGCCTGGTTGGTGGTCCCGGTGGCTTACGTTTCCGTCCTCGGCGGCATTCTCACGGCGTACACGTGGGCTCGCTGGATCGGACCTGACCGGATCCACGGCTTTGCCGTCCGGTTGCACGCTGCCGGTCCTTACGATCGCGCCGCGGCCAGGCTGCGGGACGCCACTCCACCCCAGATCGCTGTTTCGCGACTCCTACCCGGGCTTCGGGTGTACACCTCTTTGGTCGCCGGCGCCGTGGGTCTGAAACTTGGCCGGTTCATGTTGGGGGCAGCGCCCGCCAGCGCGGTTTGGCTTCTTGCCTTCATAGGTCTTGGAGTCTTCTTCGGTGCTCCCATCGAGCGACTGCTCGGCCCGTTTCAAGCCTATGCGCTGCGAGCAGCGGTGGTCGCGACGGTGGCTGTGGTCTGGTTGTTCGCAGCACGTCGCATGCCGCCGGCGGATCCCACCTCGGTTCCTGTCCTTCGTCAAGGTAAGTGGCGCCTCGCGGTCGCGTTTGGCCTCGATCTATTCGTCATCGGCGCCGTGGCCGGGGTGCTGAGCCTCTTCACCGACCTCGTCCGGGGTGACGCCAACGAGCTCGCCTTCGCGGCTGCCATCTTCGCGATCCTGGGCTTCCTCTACCTGGTGGTGGCCCGGCAGACCGTCGGGTACACGCTGGGCGAGGCTCTGCTCGGGGTCCGATATCACCGTCCCCATCTACCCACGTTGCGCGCGAGTGGTTAGTTGGCCAGGAAGCTTCGAACCCGCTGTTGGAGCAGCGCAGCGGCGCGCTCGTCATAGTCCGACAGGCTGCTGTCGGCGAAGAGGTGCCGGTCGCCAGGGTAAAGGAACAGCTCCGCGCCGGCGACCGATTGGGCGAGCTCACGGGCGAACTCAAGGTCTTCGTTCGGCGGTAACACCCACGCGTCGCGTTCCATCATGTGGATCTGGAGCGGGACGCCCGACGGCCACTCCGAGCCGAACTCCGAGACAGGGAAGGCGGAATGAAACAGGAGTGCTCCCTTGGCACCCGGGCGCGTCTGCGCCAGCATCTGGGCGGGAAACACTCCAAGCGAGAAGCCGGCGTACACGATTTCGTGCGGCAACGTCTCTGCCGCGGAACGGCCGCGCGCGATTACCGTCTCGAAACCGATCTCCTTGGCGTATCGCACACCTGCGTTGACATCGTCGAAGGTCCTGCCTTCGAAGAGATCGGGGGTGTGGACGATGTGGCCGGCCGCGCGCAGATTGTCGGCGAAGGAGCGGACGCCCGTGGTGAGGCCCTGCGCGTGATGGAACAGGATCAGCTCGGCCACTTTCGCTTAGTCTCCCGCATTCAGCGCGTCTCTTGCGTTCGCCGCCAAACTGAGATAGAGTAGTTTGCGACGCAAACTATGGTACCTGCCTCCTTTACCGACGCTCGTCATGCGGCGCACATCGCCGGCCGGTTTCGCGATCTCCAGGGTCTGCGCCAGGCGGTGGCCGGGGTCGGCCTCCTGATGCTCTTCGCATCGGAATTGGTCCTTCCGATGTCGCGGCCCGATGCCCGCGCGGCGGGCGTCGGCGTCCTGCTGTGGGTGGCTGGTGTACTGGTCGTGGGCTTCGCAGTCGTGATCGTCGCGATCCGTTGGGTCAATGCGTGGTATCGACGGCATTACGGCCAGGTGGACTTGACCCGCAGGCAAAAGCTGTTGGGCTCGGTCATCGGCGGGGGCGGCGCGCTTGCGTTCCTGGTCCCATTTCAAATCGACGCGCTCGCCCAGAACAGCGGCCAGGTGCCGCCGGTCAACCTCATCTTGTTCACCATGGCGCTGTGGATCATCGGGTACTGGTTTTATCTCGGTCGACCGTACTGGCACTACGTGTTGATTGGGGGCATCGGATTCGTCCTCGGCATCGCATCCATCGCAGGAATTCCGCCGTCGACGTTCGCCTGGCACGTGCGTGAAGCCACTCTCTATGTCGCCCTGGCCAGCATCGCCGGGGGAGTCGTCGACCACATGATCCTGACAAGGACGCTGCACCGGTCTGAGAGTTCGGTTGACCTCGAGCCTTGAAGACATCGACCCGTTGGATCGGCTCGTCCACGAGCCGGCCCGGCTGGTCATCCTGACGGCGCTCGCCTCCTGCGCCAGCGCTGACTTCGTGTTCCTGCAGCGACTGACGCGGCTGACGAATGGGAATCTCTCGGCTCATCTTTCGAAATTGAGCGACGCCGGACTGGTGGCGATCCAAAAACGGTTCGTCGACAAGAAACCGAATACGCGCGTTGCAATCACGGCCAGAGGAAGGCACGCGGTCGAGGAGCATTGGTCGCGGTTGGAGCAGCTGCGGGAAGGCGCGCGGGGACTTACACCCCAGACAGGGAAACCGCGCCGCTAGCCCAGCGGATGGGCTCAAGACGTGTCGAATATCTGCGCGGCTAGAATCTGGGCACGCGTTTAGGGTCGTATCAAAGGCGAAGGAGGTCAGCGCATGGCTGCTAAGAAGAAGATCAAGAAAGCCGTCAAGAAGGCCGTCAAGAAGGCGACCAAGAAAAAGAAGAAGTAACGTTTTCTTTGCGTCGCATTTCGCGCCGAGGTTCCCTGAGCCTCGGCGCGACTTCCTCTCCCCGGCGTTACTTGATGCCAGATGAGGACCGCAGCAAGAGCGAAATCGGACGGCCGCCACGAAGCCTGCCTCAGCCCAGCGGACCGTTGGGCACCAGGGTCACGATCAAGAGCAGAGCCGCGATCGTCATCCCAAGCGTTGCGATCCAGACCAGCGAGAGGCTTAATCGACCGCTAACCCGCTTCTCCATCGCCTTCTTGTCCGAGCCTAGGAGCGCGATCAGGATCATCAGGGGCGGCGCGACGACCCCATTGATGACCGCGGTGTAGAACAGAGCGCTGATCACATCGATGCGAAGCAGGTTCAGTGCCACGCCGGCGAGGGTCGCTACAACGATCACGGCGTAAAAGGTGGGGCGATACTTGGGCTTCTCGGCAAGCGTGCCTTTGAGGCCGGTGAACTCGGCAAGCGCATAGGCCGCCGAACCCGAAAGGACGGGGATCGCCAGGAGCCCGGTGCCAATGAACCCGGCGGCAAAAAGAACGAAAGCGAGGGAGCCGGCCAGCGGCTCGAGGGCTTTGGCTGCTTGGTCCGCGGTCGCGATACCCGTGGCGCCGTGGACGTTGAAGGTCGCGGCGCTGACCAGGATGATCGCGTACATCACCACCTGCGAGAAGGCCATTCCGACGAAGACATCGATCCGCGCGCCGCGCATCGCAGATCGGGTGACTCCCTTGCGCAGGCGCTCGGTCCTCTGACCGGCCGCCTTCATCTCGTCCACCTCAGACGACGCCTGCCAGAAGAAGAGGTATGGCGAGATGGTAGTGCCCAGGATCGCGACCAGCATCGTGATGAATGCCTTGTTGAATTCCAGGTGAGGAACAAAGGTGGCGATCAGCAGCTTCTCCGCCCGCGGATGGACCAGGAATGCCGTGATCACATAGGCGAAAAGGGCGAGCGTGAGCCACTTGAAGGCGTTGAAAATGACCCGATAGCTGGCAAAGAGTTGGAGCCCCACGATGAGCGCGGCCGCCGGCACCACCAGCCAGATCGGAGCAATCCGCCCCCGTGTCAGCAGGGAGCCGCCGGCCGCGATCGCGCCGAGGTCGGCACCGATGTTGATCGTGTTCGCGCCCACCATGGAAAGAATGCAAAAGCCGACCAGCCAGGTCGGGAACTTGCGGCGAAGGCTGACTCCGAGCCCGACACCTGTATGCAAAGCAATTCGAGCGCAGAGCTCCTGCATTGCCAGCATGAGGGGGAAGGTGAACAGCGCCGTCCAGAGGACGCCGAAGCCAAATTGGGCGCCCGCCTGCGAGTAGGTGCCGATGCCGCTGGGGTCGTCGTCACTCGCCCCGGTGATGAGGCCTGGCCCCAGGATCTGCAGGAAACCCTTGGGGCCGAGGCGCCGCGCCGCGCCAACGCCGGTCTCGGGGGTGGCCGGACCCCCGGTTGCCGCCACATCACCACCCTCATGCGGCGCTTTGAGGAGCTCGCTTTCCGCCGGCTCGACGTCCGGGCCGAGCTTCATGCGCTGAAGAGCCGGGTCTTCGATCTCGTGCTCGGGTCCCAACGCGCTCCATTTTCCGGGTCAACACCCCGCCAACGCAATCGGGGATGGTCCAAGTCAACTACCCAGGCAGCGGGCGACCCTCGGAGGGCGACGTAGTTCGAGAACGGCCAACCTCCAAACCGGCGGCTCACTCGTGTCGGCGGTGGGCGGGATCAAACGATCCCGCCAAAGTGGCCTTGTCAGGCTGTTGCTGAGGTTGTTATGGCAGGTGGACGATCCTCGGTCAAATGCAGGCTGCTTTCGATGCCAATGTTCTCAAGCAAGTCGCCACCGAAATACGCAATATCAAGGCTGAGTATCGCGGCGTCGTGTCCGAAGAATCCATCGATCTCGTCGCGGGCCAATCGCTCCACAGCCTCGCCAATTCAAAGGTTCCGCAGTTTGTACCCCTGTTCGTCGGCCGGTTTACGCGGGAGCGATTACGGGAGCTCACCGGGTTCCGCCCGCGCCTGGGATTCACTCTGTTACGAGGATCAGGGCAACAGCCGGTGAGCGACTCTTAATCCTCGCTTCGTTGACAGGCCATGGTCTCGATCTTGCGACCGATGTTCATTGAGACCATCTGGCCGTCCAGTGCGAGCGTGCCCTTTTTGGTCTCCCAGCTCTCGTGGCTCATTACCATGCGGATTGGGCTAAGTTCATGTCGCGCGGTGCCGTCTCATCCTGCCGCCTGAGAAAACGCGTACGACCATCAGCAGAATTACTGCGCCTGCAAAAGCTACGACCATCTTGCTGATGATCGGGAACCCGAACACCTCGACCTTGATGTGGAAGACGGCGGCCAGGAAGCCGCCGAGAAACGCACCAAGTATCCCGGCGATAACGTCGCCGAACAGGCCCAGCCCATGGCCGAGTGCAACTCGACTGGCTAGGAAACCCGCCACCAGCCCTACCAGACACCAAATCAGGATCGTGCCCCAGTCGAAGTTGATTGCGGTCCCGTTGATGCTTATGACCATTTGTTTGTTGCAGCGCCGAGCGCTGCCTACAGAATGACCAGCCGCCCGTAACAAACGCAGCAACTATCGCCGTCGCCACGTTATGAGGGTGCGCTCACTCAGTGGCGCGCAGGATTGGGTTGCTGCCTTTGTTATGCGATGGCGCGCACAGTATGAGTGTGGCATCGGGGGACACAGCCAGTCGCAGTCAACGCTGGGCGGCCGTTGATGGCCGCTGCCGACCCGACGACACTTTGGCGGCGGCTGAGATCCAGAGGAGGCACATCTAATGGCAGAAACCAAGAAGGGCAACAAGATCGTGGCGGTACCCGGCTACACGCGCAAGCAGGACGGAAAGAAGATTCTCGTAGCTGAGCATCGTCGATCGACCCCAGAGACGAGCACTGGCAAGAAATAGCTGATCCGGAGTCCGGAGGTCGGCTCTCGGAGCCGCCTCCGGGCGACACTGGTCGCCGTCCGAGATTGATTCGAGCAGCTCGACCTGACGATCCTAGGCGAACGCCTATCAGACTAGAAGCGGTTCGCCTGCTCCCATTGCGACTGACAGCGGACGCAACGGGTCGCCGTCGGTAAGGCCTCCAGCCGCTCGTCGCCGATAGGCCGACCACAGTCCTCACACAGGCCATATCGGCCATGGGCACGAACATCGGCCGCATGCGATGCCTGCTCGCGGTCGCGCTCGAGAATCGCGTTGATCGTCTCAGAGGTGACTTTCTCTTCGAGCGCCCTGGTTTCGTCTGAGTTCCTGAAGCCCCGGCTCATACCCCCAGCTTAAGCGCGTTCAGGCGTGATTCGCCGATATTGGGCGACGAAAGCTTCGCGCAGCGAGATTGTTGACGGAGGGCGGCTGAGCACGCGCCCCTTATGGCGTAGCGTGGAAGTGTGAGCCGGGAAGTCGAGGACTTGAACCGGCGCCTACTGCGCGCCCGCGACGCGATGGACCGCGCTTACGCCGAGCCGCTCGACGTTCCCGCCGTGGCCGCGGTGGCCCATCTGTCTCGCGCTCACTTCATCCGCAGCTTCCGCGCCGCCTTTGGGGAGACGCCGCATCGTTACCTGCAGCGGCGGCGGGTGGAGCGCTCGATGTTCCTACTGCGCGAGACCGACCGCAGCGTCACCGACATCTGCTTCGACGTCGGCTTCACCAGCCGGGGGACCTTCAGCCGTACGTTTCGGGAGATCGTCGGGGAGGCGCCGTCGGACTACCGCGTGGGGAATGGGCCGATGGTGATGCCCAACTGCTTCCAGCTGGCGGCCACGCGGCCGGTGGCGGCGGCGGCCGTGGCGATGCGATCGAGCAGTTTTGGAGACGCCCCCGCGGCGGCAGCTCCCTAGGATGAGGGTCGTCCCCATCAAATCTCGCAGAGGAGAAAACAAGCCATGATCAACAAGCTGAGCGTCACGTCCGTCTGGGTCCTCGACAAGGACCAGGCTCTCGACTTCTACGTCAACAAGCTCGGGCTGGAGAAGGGCCAGGACTTCAAGCAGGGTGCGTACCGCTGGCTGACGGTGCGCGTCCCCGGCGACGCTGGCCCCGACATCTCCCTGGAGCAGCCGGGCCCGCCGGCGCAGGACGAAGCCACCGCTGCGCAGCTCCGCGAGCTGATCAGCAAGGGGGCCATGGGCGGCGTCGTCTTCGTCACGGACGACGTCCGGGGTCTGTACGAGACTCTCAAGAAGCGCGGCGTCACCGACTTCACCCAGGAGCCCACCGACAACTTCTACGGCACCGACATGGGCGTCCGCGACCCCTTCGGCAACGCCATCCGGATCCTTCAGCCGAAGAAGGTCGCCCGTGTGGCGAAGGCCTGACCGTCCGGCCTGGCTTGTAGTTCCCAGAAGGGAACTTGGTCGGGGAGACAGGATTTGAACCTGCGGCCCCCTGAACCCCATTCAGGTGCGCTACCAGGCTGCGCCACTCCCCGACGCGGTGCCTATTCTACGTCTCTTCTCCGCGCTTTCTGAACACCATGTTGATCGGAGACCCCTCGAAGCCGAATGCATGGCGCAGCTGCGTTTCGAGGAACCGACGGTACGAGAAATGAACGAGCTCGGGGTCGTTCACAAAGAACACGAACGTCGGCGTCGTCGACTCGGCCTGGGTCGCGTACATCACGCGCAGTCGTTTGCCATGCCTCGTCGGGGTCTCACGCTGGCCGAGTAAGGTTCGCAACCATTTGTTCAGCTCCGGGGTGGCCACGCGCCGACGGCGCTCCTCGGTCACCTTGAGGGCTACCTGGAGCGGCTGAACCACGCGCTGCCCGGTCTTCGCCGAGATATACGACACCGGCGCCCATGGGGCAAAGCTCAAAGCCTCCCGGATCTTCTTGCGCCACACCTTCTCCTCTTTCTCTTCGGCGGTCAGCAGGTCCCACTTGTTGAGCACCAGGACCAGGCCGCGGCCGGCCTCGACCACGTAACCCGCGATGTGCACATCCTGCGCGGTGATACCGTCCTTCGCGTCGATCACCACGATGCCGATATCGGCGCGCTCCATCGCGCGTAGGCCCCGCAGCAGGGAGTACTGCTCCACCCCGCTGGTCAGTCCCCGCCGCCGGATGCCTGCGGTGTCGACCAGCAGGACACGCTGGCCCTCGAAGTCCACGATGGTATCGACCGGGTCTCGCGTGGTTCCGGGAACCGCGGTCACCAGGCTGCGCTCATCGCCAGTAATCGCGTTGACCAGCGAAGACTTGCCGACATTCGGACGACCCAGGATGGCGACCCGAGCCGCCAGCTTGTGGTCCACCACTTCAGGTTGCGGCGGAGGCAGCCGTTCGACCACCGCGTCCAAGAGGTCACCGCTGCCCGTGCCATGCAGCGCGGAGATGGCCCACGGATCGCCGAGGCCGAGCTCGTAAAACTCACCGGCCAATGCCTCGTGGCCGCGCCCGTCCGTCTTGTTCGCGACCACCAGCACCGGACGCCGCGATTTGCGCAGCAGCTGGGCGATGTCATGATCGATGGCCGTCGGCCCCTCTCGCACGTCCAGCACTAAGAGGACGAGGTCCGCTTCATCGATCGCCAGCCGGCTTTGCTCCTCCATCCGTCGCCGCAGCTCGCGCTGCGCCGGGATTTCGTCCCGGTCTTTGCCGAGCACCAGCCCGGCGGTGTCGACAATGACAAAGCGGCGCCCGCGCCACTCGCTTTCCGCATAGAGTCGGTCACGCGTCAACCCCGCCATCGGATCGACGATGGCTCGGCGCTCCCCCAGGATGCGGTTGAACAGAGCGGATTTTCCTACGTTCGGGCGCCCGACGATCGCCACCAAGGGCAACGCCATCAGTCGGACCGTGGGATTATCAACATATCTGTAGTCGCGCAGGGGGCGCGACGAAAACTCAAACCTATAATAGGCACCGTGTCGGACGGCCGGGTGGTTCTGAAAGAGAACCGGATCATGATGGTGTCCGATGAGATGGGTGACATCCCGGCCGGAAACACTACCGGACTCGGCCTGTACTTTTCTGATACCCGCTTTCTCTCGGCGTACGAGTTTCGGCTGAGCCGCTTGCAGCCGATCCTACTCTCAGCATCCGTTGACGAGAGCTACGTCGCCACCTTTCAAATGGTCAATCCCGTGCTTCTCCTCGATGAAGGCAAGCGCCGGATCCCGCAGCAGAGCCTGAGCATTCGCCGCAGCCGTTTCATTTATGGGGGGCTGCACGAGCGGATTGGCGTTCAAAACTGCGGCCACGAGCCCGTCGACATCGAGTGCTCGATTCGCGTCGACGCCGACTTTCGCGACATGTTCGATGTCCGCGGTTACAAGGATCAATACCGCGGCACGATTCGGCCGCTCGAGGTTGGGGATCGAGGTCTGACCTACACGTACGATGGCCGGGACGGCGTAACCCGCCGCACCGAGGTCGTGGTCAATCGCCCTCCGGCCACACAGCACGACGGCGCGCTGACGTGGCACTTCCACCTCGAGTCCAAAGAGACGGTCACCCTGGTGATCGACGTCATCCCGGTGATCGGCGAAAACGAATCGACTTTGAGCTACTTGTATGACGATGCGCTGCAGGCGCTCCAAGCCTCGTACCGCCGCTGGCACGACAACACCAGCCGGATCCGCACCGACAATGCCTTTCTCGATCGCGGCCTGCTCCGTCGCAGCCAGATGGACCTCCGGATTTTGCTCGAGGAATATGACACCGGCCTCTTTCCGATGGCCGGCATTCCATGGTTCTCGGCACCGTTCGGTCGTGATGCCTTAATCAGTTCGATCCAGACCCTCATGATCAATCCAGAAGTTGCACGGGGGACCTTGCGATACCTGGCTCAGCAGCAGGGGCGACGCGTCGATACCAGCCGCGAGGAGGAACCCGGCAAGATCCTCCACGAGCTCCGCTACGGCGAGCTGGCCAACCTCAAGGTGATTCCGCACACGCCCTACTACGGTTCCGTCGACAGCACGCCGCTGTTCCTTGTCTGCGTCGTCGAAATGATGGACTGGCTCAATGACCAGGATCTCTTCGTCGAACTCCTGCCCTCGGTGCTGAG
>DATNMQ010000137.1:0-19234 GCA_035602465.1 Candidatus Sulfotelmatobacter sp. | reverse complement strand
CGAGGCCTGCCGCGCGTACTACAAGGCGGGCGGCAAGTTCCCCAAGGGCTTGTGGGAGCAGGTCCTGCCGGCGCTGAAGGTCCTCGAGCGCAAGGCGGGCAAGAAGTTCGGCGACCCGAAGGACCCGCTGCTCGTCAGCGTGCGGTCGGGGGCCAAGTTCTCGATGCCCGGGATGATGGACACGGTCCTCAACCTCGGCCTGAACGAGGAGACGGCGAAGGGCCTGGCCGCGCTGACGAAGGACGAGCGCTTCGCCCTCGACGCGCGGCGCCGCTTCGTCCAGATGTTCGGCAAGACGGTCAAGGGCATCGACGGCGACAAGTTCGAGCACGCGCTGCAGGAGGCCAAGAAGAAGGCCAGGGTCAAGACCGACCCCGAATTGAAGCCCCAGCAGCTGCGCCCGCTGGTCGCCCGGTTCCTCGCCACATATAAGGACGAGACGGGCCACGAGTTTCCCTCCGACCCGGTGGAGCAGCTGCGCGAGGCGATCGACGCGGTGTTCAAGTCATGGAACACGGACCGCGCCAAGACCTACCGCCGCATGGAGCGGATCCCGGACGACCTGGGCACCGCGGTCAACGTCCAGATGATGGTGTTCGGCAACATGGGGGAGACGTCCGGCACTGGCGTCGCGTTCACGCGCAACCCGATCACAGGCAAGAGGGAGCTGTACGGCGACTACCTCGCGAACGCGCAGGGCGAGGACGTGGTGGCCGGCGTCCGCGACACCGAGCCGATCGCCGCGCTGAAGGGCCACATGCCGAAGGTCTACGCGCAGTTCGAGCGCTACGCGCGTCAGCTCGAGAAGCACTACAAGGACGTGCAGGACCTCGAGTTCACGATCGAGCGCGGCAAGCTGTACATGCTGCAGACGCGATCCGCCAAGCGCACGGGCGAGGCGGCGGTGCACATCGCGGTCGACATGGTCAAGGAGCGCCTCATCACGAAGAAGGAGGCGGTCGCGCGCGTCGAGCCGCGCCAGCTGGAGCAGCTGCTGTTCCCACGTGTCGACCCCGCGGCCAAGGTCACGCCGTTAGCACGTGGAGTTCCGGCCTCACCAGGCGCCGCCAGCGGAGGCGCCGTGTTCGACGCGGACACCGCCGTGGAGTGGGGCAAGGCGGGCAAGGCCGTGATCCTCGTCCGCGTGGAGACGAACCCGAACGACGTGCACGGGATGGTGGAGGCGAAGGGAATCCTGACCCAGACCGGCGGCACCGCCAGCCACGCGGCGCTGGTCGCGCGCGGAATGGGCCGGCCGTGCGTCGTCGGCGCGAGCGCGATCGACGTCGACGTGCGGCAGCGCAAGTTCTCCGCCAATGGGACCACGATCAAGGAAGGCGACGAGATCACGATCGACGGGACCACCGGCGACGTGTATGTGGGCACCGTGCCGACGATCGAGGCACGGTCGCTGACCAAACATCCGGCCGCGAGCGCGATCCTCCGCTGGGCAGACGAGTTCCGCCGCCTCGAGGTTTGGGCGAACGCGGACTACCCGCGTGACGCGAAGAAGGCGCGCGAGAACGGCGCGCAGGGCGTGGGGCTGTGCCGCACGGAGCACATGTTCATGGAGCAGGAGCGCCTGCCGATCGTGCAGGACATGATCATGGCGACGACCACAGCAGAGCGGGAGAAGCACCTCGCCAAGCTGCTGCCCATCCAGCGCCGCGACTTCGAGGGGATCTTCAAGGCGATGGTTGGGCTGCCGGTGATCATCCGGCTCATCGACCCGCCGCTGCACGAGTTCCTGCCGAGCCTCGAGGAGCTGATCCGCGAGACGACGCATCTCAAGGACACGGGCGAGCACCCAAAGCTGCTCGCGGAGCGGGAGAAGATCCTGGCCCGCGTCGAGGAGCTGCACGAGCAAAACCCCATGCTGGGCCTGCGCGGTGTTCGGCTGTCGATCCTCTACCCGGAGATCACGCGCATGCAGGTGCGCGCGATCATGGAGGCGGCCTGCAACCTGCGCAAGAAGAAGATTGACGCGCGGCCCGAGATCATGATCCCGCTTGCCGGCACGGTGGCCGAGCTGCGCGTGGTGCACAACGAGCTGAAGCCGGTCGCCGAGGCGGTGCAGAAGGAGAAGGGCGTCAAGGTGCCCTACAAGTTCGGCACCATGATCGAGATCCCGCGCGCGGCGCTCACCGCGGGCGAGATCGCCAAGGAGGCGGAGTTCTTCTCCTTCGGCACCAACGACCTCACCCAGACGACATTCGGTTTCTCGCGCGACGACGCCGAGCGGGCCTTCATCGTCCGCTACCTCGAGCAGAAGATCCTGCTGCGCAACCCGTTCGAGACGATCGACGAGGCGGGCGTGGGGCGGCTGATGGGCATCGCGGTCAAGGAAGGGCGCAAGACGCGGCGCAACATGGAGATCGGGATCTGCGGCGAGCATGGGGGAGACCCGGACTCGATCCACCTCTGCCACAAGCTGGGTTTGAACTACGTGTCGTGCAGCCCGTTCCGCGTGCCGGTGGCGCGGCTGGCGGCGGCGCAGGCAGCGATCGGAGACTCAATCAAGGACTAGGGCGGCCCCTCAGCGGTGACGTGAGCTCAGGGCTGACGGCGCCTCCTGACGACGATGTATGCAATCAAAACCAGCAGGGCTACCCCCAGAAGGTCGAGCCGGCCCTCCTCGGTCCACGGCGGTGCGCCTATGAGAAAGATGCCGACACTCTAAACAAGTCGGCTCAACCGACATCCGGCGCGGCAGACGTCGACCTGGATTGGAACCAGATGGCGAGAGCGCCCGCGCGATTGTGGAGACCGTGTCGCGCGTACAGACGCTCGAGGTGAGTTCTCACCGTTCGTGTTTGCATGCCGAGGCGGACGGCGATCTCCTTGTCCGTCAGCCCGTCAGCGATCAGGCTGAGCACTTCCTCCTGCCGCGGACTGAGGTGCATCGTCGCCATCCGCGAACCGTACGCGGCAGGCATCGGCGTGCCATCGGCGAAATGACCGACGGGCGACCTAGCTGGGACCTAGGGCGTACCTAGTCGCTCGTGTGCCCACACCGCGATCTGCGAGCGAGTCCTCAATCCGACCTTGTTGCGGATGTGCTCGACGTGCGCGTCCACGGTGCGGCCAGAGATCTTCAACCTTGCAGCCACCTCTCCATTCGTCAGGCCGCCCGCGATGAGCCTGGCGACCTGGATTTCCCTGTCCGTTAGCCCGCCCTGGCCATCGTGCGGAGGCTCGGCCGACGCACCAAGCGCGTAGCGGACAGCCTCCTGCATGTTCATGCCCTGGCCCTTATTCCAGGCGGCCTCGGACGCGGCGCGCCCGATCCTGGCCTTCGCCTTGGCAACCCCGGCGTCAACCTCGACGGACCATTCGGCGTTCCGCTCTCCTCCGCTCACCGATCGCATCGCGTGGCCGGCGGCGACCAGGACTACGGCCCTGGTCGGGTCGCCTCGGAAAGCGGCCAGCAGTGCCATGCCATCGAGACAGTCGGCAATGTTCATCGTGTCCTCGAACTCGGCCGCGACTGTCAGCGCCTCCGTGTACTGCTGGGCCGCCAGGTCGTACTCGCCCAGGCGAACATGGATTCGCGCGACCGTGTCCAAGATGTTCGCTCTTAGGAACCGATCGCCGAGGCTCTCCGCGAGTGCGAGCGCTTCTTCGACCCGCGTGTGTGCAATCTGTATGTCGCCGTACACGCTTTCGATCATTGCCACGTTGTTCAGGGCTCCGATGACCCGGTCAACTTCTTCAAGGCGCAGCGCCAGCTCCAGGGCTTCGTTGAAGTTCGCCAATGCCGCGGCCTTATCGCCTTGTTGACTCGCGACGATTCCGAGCAACGTCACGGCTCGGATGAGGTGGTGGTCCAGCCCAAGCCGGCGGCAGATCGCGGCGCATTCTCCGGCGTCGCGGCGCGCAGCGGCGTAGTCACCGCGCCGGCGCGACAGCCGGGCCCTTGCCACCAGGGCCGGCGCTCGCAGCGCTTCATTCGTCGTCGGAACTTCAAGGGCTCGGCTAAACCACTCGAGACCCTCGCTCAGGTGGCGGCGCATCCACCAGTACGCGTCCATCTCCCCGACCAGCCGCATGGCGTCGTCGGGCCGTTCGCTGAGGCTCCATTCCATCGCCAGGCGGATGTTTGCCTGCTCCTCGTCGATACGCCTGAGCCAGCCGACCTGCTCTGGAGATGTCAGCAGGTGGGTCGCGTGGATGGCCCACTCACCGAAGTAGGAAGCGTGCTTCCTGCGCAGCTCCACATGCTCGCTCTCCGGAATCTTTTCGAGCGCGTACTCGTGGATGGTGTCGAGCATTCGGTAGCGCGTCGTCTGCGGGCGCCCAGAGTCGGCCACCACCAGCGATTTGTTCACCAGCCGCGAGATGAGAGGGAGGACCTGGTCGACCTCGATCGGCTCCCCATGGACGACGGCTTCAGCGGCCGGCAAGTCGAAGCCGCCCGCGAACACGCCGAGCCGCGCGAACAGCGCCTGTTCGCCTGGGCTGAGCAGACCATGGCTCCAATCAACCGCCTGACGCAGCGTCTGGTGCCGGGGCAACGCGCTCCGGCTGCCACCGGTGAGGAGGCGGAAACGGTGCCGCAGTCGTTCCAGGATCTCCTGCAGAGTCATCACGCCCGCAAGTCCGGCCGCGAGCTCTATGGCGAGCGGGATGCCCTCGAGGCGGGTGCAGATCTGCGACAGGGGCGCGGCGTTGGCGGGGGACAGCTCAAAATCCGGGCGGCTGAGACGCGCGCGGTCGACGAACAGGCGGATGGCCTCGCTCTCCATGAGCAGCTCCGGCACCGCGTCGTCCTGCTGCGGAAGGGTCAAGGACGGCGTGCGCCAGATCACTTCGCCGGTCACCCCCAACGGTTCGCGGCTGGTCGTCAGGATCGCGAGCTTCGGACACGTCCGCAGCAGGCGGCTCGCCAATTCGGCACAGGGATCGACCAGATGCTCACAGCCGTCGAGCACGATCAGGGCGGTGCTGTTGGCGAGGCCGCTGCTGAGGACCTCGGCCATGGGCCGTATTGACTCTTCCTTGATTCCGCTGACCGCCGCAAGAGTGTGTTCGAGAAGGCGACCGTCGCCAAGGGGCGCGAGGTCGACGAGCCACGCTCCATCGGGGTAGCGTTCTGCGACCTCTGTCGCCAGCCTGACGGCGAGCCGGGTTTTGCCCGCTCCGCCGGGGCCGGTGAGGGTGATGAGGCGCGAGCGGTGGAGCAGGCGCCGGAGTTCGGCCAGCTGCGGCTCGCGGCCGACGAACGAAGTCAGCTCGGCGGGGAGGTTATTGGGCGTGGTCACGTGGGGGCGGCTCGATTATGGGGTCATCAGCTTCCCGCGACGTATTCCGCCCCGTTGACGCCTACGGAGCCCAAATCCCAGACTCGAAAGGGCCCGTTGGATGCAACGAGGCGGATTAGCTCTCGCTCAGCTCTCTGCCAGGTGGCCGTCCTCCATCGTGAGGCGGCGGGTGGCTTGGGCCGCTACCGCCGGGTCATGGGTGACCACCACGACGGTGAGGTCTCGCTCGGCTGAAAGGCGGCTCAGCAGGCCGATGATCTCGGCCGACGTGCGCGAGTCCAGGTTGCCCGTCGGCTCGTCCGCCAGAAGGACCGACGGGTTGTTGACCAGGGCGCGAGCGATGGCGACCCGCTGCTGCTCTCCGCCCGAGAGCCGGCTCGGCAGGTGACGCGCACGAGAGGTGAGCCCCACCTCGTCGAGCAGCCGCGCAATGAGCCGGCGGCGCTCGCTCGAGCCGCCTCGCGTGGGAGCCGCGGCCGCCTCGACGTTCTCTGCCGCCGACAGGGTAGGGATCAGGTTGAACGCCTGGAACACGAAGCCGAAGGCCAGGCGCCGAAGCTG
Source organism: Candidatus Sulfotelmatobacter sp. (assembly GCA_035602465.1). GTDB lineage: Bacteria > Chloroflexota > Dormibacteria > Dormibacterales > Dormibacteraceae > 40CM-4-65-16. The sequence continues at coordinate 13,412 of DATNMQ010000137.1, read as the reverse complement.
CGTAAGCTTGCCCTCGCGCAGCCGCGCCAGGTCATTCCCCTGGAATCGGATCTGACCTGAGTCCGGCCTGTCCAGGCCACCCATCATCTGGAGCAGCGTGGATTTGCCCGAACCGCTGCGCCCCTGGATGACCACCAACCCCGTGCCGTCGATGGCCAGGTCGACCGACTTCACGGCCTCGATCAGGGCTGACCCGGTCCGATACGTCCGCGACACTCCGCTCAGCTCGTAAACCATCTCGCTCACGTCAGCCTCTGCACGGCCTGGATCGGCTGGACCCGCGCGGTGAGCAGCGTGCCGATGACCCCGGCCACGACTCCCGCGGCGATGGCAAGCGCCATCGCGGCCAGGATCAGGTCGGTGTTCGGCGTGACGGCGATTCGCAGCGTCGTGCTGGAACCGAACGCCGGGGCGAGGTTGCCTAGCCCGAACTGCCCGGTGTCCGAAGACACGCCGGCCAGTGACGCCGTCAGGGGCGGAAGCCACGCCTGCAGCGCCCGCGCCGCGAGCAGCCCAAGCCCGCTCCCGAAGACGGCGCCCAGCACTGACAGGGCGAGCGACTCGGACAGGACCTGGCGCACGAGCAGCAGGCGCGACCATCCGATGGCGCGCAGCGTGCCCAGCTCGCGCGTGCGCGAGTGGACCCCGGCCCAGCTGAGGATGCTCACGAACAGCACCGTGACGATGAAGACGATCAGCGCCAGCAGACGCGAGCCCTTCTGCGCGAGCGACCCCGCCTGGGCGACCGAGCCGCTGATCCGGTTGGCCAGGTCGCGATTGCTCGTCACCCTGAAGCCTGGATACGCGGCCTGAATGCGGTGGATTGCGGCGTCGATATCGGAGCCCTGGCGCAGCCTGATGAACACAACATTTGCGTTGCCGTCCTGGCTCGCGAGCTTCTGCAGCGCCGGCAGGCTGAGGTAGACGTCCGCCGACTGCACGCCGATCACGCTTCGCGCCGTGCCGACGACGGAAAACGATTGACCGTTGAAGGTGAGCGACGATCCGAGCGTCATCTGGTGGTGTGTCGCGTAAGCCTCGCTCAACACCACCTCTTTTGCGGCGGCGCCGGGGTCGGCGGAGAAGAAGCGGCCGGAAGAGATCTGAGCGGCCGATAGAGGCCCAGGCATGTTGACCGTGTCGACGCCCAGCACCGAAAGGCTGTTGCTCTTGATGTCCGTCTGGGGCGGGTTGAGGACCTGCGTAATGGTCTGCTGCGGCGTGACGATCGTCGCCCGGAAGCGTTGGAACCGCTCGGGCAGGCAGGTGCTTATCTGGTCGGGGGTCGGGGGTGCAGTGCCGCCCTTGCCCGGATCCGTACCGGGAGGCGGAGCCAGCGGCGGGCCGTGCAGAGCGGCGATGCACGCGTTCGTGGCGTTGATCTCAGCTTGCGTCATCGGCGCTATGGCCTGGTCGATGTTGATCGTCTGGCCGCCGGTCTGAAACGTCGCCACGATCTTCGGCACCGTTCCCTCCTGGTGGGTAATCGTCATCGCCAGGGCCGCGGAGGAGGCCGTCGCGCCGGCCTCGCCCGCGATCTGCTGCGCGGTGGTTGTGGGCATGGTCAGCTGAGTCCCCGGCAGGAAGAAGTCGCGCGTGAAGTGGTCGCCAGGCTTGCCGAGCTGCGCGAGGTCGGTCTTCACGGCCTCGGCATTCTGCATCAACACCTCTGTCGAGCCATGCGGGTTGGAGGGATCGGCTTCGCGCGTGACGATCAGGTCCGCGCCGATCGCGGAGAGTGGAGTAAGCACCTTCGATTGGGTCGCGTTCACGCCGTCTCCGATCGCCGTGACCGATATGACGAGCCCGGTCGCGATGGCGATACACGAGAGTGCGGTGAGCGTTCGCGCGCGTCGCCGGCTCAGCTCATGGACCAGGTAAGCGATGAAGAACACCTTTCTACCTTTCCTTAATTCAGTAAGAGACGGAGCGCTCCACCGAGCCGAAACCCTGGATCGTGATTCGCACCGTGTAGGTGCCGTGGCCGGATGCTCCGTAGGCGAGGACGTTGATCGCGAACCCGCCGCTCTCACCGACGAGCTCGTACGGCACCTCCAGCGCATTGCCTTTGCCATCGATGACCTCGACGGTCAGCGGAGGCGTTGTGCCAGCGGTCTGCTTCTGCGAAAGGCCGAGCTGATCGGTGGTCACTCCGTGCACGTGGGCGGTGATCTGCATGATCCCGTCCGCCTCCCGGCCGCCCGAGAACGTGACCGTCACCTGACCGAGGGTCGCCGGCTGCGGCGCTGCGAACGTCAATCCGCCATGCGGCAGGACGGTGCCACGGATCGTCCAAGTCGCGGGAATCACTGAGCCGTGTGCGTCGACTCCGCTGAGCGTGAACGTGAACCGCATACCGAGGGTCGACGCAAAGCCCGAAGGCGGAGCGAAGATCTCCGCCAGGTCTCCGGTCCGGAGGTCGCCGTAGCCTCCTCGGAACTCGTATGACGTCCCGAACTGGTCAGTCAGAGTGGCGTAGACGGGCGTGGCATCGACCGGCGAGACCTTGAGCAGAATCACCGTTTGAATGGGGTTGGCCGACACGCCCAGCAGCCGGACCGAGACACCGGCCTGCGAGGCTGATGCGTCTTGCGAGGTGACCGCGGTGCCGTTGCCGAGTCCGGCCTCCTGCAGCACGAAGCTGGAGAACGGTCCCACCGGCGTGTCAGCGAGGGCGGCCCCCGTCGCCGGCGAGAAATAAAAGACCGCCCACGTCAACACCAGGACGGCGGCAACGGCGGCAAGGGCCCGAAGCCTCGGCGCCGGCGACCACGAACGTCGTGGCGGTGAAGCCCGCCGAGTGGCGAGAACGCGCGCCGTCACGGATTTCGCGTCCGGCCGGTCGATGGGCAGCTCTCGCACGCGCTGACCAAGCTCCTCGAGGTCGATCAAGTTCATGACTTCATCTCCAATCCACGGCGTAGGCGCCCCAACGCACGCAGCACGGCCTGACCCGCGGACTCCGCGCTCAGACCCACGGCCTCGCCGACCGTCGCAAGGTCGAGGTCGGCGCCGAAGCGCAGGGCGATCAACATGCGGTCACGCTCGGCGAGCCGCCGAATCGCGATCAGCAGCTCCTGCCGCGTGATCGACTCGAGCGCGCGATCCTCGACATTCGCCGCAGGTTCAACCGCCCATGCACCGACCAGGCGCTGCCACAGGCCGGCGCGACGAGCTCGCGCGCGGTGCGCGTCCTTCGCGACGTTGGCGACTATCCGCCACAGCCAGGCATCCATCGTGCCTTTGGCCGGGTCGAACCGATCGAGGCTGCGGACCGCCTTCAGGAGCGCTTCCTGAGCCAGGTCGTCCGCGTCGGCGTCCGAGCCGGCGACCATGGCGGCGAACCGGCACACCGTGCCCGAGTAGGTGCTGCAGAGCTCATCTGGCGTAGGCCTTGCCGCCGTCGGGCTCGGGTCGGGGACAACCCTCAGCGCACGATCGGCACCTTGATCTTCGGCTGCCAATATCAGGGCGCTCATCATGCTATATACGCCGGCCGCCCCGGCAATCGGACAGGTCTCAAAACACCCCTCCGTCGTCCACTTTCGCGCCGGTCAGCCAGAGGCCGAAGTAGAGCGTCATAGGCTCAACGACGTTGTTCTGCGGGACCGTGGTCGGGAGCAGCCAGTAGCCGTGGTTGTCGGCGAAGGTCGTGATGACCGCGGCTCCCAGGGCATCGCTCCGGCCGCTGACCAGGCCGCCGGTTGCGCTCGAAAACAGGTCAGAGGTCGAGATGCCTGGGCCCGAGTTCCACAACAGCTCCGGGTGCAGAGCGGCGAGGCGCGACTTCAAGCTCGTCAACGGAATCGTTTCCCGAAGAGCGGTCTGCATGGTGAGCGCTGCCTGGGCGCCCCTGATGTTCGTGAGGTCTTGCTGAGCCTCCACCGACCGCCACGCGTCCTTGATTGCGGTGCCGGCCTCGATGTTCAACGCGAGCGATTCGCGCGCGAGGTTCAGGAGGTCCGGCGGGGCAAGCTGAGCGCCGTCTCCAGCCAGCTCCGCGCGCACCAGGTCGGCGACTTGCACCGGCACCGGTACGTCAATGGACTTCGCGAGAAGAAAGAGGAAGTACGCCTGGTCCTGATTTCCAATGCCCTTCCACGACTTCGCCTTGGCGTTCGCTGCCAGCCACTCCGCCACCTGGCTCCGTAGGGGAGCTTCGGGACCGGTCTGGCCCAGCGCCCGCGAGACCTCCCATGAATAGAAGGAGGTCGTGGGCTCAGGCTCGCCGATGTCCTGGCGCCAGCCCCTTGGCCCGACCGACCATTGGAGGTATCCGGCGAGGAGCTCGCGTGCGTGCGAGCCGGGTGGCGCGTAGCCCATCGAGAGCGCGTAGTAGGTGTTGGTCATGCTGGGCGTCGGATCGCCGGCACCCGTGACCAGGTAGCCCGACGGGCTGACGAGCGGAGCGAGCGCCGACAGGGGCGTGAGCTCGTCCACCGAGTTGGCGCGCGCGATGTCGTTCGCCTGCGCGACGATGAACATCGCCTGCTCGCCAAGCGGCTGCGCGGTCGCCCACTCGCGCATGGCATGCAATGACGTGACGAGCCGGCTGTGCTGCGCCGCCCGCTCGTTTGCCGGAAGCAGGAGGTCGGCGATCGTCCAGACGGGGATCAGCTCCTCGGCCCAGCCGGTAGCGTCGTGCGCGGCCGTCGCACCGGGAAGAGCGCTGCGCACCTCGGCCGCCAAATCGGACGGAATGGGGGCCGACGCGTCTCTCAGCGTCAATACGGCGAGAGCAGTCGCGCTCCACGAAGGCTGCCTGCCGGCATCCAACGCATAGAGCTGTCCCTCGCGAAGCTGTGCAATGGCCGCCAGCGCGGGCGCCGGGACGCCGAGACCGAGGCCGCGAAGCGCAGCGACCGCAAGGTTGAGCTCCTGGAGCTTCTTGAAACCGTCGGTCGGCGGGCGGCCGATCGCATCGGCGATCCACGCTTGTGCCTCGGGCTTGGAGATATTCGGCAGCGGTGTTCCTATCGCGGAGGCGACCTTGAGGTGCCAGCTTGTCTCGAACAGGGAGGGTGTCGATTCGAGGTTGTGGACGTTGCCAAAGGCGCCCTTTCCAGGCCCGGTGACGATCCACGTCTGGTTGAGCTCCAACAGGACCCGCTGCGAATCGAAAGGAATCGTGGGGGTGGGCCGGTGGGCGTCGCCCACCGGCCCCGAGCCGCAACCGATCACCGCGCACACCATGAAAAGTGACGCCACGAGTCCGTGGCCGGAACGCGCAAGGTTCATCGGTCTAGGCCACATCGGTGTTAGAAGTTGACCCAGTCCCAGCTGTAGGGGCCGCAGCGCTGGTGCGCCGACCACGAGAAGGTCAGAACCGCGCAGTCCTGCTGATCGAAGGTGTAGAGGTCGAAAGCGTTGAGCGTGATGTTGGAGTACTGGTGATTGACCCGGTTGAAGGAGTTATTGCAGACCGCGTTGTTCGTTGTCCAGGTGATTGGCCCAGACGATGACCCCGAGAAGCCGGCACCCCACGGAATTGATGCCGAGACGGCGATTCCAGACGCTCCCCAGATGTCGGTCAGCGAAATGTCGGTCGCGCACCAGGGGTGTGATCCCCACCAGTACGCGTCCGAGGAGCCGTAGAACTGGACCGTGGTCGACCAGTAGTTCGTGTAGACGCTCGAGGACCAGATGACCTCGCTGTACCATCCGCGGCCACCTGGGGGCGACTCCCAGAAATGGTGGTCCGCTACGGTGTAGCCGGACGAGTACCACCACGTGGTCTTCGTGTAGTTGTAGTCGGCCGAGGCTGTGATCGGTATTGCGGCGGCCGAGAATCCGGCGGTGATCCCGGCCAGCGCCACTGCGAGTCGTATGAATTTCACGAGTCGTGTCATATGGATGCTCTCCCTAGCGAAGTGGATGCGATATTCCGACGCGAACAGACCCCGAGCTCACCTCCTTTCCACACCGTTGATGCGCGCGATGGCATTGCGCGCGACACGGCGAGAAAGGTCAAGCGTTTGTGAAGCGCCGATGCACAACTACTCACCGGGCAAGAGACCGAGCACGGCAAGACCGCGCGCCCGTTTCAGCAGCTCGTCGACGGATGTGGCTGAAACACGGGCCGCGGCGATCAGCGCCGCGGCCGGCACGCGGGCCTCGCCGCGCTCCCACGAATAGACCGCCCTCCTGCTCAGAGATTTCCACCCGAGCTCGAGGCGTACAGCGTTGGCGAAGACTTTCATCGGTGGGCGCATGCGACGCGCTATGGCGATCGCCATCGCAGCTTCTTGATCGACCATCAGCCGCTCGACGCTCAGCGAAGCCGCCACGGCAGCACCCTATGACGCGCCCATCGATGCGGGCAAGACGGTATTTCCGCCGACATGCGGCCCCATGCGCGCCGACTGCGCCCAGATGAGGACGGCCTGGGCGCGGCAGTGGAGCCCGTTCGTCGCGTAGAGACGCTCGAGCTGGGTCCGCACAGTGCGCTGAGAAACTCGAAGAGCCAGCGCGATCTGCTTGTCCGAGTATCCGGACGCGATCAAGGCCACGATCTCAGCCTGTCGCGGACTGAAGCGCGGTTCCATGGGCCCATCAGAGTCGAGGCCTCTAACGGGCGCAATACGCGATTTCGCGTGTCGTCATTTTCGACGACACGATCTCAGATCGAGCTCGCGTCCTCCGTGGGCTCGAGCCTTCCCCTCGTCCAGGTGGCGGCCGCCTCCGCCCGGTTGCGAAGGCCGTGCTGGGAGTAGAGCCGCTGCAGGTGAGTCCTCACAGTGTGGGGAGAGACCTGCAGCTGCGCAGCGATTTCCTTGTCGGAGAGTCCGGTGGCCACGAGCAGCATGATCTCCCGTTGCCGCGGTGAGACGGCCATCGGCTCAACGATCGACAACAACGCTTTCTGAGAGGACTGAACGCGCGCCTCGTGGAGCTGCAGATTTGCCCTAAGCAGCTGCTGCACCGCCACGAAGCCGAAACCGAGGAAGAGCCAGACCAGCGCTACGCCGAACGCATTGATCGTGCTCGACCCTGTCGCGGCCAAGGCCAGAAAAAGAACTATCGCCACGGCGGGAACGGCGACCAGCGAGGGCCGCCAGCTCGGCCACACAGCCGCCACCACCATGCAGTAGCCAAGCAGGCCGTCGTGCCAGATCCGCGGGTTACTGAAAGTGAGGGCCGCGCCGATCGCCCCCAGGCCGACCAGCACGCCGACCGAGAGCCAGGGGTCAGTGCCGGTCCGGGGCTGGAGCCAGAACCAGGCCCAGACCACAGCGAAGGTCCCCACCCCGAGCAGCGATACGGCCAGCTCCCCCGGCGCCAGGCCGCGGGTCAGGAGAAGCATCAGCGGCCAGACCAGGATCGCGATCCACGACAGGGGCACAAGCCGGCCGATTCGCTGCCACCCCGTCGCCTCGCGCAGCCATCCTAGGAACTCAGGCCCGCCCGAATTAGTCGTGGCCGGAGGTGTGCGCGTGGGCGCGAGGTCGCCATGGCTGTTCCCGTTCGTCGACTGCGGCAGCCGAGGCTGCAGCAGGGTAAAGATCCTGGCCCGCCCCACCGGTACGGTGATTATGGCTGCCCTCAGTTAACAATGTGAGCCTTAGATCCGGGGCTTGCTCGGGCGCATCGAGCCGACCTCCGGCTTCGTGCGACCCAGGAAGTCGCCAAGCCCACCGTCGTCCGCGACCTCATAGAAGCCTGTCCGGCCGCCGCCCGCGTACGCCACTCCGCCCCACGCGATGAGAAGGGGCAAGAATGCGAGCCAGAACGCGGTCCTCGTCACAAGGACGGCGAGAGCCAGGATCACGCCGAGCGCGATCAGGACCGTGCCCACGATCCGCCGGCGGCGCTCGCCGACATATGCAATCGAACGGCGAGTGCCGGAATCATCTTCCGGCACCCATACCCGATGGACCACCAGGCCGGACGGCAGTTTGGACTTGTCGAGCACGACGCGCCATGCCGTCCAGGAAAATCGTTTCTCAGTAACCGCCGGTGCAAGTCATGCCGCCGCCCCAATATCTCTGTACACAGGTATCGACCCAGTAGCCGTACCCGTCGAACATCTGCAGCGTGTGAACCGTCCCGCCGTAAGGCACGATCCACCATGGCCATGTGAGGTAGTTGGTCTCCCGCTTACCGTCGGGATATCGGTATGCCCACTGGGTGAAGTTGCTGCAGCCGCCGGGGGTCCAGCACGTGAACTCCCCCCATGCGGTTGCGCAGGCGTTCGAGAACTTGAGATCGAGGGTCCCACTACCCGTCCACACGCTGTAGACGGTCCACGCGCTCCGAGCGCAGCCGGTCCGGTAGGGATCGGTGCCGTCTTGCGGCCAGCTGTCCGCGAACACGGCCGGCGCGGAGAGCGCCAGCAAAGCCAAAGGGAGCAGAGCGATCAGCAGCCGGCGCACGATAGTTCTCATGTGACTTCTCCTCGTTGCCTTTTAATTGCGGTGTCGTGCGCATGAAACACCGAGGGGCGGTCGAGCAAAAGTCGGCAGATGTACCGACATCGGATCTACCAACGTGAGGTATGCGCCGTGATCGTCAGCGTCTGTCCCGCGGCGACCACGTCCGCGCCAGCCGAGCGAGTGTGGAGCGTGCTCACCACGCCCGAGCGGTTTGGAGAGTGGATGGACGCTCGGTTTGTGTCCGCCATACCGCCGGGGTCCGTGCAGGCCGGCCAGGTGATCAATTTGTCCGCGCCTGCGTTGGGTCGGCGCTGGGACGTGCGCATCGATGTTCGCGGCGTGGACCAGCAGCGCCGGTGGCTCGACCTGGTGGTGCATGTTCCGTTTGGCATCGAGAACCACGAGCACGTGACGCTCACCGAAACCAAGGAGGGCGGCACGCTCGTCCGGTTCAATTGAGACTTCCACCTCCCGCCCGGGTGGCGGGGCCCGGTCGTGGGGCTGCTGCTAGGCCGCGAGCTGCGACGCGGACCCGAGGAGTCTTTGCGAGCCCTGGTGCGCGCCGCCGAGCGCTAAGCCATTCCTTCCTTCTCCCCTTCAGGGGAGAGGGTCAGGGTGACGGGCGAGGGAATCGAATCGGTCGTCGCGGACACGCACCACGACACGCAGGCTCCCGGGGAAGCTGTCAACGAGGCTGTCAAGTCGATAGCGGCGAAATACGAACTGTGGCCCACCTAGCGACGCGGCAATGAGGTGAGCTTGGCCATTAAGGCCGTTGCGGCCCCGAGCAGCGGCCGAGAGTTGACGTCTCTTTCAAGAACTCGTAACGGTGCCTCACCGAAATGAAGGCCTATCGGGGTCAGAATATTGAGTCGGGCACCACCCGCGCTCGGTGACGGCCGCCTCGATTCTTTCCAGGGGCCAATGAGTGGCAAGATCACGCGCGCGGCCGCCAAGACTGAGTTGATCTGCCCGTCCAGCGAGGCGTCAGGCCGCAGCCAGATCACCGCCGCGCCCGAGTAGTTGTAGTAGTAGGCGGTCTGATCCGCGTAGGCGGCCAAGAAGTCTTGACCCTTGGACATCCCGACTTCCACCACCACTCCAAGAACCTCGTTTTCGACGCTGGCCGGGGGTTGACCACCCGCTTCGCGCAATGAGTGCCAGGCCTGCAAGCGAAAGCGTGATTCGATCCCCGGCGTTAGGGCGATTGACTCAAGAGTTGCGCGCGCCTCAGGAAGATTGCCGTCCGTGAAGAATGCACGCGCCTTCTCGAACGATTGCCATGGCTCGGCACCGGTTCCCAGACGGGCGAACGTGTCGAGAGACATGTCCCCGAAATACAAGTCCGGCTCAAAGATTCCAGGGCGATTCAAGGTCCGCTGAAGGGTACTGTGACAGGATGCCCGTCTAAGCCTGGACCCGCCTCAGCTGCTCCATCGCTTTCGCCAAGTTGCGCTCTCTTGTTTCTGGTGTTTTTCCGTTCGCGATTGGCCCGGCCAGGCGGTACTTGCCGCTGTACGACAGGCTTTCGAAATACTTCCTTGCCTTCGCATCCTTGGCGAGCGCCTTCGCCAGCTCCGGCGGGACTTCCACGTCGCGCGCCTGCGTGTCCAGCTCTATGTCGATGTCCACATTGTCGCCGGCCGCGACGTGCGCGTTCCTTCGCACCTCGTCGCTGATGCCGAGCATGTAGGTCCCTCCCATCACCGCGATGGCGCTGCGGTAGGTGTAGCCGTTGATTGTCACGCGCACGAGCGGCCGCTTGGTGGAGCCGAAGCCCTCGACGACTTTCGCCGGGACCTCAACCCCAGTTGCGGTCTTGCCTGACAGCAGGACCTTCGTCCGAAACCTCACGATCGTTTCTCGGCCGGCTTCTTCGGCAGCTGGTGCGACGTAGGTGCCAGCTGCGTGATGCGGATGTGGTTGCCGAACGGGTCGCGCAGGCCGAAGTCGATCCCGTACTCGCGCTCCATCGGTTCCTGGGTGATCTCCACGCCCTTCGACTTGAGGTCCTCGAAGGTCTTCTTCGCATCGTTCGTGGTGAAGCCGACGGTGAAACCGGTAGCGCCTTTGCTCACCAGCTCACGGATCTGCTCCGCGGATTTCTGGTCCATCGACGGCGGGGCGGGGAGCTCGAGCAGGATGTCGCGCGTCGGGTCGCCCGGCACCCTCACCGTGAGCCACCGCATGAAGCCGAGGTCCTGGTCGTTGCTGACCTCGAGGCCGAGCTTGCCGACGTAGAAGTCGAGCGCTTTCTCCTGGTCGAAGACGAAGACGTGCGAGATGTTGATCGAGTTGAGCATCGTTTGTGTCGTCCTCCAGTGGATTCGAAGATGAGATCGATGCTATTTGCCGTTCGAGTAGGGTCGCTTCTCCAAAAGTGCTCGGTCTTGGCTTGGTCTCATCCATGCCATGGTGAAGCAGGTGGGGGCGCTCGTTACCTCGCCGCGGGCGCGGTAGTCGGTCGGGTTGACGCCGACGATGTCGCGAAATGTTCGGCTGAAGGTGCCGAGGCTTCCAAAGCCCACGTCGAGGCAGACGTCGGTGATGTTGCGGTCTGTTTCGCGCAGGAGGAACATGGCGCGTTCGACCCGCCGGCGCTGCAGGTAGCGGTGCGGCGTCTCGCCGAAGGTCGCTCGAAAGGTGCGGATGAAGTGGGCCTCCGAGACGCTCGCCACCTGCGCCAGGGAGGGGATGTCCAGGGCCTGGGCGTAGGTGCGGTCCATGGCGTCGCGGGCCCGGAGCATGCGGCGGTTCAATTCCTCGAGGGCGCGGGTCATTGGCTCTGATTCTCGTCCAGTTCGCTTGAAGCCCGCCGGAGCCGGCACCGGCGGGCGTGCGCGTACTTCGAAGCCCGCGGGAGCCGGCACTGGCGCCGTCTTGACAAATTCTCCCCATGTTTGGTTGAATAACCAACCAAGATGACGCACGATAGCCGCGACAAGATCCTCCAGGCGGCTTTTGCCGTCCTCAGCAGGCAGGGTTACGAGAACAGCTCGATCAAGGAGATCGCCGAGGAGGCGGGCGTGGCCCAGGGCCTCGTCCATTACTACTTCAAGTCCAAGCAGGTGCTCGTCCTGGCCGTGCTCGCCGAGGTTTGCCGCGTGATGAAGCTCTACTCCATCCAGGGCGAGGCGGGTGCGCGCAACGCGTACGACATGTTCAAGACTTTGCTCAGGGACAACCGCGCCACGCACGCGCTCTACATCCAGCTCATCGCCGTCGGGCTGCACGACAAGGAAGTCGGCGCGGGAGTTCTGAACTTCCTGAGCGAGGACCGCGCCCACATCGAAGAGCTTGCGAAGCAAGTCTTCGACGAGCGCGGAGCCGATCCCGCGCCGACTGGGGGCATCGCCTCGGTGATCGAGGCGGCGGTGCTCGGGATCATGATCCAGAGCCTCGTCGATCCGGAGTTCAACGCGGACGAGGCGGTCGACGCCCTCGCCGCCATGTCACTCTCCGCGGTATTCACTCCCGCGCCAGTCGCGCAGGGCTAGGAGGAAGAAAGGTGTTCGCAAGCTGGGGTCGCTTCGTCTACCGGAACCGATGGGCCACGCTAGTCGGATCAGGCGTGCTGCTTGCGCTGTCCATCGTCGGGCTGGCGATGGGGGGCACCCTGACGAGCGGTGGCCCGCTGACCAGCAACCTCGAGTCGGCGAAGGCCTCCCGCCTGATCAACTCCGACCTCTCAGTCACCGGCGTCGCACCGACGGTCCAGATGTCCACGTTCGACTTCATCTTCAAGAGCGACACGCTCCTTGTCAGCGACCCCGCGTACAAGGACGCCGTCACCCTCGCGCTGCAGCCGATCCACCTCGACCCGCGCATCAACAGCCTGACCTCGCCGTACACCGTGCCGCCTTCCGCCGCGGCGAGCCTTACCTCGAAGGACGGACACGAGGCGCTGGTCGTCGTCGAGGTCCTGGGAACCGGGACCCAGGCGTACAACACCTACGCCGACCTGCGGTCGAAAATCCACTCGTCGACGCTGACCGTGATCGGTACCGGCTTCGTCCCGATCAACCACGCGTTCAACACGACGCTCGAGACGGACCTTCAGCGCGCCGAGTATGTGTCCCTGCCGATCACGCTGATCCTGCTCGTCCTGATCTTCGCGGGGCTGGTCGCCGCGGGCCTGCCCCTGGGCGTCGGCATCCTGACCATCCTCGGCGGGATCGGCGGCACATTCTTCCTCAACCGCTTCACCGACGTGTCGCAGTACGCGATCAACATCGTGACCCTCATCGGTCTTGGCGTCTCGATCGACTATTCGCTGTTCGTCGTCAACCGATTCCGCGATGAGCTCGCGAAAGGCGCCAGCCGCGAGGACGCGGTGGCGACCACCATGGCGACCGCCGGCCGCGCGATCACGTTCTCCGGTCTGACCGTCGCCGTCGGCCTGTCGACGATGTTGTTCTACCAGGGCACGTTCATGGCCTCGATGGGCGCGGCGGGCGCCATCGTCGTCGCCGTCGCGGTGACCTACGGCCTCACGTTCCTGCCGGCTCTTCTCGCGATCATCGGGCCCGGCGTCAACCGCCTTCGCGTTCCATTCTTCCGGCAACGATCCACCGGCGGTTTCTGGCACAGCCTCGCGAACTGGGTGATGAAGCGGCCGATCGTCGTGCTGGTGCCGACCGTGCTGTTCCTTGTGATCGCGGCCACGCCATTCTTCTCGCTGCGCCTGGCCAACGGCAACGTCGATATGCTGCCGACGCACATCGAGGCCCGCCAGGGGTTCGACCGACTGATCGCTGACTTCCCCGGCCAAGACCAGACGACCTTCAACGTCGTCGTCAACTACCCGGACGGAACACCCCTCACAACTTCACGAATCGCCGATCAATACTCGCTGGTTCAGCGCATTGCGGCGATCCCAGGCGTCCTACGCACGGACTCGATCTACAACGTCGATCCAACGCTGAGCCTGGCGGATTACCAGTCCATGTACACGGGTGACCCAAGCCAGCTGACGGCGGCGGCCCACCAGGCCGTGGCCGGCTATGTCGGCAAGCACATCGTGCTGCTCCAGGTGAGGAG
>DATNMQ010000026.1:0-18299 GCA_035602465.1 Candidatus Sulfotelmatobacter sp. | reverse complement strand
ACGGTTCGAAGCCGAGACGATTGACTGACGACCTCAGAGAGCGCGTCGTGACCAGCGCGACGCGCGACGCTTCCAGCCGCTGCAGCTCCGCACCGAGCTGCGCGACCGATCCCGCGCCCCAGTGAATGACGCGGGGGTTTGAGTACGTGAAGACGCCTCTCACGCTCTGGTCATACTAGGTTGCGGTGGCTGTTGCCCATGGTCAGCGCATCATCCAGGCCGGCGAGCCACTTGAATCTGCTCGCGCGGCGATGATCCTCGTCCACGGCCGAGGCGCGACCGCCGAGGACATCATGACCATCACCCCTGAGGTGCAGCAGCCCGGCTGGGCCTACCTCGCGCCGCAGGCCGCGGGCAATGCGTGGTACCCCAATCCGTTCACGGCACCGATCGAGAGCAATGAGCCATACCTCAGCGCCGCGCTCGACATGCTCAAGCGACTGCTGGAGCGTGTCGTAGCTACGGTCCCGACCGAGCGCGTCGTGCTGTTGGGCTTTTCGCAAGGCGCGTGTCTGACCATGGAGTTCGCGGTACGCAACGCGCGCAGGTACGGCGGTGTCGTCGGCCTGAGCGGAGGCCTGATCGGTCCCGACGGCACGCCGCGCGACTATCCGGGCAGCTTCGAAGGCACGCCGGCCTTCCTCGGCTGCAGCGACGTCGACCCCCACATCAGAAAGGATCGTGTGGAGGAAGCGGCCGAGGTGTTGAAGCGGTTGGGCGCGGAAGTCACCATGCGCCTCTACCCCGGCATGGGGCACACGATCAGCGAAGACGAGATCGAAAAGGTCCGGGAGCTGGTCGCCGCGATCTAGGTAGTACGGCCGGCCTCCTGCTTTTCGTAAACGGTCACGATCGCCGACATCTCGAGGTCGCCGGCCGTCTTGGCGGCGCGCTCGTACAGCTCCTTGGTCGTGTCGGCCAGCGGGGTGAAGGCTCCGACGCGGTGAAACACGTCCGTCGCGAGGCGAAGGTCCTTGACCGCGTCGCGCAAAGCAAACGTCACCGGCTCGAACCTGTGCTCGATGAACCCGGTGCGCCGCCCGGCGATGACAGGTGCGAAGTGGGTCAGCACCCAGAAGACGTCCTCCGCGTCGAGGCCGGCCGCGGTACCCGCCGCCAACATCTCGGCCGCCAGCGCGCTGACGCCGGTCAGGGTGGTGTTGGCGATGAGCTTCAGCGTGGCCGCGCTCTGCGGATCCTTCATGCGGCGCATCTCGCCCATCGCGTCGAGCACCGGGCGCGCGCGATCGATCGCCTCGTCGTCGCCGGCTGCGTAAAGGATCCCCTTGCCGGTTTCCATGGACGTGATGCTGCCGCTCACCGGGCAGGCGATGAACTTCGCACCCGTCCGCTCGATCGCGGGCTGCACCTCCTTGATGACGTCCGGACCGGCCGTGCTCATCTCGATGAACACCTGCTCCTTCGCCGCGTTGGCCGCGCCGCCGTCGCCGAGGTAGGCGCTCCGCACCGCAGAAGCGTCGGTGAGGATCGAGATCACCACCTCTGCATCCTTCACCGCCTCGGCCGGACTGGCCGCGACCTTTCCCACGCCAAGCGCCTCCGCGCGTGACCGCGTGCGATTCCACACCGTGACGTCATGGTCCAGCTCGTGGAGGTGTCTCGCGATCGCGCCGCCCATCTTTCCCGTGCCGAGGATCGCCACTCGCATCAGTTCAACCTCCATAACCAGCAAGGAAACGCGCGCACCAGGCTTAAATAGCGCAATGAGCCTCGGAGACATCCTCATTTTCATCCTTGTCGGCCTGATCGCCGGCTTCCTGGCCAGCAGGGTCGTCTTCGGCAAGGGCCGGGGGCTGCTCCTGGACATCGTGATCGGGATCCTCGGCGCGCTCCTGGGAGGCTGGCTGGCCGGGCTGGTGCACTTCTCGATCGGCTTTGGCATCTTCGGCCGGATCGTCATCGCCTTCGTCGGGGCCCTGATCCTCCTCCTGATCTGGCGCGCCCTGTTCCACCGCGGCAGGAAATAGCCCGGCTGCGAAGCTTGTAGTCCTGTAGATGGACTACGGGCAACCAGTCCGTTTCGGAGCGTTCGTCATCCCCGAAGCGACCGACCGCCCGCTTCAGGTCGCAGCCGTGGCGGAGGAGCTGGGGTTCGATCTGCTCGGCGTCCAGGACCATCCCTACCAGCGCCGCTTCTACGACACCATGACGCTCCTGACCGCGATCGCGATGCGCACGGAGCGGATCACCGTCTTCCCGGACGTCGCCAACGTCCCCCTGCGTCCGCCCGCGATGCTCGCCAAGGCGGCGGCGACGCTCGAGCTGCTCAGCGGCGGGCGTTTCGAGCTCGGCCTCGGAGCCGGAGGTTTCTGGGACGCGATCAAGGCCTACGACGGCCTGGTCCGCACGCCGGGCGAATCGGTGTCGGCGCTCGAGGAGGCGATCCAGGTCATCCGTCTGATGTGGAGCGGGCAGCACGGCATCCGCTTCGACGGCAGGTTCTATCGCCTGGCGGGGGCGCACTCCGGCCCCGTGCCGGCGCACCCCATCGGCATCTGGCTGGGCGCGTACAAGCCGCGAATGCTGTCGCTCGTCGGCCGCCTGGCGGACGGGTGGGTGCCGTCTCTCGGCTACGTCAAGCCGGCCGACCTGCTGGAAGGCAACCGGCGCATCGACCAGGCGGCGAAGGCGGCCGGCCGTGACCCGCGCTCGATCCGCCGCGTGCTCAACGCAGGGAACCAGGACGCTGAGACATTGGTCTCGCTCACAGTCGATTACGGGATGGACACGTTCCTGATCACGGACGACCCCGACGAGATGCGAACGTTCATGTCGGAGGTCGCGCCCAGCGTCCGCGAAGAAGTTGAATCACGCCGATCTCGTAGCGCTGATTAGGGACGGGGTTGGGGAGCAGGGAGGCCAGTGGGCCGACCTCGGCGCCGGCGAGGGCGCCTTCACCGCGGCGCTCGCCGACATTGTTGGGCCGTCGGCGCACATCGTCGCCATAGATAAGGACGCGGGCGCTCTCCAGAGCATCGCCGGCCGATTCGAAACCCGCGTCGCCGATTTCACCCGGTCTCTCGACCTTCACGACCTGGATGGGGTGCTGATGGCCAACTCGCTGCATTTCGTCCGCGACAAGGACCCGGTGCTCCAGTCGGTGCATGGAATGCTGCGGCCCGGCGGGCGCCTGATCGTCGTCGAGTACGGGACCAATCGCGGCAACATGTGGGTGCCGCACCCGTTCACCTACGAGCGGTGGGAAGAGATGGCGGCTCGGGCCGGCTTCAAGAGCACGAGGCTCCTGCGCACCGTCCCGAGCCGCTGGCTGGGAAGCATGTATTCAGCCCTCACTTTTTCCCTCTCCCCTTCAGGGGAGAGGGTCAGGGTGAGGGGCGCGGAAGAAGGTTAGAAAACCTGGCTCTGTTTCTCCGGCTGCCCCGCGTGCTGGCGTCCGTGCCGGCGCATCCACCGCCGGATCATCACGCTGCGCCGGTCGTCCGAGCGTCCGCCGCCGCCACCACCACCAGGGTTGAAGCGCTTCGTCACGCCGTCGAGCTTCGCGCCCCACGTGATGTACTTGTGGAAGCGCTCCTCGGCCTCGCGTGCGATGCCGATCCGCTCGCCACGAGTCTCCTCGCGAAAGCGGGCGATGCGCCCCGCGGCCGCGCCTTCCTTCTCCTCGGGCGTCGACCCGACGTTCAGCGCGGGCAACGTGCCGAGGACCACGACCTGGTCGTCCTCAACGGAGACCTCCACTCCCGTGAACCAGCCGTCCGGGAGCCGTCCGGCAAACCAACCCTTGATCGAACCGAGCTCTTTTTCATTCATGAATTACATGATTACACTGTAATAAACCGAATGTCAAGGGAGCAATCTCCTCCCCACCGTCTGGGGAGGTGGCGCGAACCGTCGGAGGGGGTCCCGTGCCCAAGTTGAAAACCTCACGTAATCTCCACTCCACATGGGAATGATGCCCCCGGGCTCTCACGGGCCCGTGATCTGGTGGGGAGGCTGGGGTCGGGGCCGGCAGAAGTCCGAAACCGGACCCGCCAACAGCGGTCTGACCGGCGACCCTACGATCGAGCCGCCTCAGCAGCCCGAGGGTCCAAAGGACCTTCGCGGCCGCTGGGAAAACCTCAAGCAGGCGGTGGCCGGCACCACGGCGGCGCTGCCCCAGGTGCTTCGCCTGGTGTGGGAGGCCAGCCGGCCCGTCACCATCGGCCTGTTCGTCACGACCGCCCTCGCCGGAATCGTCCCGACCATCTCGGTCGGTATCACGCTGATGCTGACCAACGCTGTCGTGGCGGGGATCAAGATCAACTCCTTCCACCAGCCCGACCACGTCAGGTTCTCAGACCTCGGCGTGACCTGGCTCCCCGGGCCGACCTTGTCGTCGGTCGGCATGATCGTGTTTCTCGCCCTGCTTCAGCTGATCGTCTTCGCGCTGAGCGCACTGCTCAATACGCTCCGCAACATCTGTCAGCAGTTGCTGCAGAACTCGGTCTCGATGCGGATCCAGCTGATGGTCATGGAGAAGGCCGCGTCACTCGACCTCCCCTTCTATGAGGACCCGGCCTCGTATGACCTCCTTCGCCGCGCGCAAAACGATTCGATCAACCGTCCGGTGCTGATGATCGCGACCGCGTTCGGCCTCCTCCAGACCCTGCTCACCCTGGTCACGATGATCGTGCTGCTGTTCGGGGTCAGCTGGATCCTGGCGGTCGCTGTGCTCCTGTCGCCGATTCCCGCCTTCATCGCCGACACGCGATACGGCTGGCGCGGCTACAACATCGCGCGATGGGGCTCGCGCTTGCTGCGCCGCATGAACTACATGGTCAACCTCGTCACGACCGATTCATTTGCGAAAGAGGTGAAGCTCTTCGGCCTCGGCCATTACTTCATCGAGCGCTACCGGCTGATCGCCACCGCGTTCTACGACAGCCAGCGCTCGCAGGTGGTGCGCCGCTACATGACGGGTTTCGCGCTGGGCAACATCAGCACGATCGTGACCTCGCTGACCTATCTATACATCGCGCTGCAGGCGATCGCCGGCCGGCTCTCGCTGGGCTCTCTGACCGCGTACACCCAGGCGGCCGTGCAGGTGCAGAACTCAATCCAGAGCGTGCTCAGCGGTTTCTCCGGCATGTACGAGCACAACCTCTACCTGAACAACCTCGTCGAGCTGATGGCGAAGGAGCCGTCCATGCCTGTCGCGGCCACGCCTGTCCCGGTGCCTCAGCCGATGCGCGGAGAGATTCGTTTCGACAACGTGAGCTTCGCCTATCCAGGAGCGCAGAACCAGGCTCTGTCCAATCTTTCGTTCACCGTGAAGGCGGGGGAGACCCTGGCCGTGGTCGGGCGCAACGGCGCCGGCAAGACCACGCTGTTCAAGCTCATCTGCCGGCTGTACGACCCTTTGGAAGGGCGCATCCTGATCGATGGCATCGACATCAAGGACTTCGAGCCGGACGAGCTCCGCCGTCAGATCGGCGCCATGTTCCAGGACTATGTGGACTACCAGGCCACGGCGGCAGAGAACATCGGGCTCGGCAACCTGCCCGAGATCGCGAACCGCGACTCTGTGGTGAGCGCGAGCAAGCAGGCCGGCTCCGACGAGCTGATCGCCCACCTGCCCGAGGGCTATGACACGGCGCTGGGCAAGTGGTTCGACGCCGGGGTCAACCTTTCCGGAGGCGAGTGGCAGAAGGTCGCACTGGCCCGGGCCTTCATGCGCGAGGACGCGCGGATCCTACTGCTCGATGAGCCGACCTCAGCGCTCGACGCCCAGGCCGAGTACGACCTGTTCGAGAGGCTCCGTTCGCTGACCCACGGCCGGACCGCCGTGTACATATCTCACCGGTTTTCGACGGTCCGCCGCGCCGACCGGATCGTCTTCCTCGAGCACGGGCGCCTGGTCGAAGAGGGGACGCATGAGGAACTGATCCGCCTGAACGGGCGCCACGCGCGACTGTTCAGGATGCAGGCGGCCGCGTACACCGGCGAAGACGTCGAGGTTCTCCCAGAGGAGGCGGTCTCCCAGTAGCCCGGCGGTGGCTGATCCGGTGGGCCGGTCTAGTGCGCTGTGTGGGCGCTGCAGGCGTGGATCCCCTGCGGCGTCATCTTGAGAACCCGGACGGCACGGCCGCGCATCCGGTCACAACGCCAGCAGAAGACTACGGCGTCGATTCCCCAGGGCAGGATCCCCCTCAGCAGCACCTCTCGCTCACGTTGGTGGAACACAAAGCAAAGAATGAAGTGCATCGCAGCCGCATGACTGTATCGGGAATCCGCCGACAAAACGCAGGAATCCCAGTAAAGAAGTTGTGAAACGCCCCAAAACGGGGCCTGGGAGGGTCGAAAACCCGCCGGAGCCGGCACCCCCGGGTTTGAAATCGCGATGAGACCCGCCGGAGCCGGCACCGACGGTGTCTTCAGCCAGAACCCACCCGGTCGATCTTCGCCGCCAGCACGAAGTCGTTCTCGGTCAGCCCGCCCGCCGCGTGGGTCCACAGCTCGACCCTGAGCGACCCATAGGAGAGGTGGAGGTCGGGGTGGTGACCCTCCTCCTCGGCGATCGGACCGATCCGGTTGATCAGCTCGACTCCGGGCATGAAGCCCTTGAACTTGAACGTCCTGGTGAGGAGGAGGTGGCCCTCGGCCTGGACGACGCCCCAACCGGAAAGCTCCTGGAGGAGACGGTCGACCTCCGCCGGCGGAAGGGTGGGAGTGCCGGGCTTGCAGACCACGCAGTGCTGTTCCGCCAGCGGCGTCGACATGACTTCGACCATCGTACGGGGGTGGGTAGAATGAAACCTCCCATGGGCGGCTAGCTCAGCGGGAGAGCGCTTGCCTCACACGCAAGAGGTCGTTGGTTCAAACCCAACGCCGCCCACCAGGTAGCGGCCCCGTCGTCTAGTGGCCTAGGACGCAGCCCTCTCAAGGCTGAGATCGCGGGTTCGAATCCCGCCGGGGCTACCAATATCCTCTGCTGGCGGTGTCTGCTTAATCGGGCGTCGCGGACCCGGGCCGTTTCTCGTTGTGCCCCCATCTCCGCCAACCTTGAACGTGTCCGACGGGGCCAGCGTAGCCAATGGTTGAGAACTGCTGCGGAAGGGTAAGAACCGGTAAGTACCGTTCACATCTAAGCCTACATCGGGAGGTGTATTGATGATGACAACAACGCGTTACTTGTTGCCCGGCTCATTAGCGGCTGGCGCCCGATCCATCGACCGCCTGTTCGAGCAGTTCTTAGGCTATGAAGCCGCGATTCGGGAGGATGGCACCCCGACCTACGCTCTCCCGATCGATATCCTCGAAACGGAAGACACATACGAGCTCCACGCCACCGTCGCGGGCGTACCGCAGGACGCCGTCGAGGTGACGTTCGAGAGCGGCATGCTCAGCATCGTAGTGAAGGCAGCCCCGGTCGAGGTACAGGGCACGTTCATTCGCCAGGAGCGACCTTGGGGCAACTGGAGCCGCAAGCTGGAGCTACCTAAGGAGATCGACTCCACGAAGATCGCCGCCCAATTCGAGAACGGTGTTCTGAGGGTTAGTGTGCCGAAGGCGGCGAAGGTTCAGCCCGTGCGGATAGCGATTGGCGGAGCAGGCAAGGTTAGTCCGCTTCCAAAGGGGCGGGGCTAGCTTCTCCGACGTTTAGCGTGAGCAATCCGAGAACACAAAGGCACCTGACGCAAAGCTGACCCGACATCCGTTGAGGATATGGATTCAGATAGCGGTCACTCAGGTCGTCCTCGGGTTGCGTCCGCATTCGCTGCTACCCGTCTCAAAGGCGCTCAGCCGACTCGCGGGCTGGGCGTATGCCGGTAACCGCGACGCCGGAGCCTACCTCAGTCCTCCCGGGGGAATGGCTCATCTCGGGACGTAGCTTCTTGGAGCGCTGCCTTGGCGGCAATTAGCGCTCGCTCTAGGAGGTCACGATCTCTCGGCTGAAGGGCGTCAAGGCCAACTTGCTCCAGGGCAGCTACCAACTGGGTCAGCGCCGCGCCGAGCTCCTTTTCTTGCTCGCTCATCAGCTTGGTCGAGTCTAGGCCTGCGTGTCGGAGACGAGCGCATCCGAGGAGTCGCGCCTCGACCCCACAGCTTCAGCGCGAGTGCGTCGCGCCAACTAATGACCGACCGCAAAAAAGGACGCCTCCGATTTCTCGGAGGCGTCATGAATTCAGGTTGTTATTTAGTCCTGACCGTTGTCTCCTGTTCTGTCACCACTATCGCTACTCTCACCTACTTTGCCTTGCCCCACCAGCACGCCGTTGATGTCGATGTTGTCGAGAATGGCAACGCCAAAGTTGTCCGGTCCTACGTCCTGACCGTCATCAAAGACGATGGAGATGCTCACGACGGTTCCAGTGATTGCAGAAAGAGAAACGTTGTCCTTGTAGCCCACGGGGGCCCAGCGCAGTCGCATCCAGCCATTGCCGGATACGAGGACTGTCGGGGGCGGGGAATTGCAGCCGACGGCCCAGAACCCATCCGAGGTGGTGACGTTGAATCGTGCGGCTCCATTGTCGCAATGTGAGCCACGGGGATCGTTCTGGGTGGCCCCAGGCTTCCTGAGGTCATAGCCGAGATCGGTCAACGTGATGCCTTTGACATTCTTCAAAACAGCGCCCGCCGACGCGTTGTTCTGCCCTGGTCCGGTCTTCACGAGCAGGAGCCCCTGGTTGGTCTTGTCCGAAGAATCTCCGGTTGGACAGCCGGCTGCGGTGAATGTTCCGTTGGGGGTGGTTGAAGGATAAAGGGCCACCTTGGCCCCAGTCGGACATCCAATTCCATCCAGCCAGGCTCCCTGGACGAGATGTGTCTTTGCCGGGTCGTAGATGAAGGGTTTGGCTTGGCTGAAGCCCCCGTCCGCGTAGACAGCAAGAACGCCTGCGCTTAAGAGCGCTGCAACGCAGAACCCTGGGATCAAGGTCTTCCTATTCATCGCAAGTCACCTCTCAATTACCTCCGAGCTAACCGGCGTTTACGAGGCAGCGGGGATTGATTTACCCCCATGTGAATGGTAAACCGGCATTGCGATTGCTGCCTCGAACCTCGCCGGGGCTACTCCTGCCACGTCGCCCCCAGCCATAGGTAGAAACACCGATGCGACCTTGAGCCACCGCAAGTAGCCTCGACGCGTCCGAGACGCTGCGGCTTTGACAGTAATAGGGCGCGCTCGGTGGAGGGCGAAAAAGGAATGGGCAGCTACTTGAATCGTCGTAACTTCCTTATCGGCGCCGGGGTGGGAGCAGTAGGAGCGGCAGCCACTGTCGGAGCGTCGACCACTGCGGTGTTCGCCGCGGACGAAAGTGACGGCGAGGGAATCGAGGGCGGCTGGTACATCAAGATTCACATCACAACCTCAAACGCCCCACCGCCCATTGACCAGGGATCCCGTTTCGCAGGTGTCGCCTCGAATCCCACCGAGGCTACCAACCCGCGTCATCGGGGAACGAACTCCTACCGGTCGGTGTAAGGACAGTGTGAATCGAAATACCAAATGGCTCTCAGCCGGACTTGCTTCTCTTGCGCTGATACTTGCTGGCGCCTGCACGACCTCTCCTGCGTCCTCTGCACAGGTTCATCCAAGCCCGACCGCTCCCGTTCACTCTTTCGCGGGCGGCTGCGCCGGCACCGTGCTGACCGACGCTCAGCCACCGGTGTGGGCGCAGGATGGGTGGGCGAAGCTGACGCCGTGGCCGGTGCCCTGGGCATTTGGCACCAACAACGACACGGTGGCCTACCTTTTCGCCACTCAGTTGGTAGCCGGTGTCAGCCCTCGTGTCGACGGCACCCAGAACAAGGTCCTGTGGGAAGCAAAGGCCAGCCCATCAGGAGGCAACGTGAAGGTCGAAGGTCACCCGCTGGGCCAGTCACAACCGCTGGTGACGATTGCCGGTGGCCCCAGCATCACCGACGTACCGACGCCCGGCTGTTGGACGTTCCGCCTGTCGTGGAGCGTCAATGGCGAGCACAGCAGCACCATCAATCTCGAAGTGCTCCCGGCCGGAACCCTGCCCCACTACCTGGCCGCCGTCACACCTTGATGCTGGCGACCATCTGCCGGCCGACACCCGTCAGGGTCGCGGCATAGTCGCTCGAGTATGCGCCCCAACCCAGGACGAACACATTCCCATCCGGCAGCAGAAAGGCGACTGCGTGGCTGGTGGGAGGAGGACCGGGACCGAGCGCGGTTGCATCGAAACCAACGGCGGGCCTTTCGCTGACAGTGGTGTCAGTGAGGTTGGACGTCGAACCCCACAAATGCCTCGGCTCGCCGGCATTTGGTGCGCCGGAATGGGCGGAGATCCAGTCGCGCACGCTGCCTGAGTCATTGCGGTAGATCTCGATACCAATCACGCCCCGCGCCGGGTCTTCAGCCACGCGGGCTTCGAACAATGCTCCGGCCGGATTGGAAAATGTCTCCCACTGGAAGCCGTTGGGGCAGCTGACGCTAAAGCCAAACGCGTCGTTCGAATAGGTTGCCTGAGGAAAGTCGCCGCACTTCACAAGAACGTCCGGTGATGGCGTCGTGCCAGGGAGACGCGTCGGCGTCGGCGTCGCAATCTTCGGTGCCGCCGATGCGGCGGGCGACTGAGTGGCGGACGGGTTTCCGCCACACCCGGCCCCGATAACCAAGGTCGACGCGATCGCAAGAAGTCCGAGCCGGCTCAACAGCAGGTAACTGTAGGCGCGTGCGTGGCATTCGGCACCGCTGACGAATCGTCGAAACGCTGACGCATACACTGCATGGCGAAAGAACGTGTCGCAGGACTTTGACCCGGTCGCATTCAAGGAGACCACGCGCCGGCAATGGCAGAACGCCGCCGCAGCCTGGCATCGCTGGACGCCCACTCTTCAGGCATGGTTGGGTCCGGTCACCGAAGCCATGCTCCACTTGGCGAAACTGCAGCCCGGCGACCGGGTGCTCGACCTCGCGGCGGGCGCGGGCGAACCTTCGCTGTCGGCTGCTGAAAAGGTTGGTCCGTCTGGCCATGTCCTGGCCACCGACATCTCGTCCAACATCCTTGAGTTTGCTGCGCAGACCGCGCGGGAGCGAGGCTTGACCAACTTCGAAGTCCGGGTCATGGATGGCGAGAAACCGGACTTAGCCGATGCCTCGTTTGACGCCGTGCTCTCACGCCTCGGGCTGATCTATTTCCCCGATCGACAGGGCGCGCTGCGGGCGGTGCACCGCGTGCTCAAGAGTGGTGGTCGGGTGGTGCTCGCCGGCTTCTCGACTCCGGACCAGAATCGCTTCTTCTCGATTCCTATCTCGATCATCCGGCGGCGTGCGCAACTCGCTCCTCCGGCGCCAGGTCTACCGGGCCCATTCAGCCTCGGTGCTCCGGGGGTGATGGAGGAGATGCTGCGCGGCGCTGGGTTCACCGAGGTGACCGCGCAGGCCGTACGGACGCGACTACGGCTCTCGTCCGTGACCGAGTGTGTCCGTTTCGAGCGGGAATCGTTTGGCGCCCTGCAGCAGATGCTCGCCAGTTTGCCGGTTGCGGAACAGGAAGCCGCTTGGGACGAGATCGAGCAGGAGCTGCGCGTATTCGAAGGAGAGTCCGGGTTCGACGCCCCCGCTGAGCTGATTTTGGGGGCCGCAACCAGGTAGCCACCGGTCCTGGAACTCACGCAGCTCCCCGACCTACTCGCCAGCTTGAGGCTCCCTCAGTGATCATGAGCGGAAGGTCACCTGCGGTTTCGTGGGTGTCGCCTCGAATCCCGTCGGGGCTACCGTCGCCATGGTTGGTCATTCGTCCGAGATTGCGGGCGCAAGGTTCACAAGCGTCTTCGACCAGAGCGTGTAGTAGGCCGTTACGTCGCCACTTTGACGCACGATACCCGCGGCTGCGAATGGAACGCGAATCCGATGGCCTCGGAGTCTGACCCAAAGCACATGATCCTCCTGGTCTTCGGCCGTAACAATGGCTTGGTCCGTCACCTCCACCACGCGGCCGCTTCGCAAATCCGCCCTGATGAGGTCGAACGCCCAAAATACGATGGGCGCCGCGACCGTAGCGATGAGAGCAATGGCCAGCCAAACTCGGGCGCCGCCGGTCATTGCGACCCACCATGCGCTGACGGCGAATGCGCCGGTGCCGAACAAGCCGAGCAGAGCGCCCGTGGCACGCGCCCGAAGCATCGAACGCTGGCCCTTGGAAATCAGCCCAGCCCGGTTGGTCTCCAGGGCTCCTGGGTCAAGCGCGAGCCGTTCGCGATCAAACATCGTCCACAAATCGTGACGGCTGCGGCCGAGCTACACCCTGCGCCATCGCGCCGAGCGCTGTGCGAAGCGCTCGAAGAACCGGTCGGACCACGTGATTCGAACCACGAGATCAGGGCGGAACTGCACGATCATCGCCACGACATCTCTGTATCCCTGATTGGCGACGATGAGCGGCGAACGATCACCGTCGACGGTGATTCTCTTCAAACCGTATCCGAGTAGAAGAGGCGTCTCTATACCCTTGATTCGCGCCAGCGGAATTTCGTGGCTTGACGTGATTGAACGCCAGCGGAGGATCGAACCATTGACAACGCCAACCTCGTACGAGACCCGAACCAGGTACCAATAGGCGATCCACGCATAGATCGCGAGCCACAGAACCACAAACACGACCCCCGGTCCCTCGCCACCTCCGAGCAGGTTCAGGACAAGAGCCACGCCTGCCAAACCCAGCACCACGACGAAGGTAAAGACCAGCGGCCGGTACATGACCATTCGATAGGTGATAGGCGCCGGGTCTGGACCCGTTGCGCCAGGAGTGCCCGTCACGGGAACTTGCCCAGTCACCGAACGAAGTCTATGGGCATCCCCATCCGCGCCCTCACCGGCCGGCGAGGCAGAATATGGGCGTGCTGCAACACGCCGAACTAACCCTTCTCGAGGAGAGCCTTGAACACATCCGGGCGGCGCCCGCGGACGGCGGGACCGTTCAGCTGATCGTGCGGCGCCCCGCCGTCGACGAAAGAGAGGTCGTCACCGAGGCTCATCTCGACCTGCACGGGGGTCTCGAAGGCGACACGTGGCTGGCCCGTGGCAGCAGCCGGACACCCGATGGCGGGCCCAGCATGGACGCTCAGCTGACCGTCATGAACGCGAGGGCGGCGGCGGCGATGGCTGGGGATCGCGAGCGCTGGCCCCTGGCCGGCGACCAGCTCTACCTCGATCTCGACATCAGTCGCGCCAACTTGCCCCCGGGCAGTCGGATCCAGATCGGCTCCGCGGTGATCCAGTTCAGCGAACCACCGCACACCGGTTGCGCCAAGTTCTCGGCGCGGTTTGGCGTCGACGCGCTCAAGTTCGTCAACTCCCCGATCGGGCGTGAGCTTCGCCTGCGAGGAGCGAACTGCCGGGTCGTGGTGGCGGGAACATTAAGGACCGGCGACGCGATCAGGAAGCTGCCTCAGCGAGTGGAAGAGCCGCCCAGTCCCTGAAGTCCGCGAATTGACTCGATCATCCCGAGATGGCGGCTGAGGTGTTCGAGGTAGATGAGGACGTTGTCGAGATTGGTGTCGCCATCCGCATCATCCTTCGCCATCGCCAGCAAGTGATCCTGCATGAGACGGACTGCGTCCTCGGCGTAGGCGAAGGCGAGCCTGGCGTAGCCGACGACTTCCCTCTGATCCGGGAACTTGACCTTCTCCGCCATCTCATCCGACATTTCGGTTCCGGTGTCCCTGCGACCCATCGAGCCTGAGGGCAAAGACCACCGTTCCGCCAGTGACTCTCTCTCCCAAACCTGCGTTTGAGGGTCGCGAGCAAAGTCCTTGTGAAAGTGGGAAGCAAAGAAATCGTCCCATCGCGCGGCGTGCCACAGCTGCCAGGCGACCGAGTGCAGACTCGGACCGGCGCTGCGAGCAAATTGCTCCGGGGGGAGCTCCTCGGCAGCCTTCAACAATCGCTCGTGCGTGAGCGCGTAGTAGCGCAAGAGCGTCTCGCCAAGAGATCGGGAGGGTCCCGC
Organism: Candidatus Sulfotelmatobacter sp.; assembly: GCA_035602465.1. Taxonomy (GTDB): domain Bacteria; phylum Chloroflexota; class Dormibacteria; order Dormibacterales; family Dormibacteraceae; genus 40CM-4-65-16. The sequence continues at coordinate 4,359 of DATNMQ010000026.1, read as the reverse complement.
CATCAGACGTTAAGGTACCGCGCCCTTCACTCCGCCGGGCTTCCAAACTCAGCCGGCCGGGCGGTTGCCCGATGCGGCGACCGCTGATAGACTCGGCTGGGCCTTTAGGACATGACTTCACGGATCAGCCGCCGCACGTTCATGCGCTTGGTCGGTGCCGGCGTCGTGGTTGGAAGCGGAGTTAGCGCTTTACAGCTCTTCGGCCCGACGCGCGTGTACGCCAGGGTTCGGATCAAGACCAGGGCTCACGAGGAAGAGCGCGATGTCGAGGGCGAGTCAGTCTTCGCGTTGCCTTTCAACGCATCTCACGTCGCCGTGCATTGGGAAGGCAACCACGACGCCCTTGTTCAGGTTGCATTCGACACCGGCGCCGGTTTCGGAGTCGCGTCCACGGTGCTGCATGACGAGGTCGGCGAGCATAAGAACGACGGTCGAACGTATGGAGCTGTGATGAGTGCCGGCAGCGCAAGCGCGGTGCGCATCATCGCGGACCGTCCTCTCCCACGGCTGCGGGTGCTCGCGATGGTCGATGGCGAGCGCACGGTGACGCACGAGACCGGCGGTGGAGTGCTGGCCGCTCCCAATATGCCGGCGGTGATCTCACGCGCGGGATGGGGATGCGATGAGAGCCTGATGACATGGCCGCCCGAGTTCCACCCGATCCAGAAGCTCATCACCCATCACACCGCGACCCAGAACCGAGATCCAGATCCGGCTGCGACCATCCGCTCGATCTACTACTACCACGCGGTGACTCAGACCTGGGGCGACATCGGATACAACTTTCTCGTCGACGAGTCCGGCCGCATCTATGAGGGTCGCTACTCACGTCCATACCCCGCTGGAACATATCCAACTGGCGAGGACGCGATTGGTCAAGGCGTCACCGGCGCCCATGCGCTTCAATTCAACTCGGGAACAGTCGGGATCGCCCTCCTCGGCACGCTGACGACCCAGGACACCACGGTCGCCGGGCGCAGCGGGATCGAGAAGATACTTGCCTGGAAAGCGTCGACCCATGCCATCGACCCGAAGGGGTCCAACCGCTACACGAACCCGGTCACCGGCGCCCGTACCACCTTCGCCAACATCGCCGGCCACCGCGATGTCAATGCGACGGAGTGCCCGGGCGGAGTCTTCTATCAGAATCTGCCGACCGCCCGGAGCGACGTGGCGGCGATCATCAGTGGCACGCCGTCCCCAAGTCCGACGGCCGCGCCGTCTCCGACGCCCACACCGAAACCCAGCCCGAAACCAACGCCCAGGCCGTCCCCGACTCCTTCAGACGGAGGGGGCGGCAACCACTAAAACCAAGCCGGCCGATCGGGGGTGATCGGAGCGGGAGGGACAGCCGCCTAGGTTTGATGTCGGGGGCAAAGCCATGATCTTGGTCACGGGTGCCAACGGCTTCGTCGGGGCGCACGTTCTTCGTCGCCTGGTCGAAACGCGAGAAGGCCCGATACGGGCCATGGTGCGCAGCCGCTCAAAAGCGCCATCACGCGATGGGGTGGAGGTGGTCGAGGCCGACCTGACCCGCCCCGAGACCCTCGCGCCGGCGGTTTCCGGCGTGAGCGTGATCGTTCACGCCGCGGCGATCACGGCCAACATCAAGGAGCCCTACTCGGGAGCCTATGACGCGATCAACCGAGTCGGTACCGAGAACCTCGTCGCCGCCGCGAAGACAGCGGGAGTCTCGCTGATCGTCGTCATGTCCGGTCTGGGCACGAAGCCCGCGCCCAAGGGCACTTACATGGCGACCAGGTGGGGTCTCGAGGAAGCCGTGCGCAAGAGCGGGATCGCGCACGTGATCCTCCAGCCGTCGGTTCTCTTCGGCGATGGAGCCGAGTTCATCGCCGCGCTCAGCCGGCTTGCTCGCGTGTCCCCAGTTCTGCCACTCCTGGGCGGCGGGAAGACGCGATTTCAGCCGCTGTGGGTCGAAGACCTGGTCACCTGCCTGGTGAAGTGCGCGAAAGGCGACCTACTACGCAACAGCTCGGTCCCGCTCGGCGGGAGCGAGTACGCGACCTTCAAAGAAGTGCTGCAAACCATTTGCGATGCAATGCATGTCCGCCGGTTGATGATCCCGCTGCCGCTGCCAATCGCGCGCGTTCAAGCGAGACTGATGGCCGCGCTTCTGCCCAACCCGCCGCTGACCCCTGGCACCCTCGAGCTGTTCAGCTTCGACAACTCGACTGACCTGGATGCGGTGGACCGCCACTTCGGATTCCATCCACGCGGATTCCGCGACCACATCCAGGAGCACGGGATCTCCGGGTAATCAGGGCGTTTGGAGTTGGCCCGTGAGCCAGTCCAGCTCTGATCGGTCGTCGGGGTCGAGAGCCATACCCAGTTGCTCGAGTGCAGTCGTGCCGATTGCATAGCGCCGCCGCGCTTCAGTTATGTCGCCCTCGACTGCCGCGACAGCGGACCAGTTGAGCTCCTTCCACGCGTCGCCGTAGGCGTCCGGGTCCGTCGCGGCATCCCTCTCCTGGAACCGCAACCTGGCCGCTTCGACGTTGCCGAGATGAAGCTCGACCCATCCCAGGTTGTGGAGCTCAGTCCACACCCACGTCGCGTTGCCCAGCTCGGTGTTGAGGCGAAGACTCTCCAGGTACAGCTCCCGCGCTGCAGGGTAATCGCCCTGAAGCCTGGTCCCGGCCGCCTCAAGGTGAAGCGGTCCCACACCTGCCTGATGGTCGCCTTCGGTCGACGCCCGCTCGCGTGCCTGCCGCGCAAGCGCGACGACGTCCTTGTACTTGCCGTCTCGAAGGGCCACTCGCGCGAGTCCCGTCAGCGCATCGCACTCACCGCGTGTGTCGCCTGTCTGACGAGCCACCACGAGAGCCTTCTCGTTGGACAACAGGGAACGGGGCTGATTGCCGGCGCGAAATGCGAAGAGGCCGTCGGCGTAGAGTGCGCGGACCTCCCAGGGAACGACCGATCCCCGTGGTACTGCGAGCGCAGCCGCGACGACGGCGCTTCCCTCGGCGATCTCCCCCCGAGCCAACCACATGCGCCACGTCAGGGCGACAAGCTCGAGCGCTGACGCCGCGTCACCGACCTCTCCGAACCCGCGAACAGCGCCGGCGACAGCATCCGGTTCGATCCCCAGCCGCTCCATATCCCCCGCCCGCGCCGCGCCGAGAATCTGGTGCGGAGTCATCGTCACCCCGCCGAGGCTATGCGGGCGGGCGGTGCTTCCACTTAGCTGCTGATTATCTTCCGCCGGAGCCGCTATTCCTCGCGCAGCAGCTCCGCCGGGTTCAGGCGCCGCAGGATGCCCGCCGATGCCACCGTCGACAGTCCCACGCCACCGAGAACCAGTGTGGTCAGCAGCAAAAGCTCGCCGAACGGGACGGTGAGGCCGGTGGGCTGAATCGTGAACAGAGGCCTCAGCACCTGCACGAACATCAAAGCCATTGCGGCGCCAACGATTCCGCCGATGACGAGGCTGAACACCGCGACGATCGCCGCCTCGCCGACGACGAGGGCGCGCAGCTGGCTGAGACCCATGCCAAGCGCGCGCATGGTTACGAATTCCTTGCGCCGCTGGAGCAGCAAGCCGAAGACGAAGATCGCAACCCCGATGGCGCTCATCACGACCGCGAACAGCGCCTCCAGGCTCCCAAGCCCGCGCATGTTCAGCGCGGTCAGAGAAGACGCGTCGCGATTGATCGCGGTCGCCGTGGTTTCGACCAGGACCGGATTGCCCGCGCCGGCGCTGGCCTTTAGCGTCTGCCCGAGTCGGGTCACGGCGTCGGCGCTCGGGTCGGTTGTGCTGACCAGAAAGAGATCAGCTCGCTGGCTGCCGGTGGCGTTTTGATAGAAGCTCAGGTTGCCGACGATGTCGATTCCCTGGGGAAATCCGGGGAAGTTGACGAAGATTCCGGCCGCGTGGAAAGTGACGGGAACAGGTTTGCCGCCCGAGCGGGGCAGCTGCACGCGAACCTGGTCGCCCACTTGCACGTTGAACGTCCGGGCCATCTCGGTCGAGATCAAGATCGCGGCGGGATCGTTCTGCAGCGCCGCGATCGCGTCATGGGCGCTGATCCCGGAGAAGAACGAGTCGGGGAGCGCCGCGACGTTGGCAAAGCTCGCCGGATCGATCGCGACGAGCGCGCGCTTGTCCGTGCCCACAACGGCGCCTGACGTTTGGGCGACAGCAGTGACGGCCCTGACACCAGGCACCTGCAGACGGTTCGCAAAGGTCGTCTGCTGGGGCACGGCCGCGCTCGGCGTCACGCGTATGTCGGAGCCCACCACGAAGCTAGCATCCGCGCTCTTCTGGGCGTCATACGTCGACACCAGCAGCGCCAGGCTCGACCCGAAACCGACGGCAAGCCCGACCGCGATGACCGC
>DATNMQ010000023.1:0-1602 GCA_035602465.1 Candidatus Sulfotelmatobacter sp. | reverse complement strand
CTCGATCCGCCGGGGTAGTGGGCACGGCACGTTGGAAAGGTGGTTCGGGTAATCGGGGGAGACCCGTCACAGGCGAGGGTAGCGGCCTCAACGTCGCGACAGGCGACGGTCATGGCGGGAGTCGGACAGGGTCGTAGGAGCGTTGAGGCCGGGTAATGCCGGCGGAGCAAAGGGCCCTGACTTCTGGTGCGCTTTCGAAGATGGCGAGGTGAAGGTGATTGGCGATGAGCCTGGCAACACCGACAACGATCCGGACCCTTCAGAGAAAGCTGTACCGTAAGGCGAAGGCGGAGCCTGCCTTCCGCTTCTACCTGCTCTACGACAAGATTCACCGCGAGGACATCCTGCGACACGCCTATGCGTTGGCCCGAGCAAATGCGGGTGCGCCGGGCAGGGACGGAATGACCTTTGCGCGGATCGAGGCGTCGGGCCTGGAGAGGTGGCTGGCGGGCCTGCGCGAGGAACTGGTTTCGAAGACGTACCGGCCCGATCCGGTGCGGCGGGTGTCGATACCGAAGCCGGACGGAGGCGAGCGACCGCTCGGCATTCCGACCATCCGGGATCGGGTAGTACAGACCGCCGCCAAGCTCGTGCTGGAACCGATCTTCGAGGCGGACTTCGAGGACAACGCCTACGGCTACCGCCCCGTTCGTGGAGCGGTAGACGCGGTCAAGGAAGTGCACCGGCTGATCTGCCGGGGCCATACCGACGTGGTCGACGCCGACTTATCCCGCTACTTCGATTCGATCCCGCACGATGAGCTTCTGAAATCAGTAGCTCGTCGCATCGTGGACCGGCACGTGCTCCGGCTGATCAAGCTGTGGCTGAAGGCGCCGATCGAGGAACAGGATGATGGCGACGGGACCCGGCGCATCGGTGGTGGCAAGAGCAACACGCGCGGCACGCCCCAGGGCGGCGTCGCGAGCCCACTGCTCGCCAACATCTACATGAATCGGTTCCTGAAGTACTGGCGGCTGACCGGGCGCGGGGAAGCGTTCCGTGCACACGTCATCGCGTATGCCGACGACTTCGTCATCCTCAGTCGCGGATGCGCGGCTGAGGCACTGGCGTGGACGAAGGCGGTGATGACGCGGCTCGGGCTGACACTCAACGAGGCCAAAACCTCGTTGAAGAATGCTCGGCAAGAACGCTTCGACTTCCTCGGCTACTCGTTCGGACCTCACCGTTACAAAGCGAACGGTCTTTGGTATCTGAGCGCGAGCCCGTCCAAGAAGAGCGTGCAACGGTTCAAGACGAAGATTGGCAATCTGCTGGTGCCTGGCAACAACGATCCGTGGCCTGAAGTACGCGACACGCTGAACAGATCTCTGCTTGGTTGGTCGAACTACTTCTGCCACGGGACGCGCCGATCGGCATACCGTGGCGTTGACCGATACGTCTATGAGCGCGTGCGCGACTTCCTCGCCAGACGGCACAAAGTGGCAGGGCGTGGCACCCAACGGTTCTCCTGTGACGTTGTCTATGGAGAACGCGGTCTGCTGCGTCTCGAACGCCTGCCCCTAACGGCCTCTCTGCGTGCCTCACGGTGAAACCGGTCGGAGAGCCGGATGCCTTAATCGGGCACGTCCGGTTCGATGAGCG
>DATNMQ010000095.1:0-17190 GCA_035602465.1 Candidatus Sulfotelmatobacter sp. | reverse complement strand
TACGATCCGGCATATGCCGTCGATCTCAGCGGGACGGAACGCCTCGGCTCATTGGATCGGGACGACCTGCGCCGCGTGATGGCCCGCAGCGCGGTGACGATCTGCGCCGTTCGGTGGGAGGAGCCGTTTGGCATGGTCGCGGCTGAAGCGCAGATGGCCGGCTGCCCGGTGGCCGCGTATGGGCGCGGAGCAATGCCCGAGGTGGTGGAGGATGGTGTGAGCGGCTTCCTGGCCGAGCCGGACGACGTGGTCGCCCTTTCCGTGGCGATTCGACGCTGCCTGTCCCTCGACCGCGGCGCGGTGCGCGCAAGCGCGCGCCGGCGGCTTGGCCTGGAGGCCGCGCTCGATGGCTACGAGGTTGCCCTGGAGCAGGCCGCGCGATGAAGGCGGTGGTCACGGGCGGGTCGGGCGGCATCGGCAGCGAGGTGGTGAGCCAGCTTCGCGCGAAGGGCTGGGACGTCACGTCGCTCAGCCGGCGCGAGGGCTGCGACGTCTCGGATGAGGCGCAGGTCGTGCGCGCGTTTGCCGGCATGCCGGCCCTGGATGCACTGATTCACTGCGCCGCCGTGCTCATCAAGCGGCCGTTCCCAGATACCAGCTCAGAGGAGTGGGACGAGCAGATGGGCGCCGGACTCCGGGGAGCCTTTCTCTGCGGTCGCGAAGCGTTCCGGCTCATGCGGGGACGCGGCGGCGCCATCGTCTTCGTCTCCAGCCTTTCCGGAGTCGCGGGCGCGGAGAAGTTTCCAGGCATGGCGGCGTACGTGGCCGCGAAGTCCGCCCTCGCGGGACTGACCGAGGTCCTCGCCGTCGAGGGCAAGCCCCACGGCATCCGTGTCAATGCCGTCAGCCCCGGCTCGGTCGACACACCGATGCTCCGCATCGCGGGTGTCGAAGGTCCGGCCCTCAAGCCGGCGGATGTCGCGCGCGTGATCGTCTGGCTGGCCTCGCCCGACTCGGCGCCGGTCTCCGGTGCTAACTTGCGAATGGACCCATGACCCCGGACGTACGCATCACCCGGCGCGCGACCTTCGCCGCGGCGCACATCCTTCGCCGGCCGGACTGGAGCGACGAGAAGAACCGCGAGGTGTTCGGTGCCTGCGTCACCGACCACGGCCACAACTATGTCGTGGAGGTCACCGTCGGCGGTCCGCTGGACCCGGGAACCGGCATGGTCGTCAACCTGAGACATGTGGATGCGGTGCTGCACCGGGAGTTCATCGACGCCGTCGACCACCGCCACCTGAACCGCGACGTGGATTTCCTGAAAGACGTCAACCCCACCGCCGAGAACATCGCGCTCGCGGCGTTTCAGCGGCTGGAACCACACTTCAAGCCAGCGCGCCTGGTGAAGGTGCGCATCGTCGAATCGGAGAACAACTCAGCCGAGGTGATCGCGGACTAGCCCCACCTCTTTTGCGCGACTCAGGCGGCTAAGGTTGGAGGCGAGCATGGCCGAAAAGGAGATTGCGGTCGTCGGCCTCGGGACGATGGGCATGAACCTCGCGCGCAACCTCGCCTCGCACCACGTCCGGGTCGCCGTCTACAACCGCACGCACCGGCGGACCGAGGAATTCATGGCGGCCTACGGCAAGGATGGCGACTTCGCGCCGGCTGCGACGTTCGAAGAGCTGGCGCGCGTCTTGAGGCCGCCGCGGGCTGTGCTGGTGATGGTGAACGCGGGGCCCCCGGTGGATGAGACGATCGACGCGCTGACGAAGGTCCTCGATAAAGGCGACACCATCATCGACGGGGGAAACTCGTTCTTCCAGGACACGCGACGCCGAGCGACCGCGGTCGAGAAGATGGGCCTGGGCTTCATCGGCTCGGGAGTGTCGGGTGGGGAAGAGGGCGCGCTGCACGGCCCTAGCCTCATGCCGGGCGGCACGCGACAGTCGTACGCCCACATCGAGGAGATGTTCAACGCGATCGCCGCGAAGGTGGACGGCGTGCCCTGCTCCACGTACATCGGTTCCGACGGCGCGGGCCACTTCGTGAAGATGGTCCACAACGGGATCGAGTACGCGGACATCCAGCTGATCGCGGAGAGCTACGACCTTCTCCGCAGTGCGCTGGGCCTGTCGGCCGATGAGCTGGCCGCCGTGTTCCGCGAGTGGAACGAAGGGCGGCTGCAGTCCTACCTGATCGAGATCACGTCGCACGTCCTCGCCAAGCACGAGGACGGCAAGGCCACCTCTGGAGGATCCCTCGTCGACGCGATCGAGGACGAAGCCGAGCAGAAGGGCACCGGTCGCTGGACGAGCCAGTCCGCGCTCGAGCTGGGCGTGCCGCTGACCGGGATCACCGAGGCCGTCTTCGCCCGCATGCTGTCGAGCAAGAAGGCCGAGCGGGTCAGGGCGGCCGGCGTCCTGGCGGGACCGTCCGGCGCGCAAGCGCCTCGCAGTCTCATCGATGACGTGCAGGAGGCGCTGTATGCGTCGAAGATCGTCGCCTACGCGCAGGGGTTCGAGCACCTCGCCGCCGGGTCGCGGGAATACAGATGGGACCTCGACCTCGGCGCGCTGGCGACGATCTGGCGCGGCGGCTGCATCATCCGCGCGAAGTTCCTGGATCGAATCAAAGAGGCTTACGAACAGTCGGCCGGCCTGCCGAGCCTGATGCTCGCGCCGTTCTTCCAGGAAGCGCTCGCCAACGCGCAACCGGCGTGGCGTCGCGTGGTCACGGCCGCGGTCGACCGAGGCATCCCGATCCCCGCGTTCGCTTCTTCGCTGGCGTACTACGACGGCTACCGCCGGGCACGCGGGCCGGCCAACCTGATCCAGGGCCTACGGGATTACTTCGGCTCGCACACCTATCACCGCACCGACCGCGAAGGCGCCTACCACACGCGTTGGGCGCAGGACGGGAGCGAAGTCCGGACCGATTAGGCCGCAGTTGGCGGCGTGAACCTGGGGCCGCCTCCCCAACCGGGCTGTGTCAGGGTCATGAGACTGCGCTTGCACGCCCACAGCCTGGCGATCAACTCCTCTCGCGTCGTGAGCTCGTCGCACGGCACGCCGATCTGCCGGAGGCTCGCGTGCACCTCGACGGGCACCGCCTCTTCACAGTCGTGGGGGCGAGCCACCTGGTCGAGGATCTTGCCCAGCCTCGCCAGCAGCCGCTCGTGCTCGCTCATGTATCCCAAAAACGCTTTTCGGGCGTCGGCTACCGGCTCACCTCTTCACGGGCTTCGACGAAGGCGCGGACCGCTCGTTCGAGCTCCTCGCGGGAGTGGGCGGCCGAGACCTGGGTCCGGATCCGGGCCTTGCCCTGGGGCACGACGGGGAAGGAGAAGCCCACGACGTAGACGCCCTTCTCCAGCATCAACGCAGAGATCCGGGCGGCAAGCGCGGCATCGCCGATCATGACCGGCACGATCGGGTGATCGCCGGGCAGGATGTCGAAGCCCTCCTCCACCATGCGGGCCCGGAAGAAGCTCGTGTTGTCGGCCAGGCGCCGGCGTAGCTCCTTGGCGCCGCGCAACAGCTCCAGCACCTTGAGGCTCGCCGCGGCGATCGGCGGCGGGACCGAGTTCGAAAAGAGGTAGGGCCGCGAGCGCTGGCGCAGCATGGCCACGAGCTCCCGCCGCCCCGAGACGTAGCCGCCGCTCGCCCCTCCCAGGGCCTTGCCCAGGGTGCCGGTGATGGCGTCGATGCGGCCCATCACCCCGTGGTGCTCGTGAGTGCCGCGGCCGTTCTCGCCGATGAAACCGACCGCATGCGAGTCGTCGACCATGACCATCGCGTCGTGACGCTCGGCGAGCGTGCAGATTTGGGGCAGCGGCGCCATGTAGCCGTCCATCGAGAACACGCCGTCGGTCACGACCAGGCGGAAACGCAAGTCCTTGCTTTTCTCGAGCTGCCGCTCCAGGTCCTCCATGTCGCGATTCGCATACCGGAAGCGCTGCGCTTTGCAGAGGCGGATGCCGTCGATGATGCTCGCGTGGTTCAGCGCGTCGGAGATCACCGCGTCTCGCTCGTCGAGCAGCGCCTCGAAGATGCCGCCATTCGCGTCGAAGCAGGAGGAGTAGAGGATCGTGTCCTCGGTGCCCAGGAAATCCGTCAATGCCGCCTCGAGCTCCTTGTGCACCTCCTGCGTGCCGCAGATGAAGCGCACCGACGCCATGCCGTAGCCCCACCGATCGAGCGCCTCCTTCGCCGCGGCGACGACGTCCGGATGGTTGGCCAGTCCGAGGTAGTTGTTGGCGCAGAGATTGAGGACCTCTCTGTCTTTTTCTGTTGAGCGCCCTGCGCGCGCCCGGCGGACCCCGACCACCGCGCCCTGCGGTGTCTCGATGACGCGTTCGGGCTTTTCGAGCCCGGCGTCGCGGATCTCCTTGAGCTGCTGGTTCAGATGGGTCCGCATGCGCTCGAACATCAGACGGTCCAGTCCAGCACGACCTTGCCGCACTGCCCCGAGTGAGCCACGGCGAAAGCCTCCTTGTACTTGGTGTACGGAAAACGGTGGGTGATCACCGGCGAGATGTCGAGACCGCTCTGGACGAAGACCGACATCTGGTACCAGGTCTCGAAGATCTGCCTGCCGTACACGCCCTTGACAGTCAGCATCTTGAACACCACCTTGCTCCAGTCGATGGCGAACTCGTGGTCGGCGAGACCGAGCACGGCGATGCGGCCACCGTGCGCCATGTTGTCGATCATGTCCCGCATCGCGCTCGGCTGGCCCGACATCTCGAACGCGACGTCGAAACCCTCCGTCATGCCGAGCTCCTCCTGCACCTGGCTCAACGTGGTCTTGCGGACGTCCACCGCCCTCGTCACGCCGACCTTCCGAGCGAGCTCGAGCCGGTAGTCGCTGACGTCGGTGATGACGACGAATCGCGCGCCGTTGTGGCGCGCGACCTGCGCGGCCATGATGCCGATCGGGCCGGCGCCGGTGATCAGCACGTCCTCGGCGACGATGCGGAACTGCGTCGCGGTGTGCACGGCGTTGCCGAACGGATCGAAGATCGAGGCGACGTCCAGGTCGATCTTCGTCAGGTGCGGCCAGAGGTTACCGGCCGGCATCACGATGAACTCGGCGAAAGCACCGTCCCGCTGCACACCGATGCCAACGGTGTGGGCACACAGCGCGCGGCGGCCGGCCATGCAGTTGCGGCACTTGCCGCAGACGATGTGCCCTTCCGCGCCGACGATCTCGTCCGGGTAGACGTTCACCACGTCCTCGCCCAGCTGCACGACTTCGCCGACGAACTCGTGGCCGACCACCAGGGGTGGATTGATGGTGTGCTGCGCCCACTCGTTCCAGCTGTCGATGTGAAGATCGGTGCCGCAGATGCCGGTCCGCAGGACGCGGATCAGCACCTCGCCGGGACCAGGCTTCGGCTCAGGCACGTCCTCGAGCCACAGGCCAGGTTCCCTCTTCGCTTTGACCAGGGCCTTCACTGACCGTGAGGATAAGCGCTCTCCGCCAGCGCACCTTGGGACGAGGCCATCTCGCGGCTAGAATTCCGCCGAGCGGTTGCACGAACTGCGCATCGTGGTGTGCCGGGAAGGCTGGTCGGCAGGAGGATCTGCCATTCCCGGCGCCATTCTGACCGGCCTCGGTTTCGCCTTCGGTCTTGCGATGACGCTTGCGGCAAGCGAGGTGTTCGCGCGTGGTCTCACACGCCTAGGGACCAAGCTCGCCTTCTCCGAGGGATTGCTTGGCCTGTTCGCCGCGCTTGGCGCCGACGCGCCGGAGCTCGCGTCCGCCGTGGTCGCGTTGGTCGTAGGCGCGGGCAGCGTAGGCGTTGGCGTCGTCGTCGGGTCGAACCTCTTCAACCTCGCAGCGCTTCTCGGCCTCGCGGCAGTAGTCGCGCGAGGCGTGCGGATCAGGCGAGGTCCGCTGATCCTCGATGCCGCGGTCGGCCTGTCCGTCACGATCGCGGCCGCCGTCATGGTCGGCGGACTGGTGTCGCCGGCGACGACGGCCTTGATCATCATTCCGATCGCTCTCGTCTACGTCATCGTTCTCGCCGCGCCGCGCAGCCGGCTCCGCGCCTTCGGTCCTCTCGTCAGGGGCGTGCCGCACAGCAGAGCCGAGATCGCCTACGAGGTGTCACACGACTTGCCCCGCGCGAGCCACGGATCCTGGCTTCCCGTGGCGGGGCTGCCGCTCGCGCTCGGCGGCGTGGTGGGTGGCAGCTTTCTCATGGTCCAAGAGGCGTTGGCAGCACAAGCCTGGTTGCACCTCTCGAGCGCAGTGCTGGGCACGATCGTGCTCGCGGCGCTGACCAGCCTGCCGAACCTGTGGGTCGCCCTCCACTTCGCACGCAACAACCGCGGGACGGCCCTCTTCTCGTCGGCGATGAACAGCAACACGATCAATCTGGTAGGCGGCCTGATCATCCCCGCGATGTTCATCGGGACTGGCGCATCGCGAGGCTCGCTGCCCTATTTCACCTGGCTCATTGTCATCACGCTTCTCGCTGTGCTCGCGCCTTTGCCCCGGAGCAGGTTGAGCCGGCCCACCGGAATCGTCATCATCGCGATCTACCTGTTCTTCGCCGCGCTTCGCGTGGCAGGCATTTGATGAGCACCGCACAGAGCTTCCTGCTCTTTCTCATCGTCCTCGGCGGGGTCGCCACAATGCTGCGGCTGGTTTCGCGGAGCACGCCGACCGTTCCGTATCCCGTCCTGCTCGCCATCGGCGGCATCGGCATCGGCCTCATCCCGGGCGTTCGACTGCCGTCCGTGGGACCCGACCTGATCCTCCTGGCATTTGTGCCGGGTCTCGTCTTCGAGGCTTCGCTCGCGCTCGACCTGCAGGAGATGTGGCGCCGCGTGGTGCCGATCTCGCTGCTCGCCACGCTTGGTGTGTTGCTGACGGTGGTCGTCGTCGGCGTGCCCGCGCACCTGGGCCTAGGCCTCGATTGGGGGAGCGCGATCCTGCTCGGCGCGATCGTCGCCGCGACCGACCCGATCGCCGTCGTCAACATGCTTCGTCAGGTCGGCGCCCCCAGCGGGCTCAAGGCAATTCTCGAAGGCGAGAGCCTCTTCAACGATGGAACTGGTGTGGCTGTTTTCGCCGCGGTTCTCGGCTCCATCCTCACTGGCCATCCGGGTTTCGCCGACGCAAGCCTTCGCTTCGTCCTCGTCACAGCCGGTGGCATCGCCATCGGCCTTGCTGCCGGCGAGGCCGGGGTGATCCTTCTTCGCCTGGTTCGGGAGGCTGAGCTGGAGATCATGATCACGCTGGTCCTCGCCTACGGCTCATACCTCGCCGCGGACATCGTCCACGCCTCGGGCGTCGTCTCAGTCGTTACGGCCGGCATCGTCGTGGCGCGATACGGGAGCCAGACGGGCCGCCTCAAAGGCACGCAGCTGATCGGCTTCTGGAACGTGCTCGCGTTCGTTTTGAACGCGATGTTGTTCCTGCTGGTGGGCATCGCGCTGCCCACCCAGCAACTGCTGGCCGTCGCCGGGCTGGCGTTGGGTGCCTACGCGATCATGTTCGCCTCCCGAGCCATACCCGTCTACACGCTCCTGGGTCTCGCCGACGTCCGCGGCTCTTCGATCCCGTGGCGGTGGCGTCATATGACGTTCTGGGGCGGCATGCGTGGTGCGCTGTCCGTCGCGCTTGCGCTTTCCGTGACATCGACTCCCCAGGTCGACCCGCAGGTGTCCGTGATCGCCTACGGGATGGTCGTTCTGTCGCTGATCGTGCAGGGTGGCCTGCTGCTTCCCGTCGCGGAGCTGCTCGGGCTGCGAGCTCGGGCGGTCGATTAACGTTCTCCAGATGCGGTTGCGGGTGGGGCTCGTGATCCTCCTGATCGTGGTGGCGGCCGCGGCGATCAACTACGTGCGGCCGATCCCGGCCGTGGCGGCGTCATCGCCGGTACTGCCGGCGACGGAGGTGGTCCCGGGCACCGCGCCCGCGCTGCCATGGCCAAGTCAAGGCTCAGGCGCCATCGCGGTGGCGCACCTTGGATTTATCGGCACCTCTGGCAACGAGCAGGCCATTCCGGCCGCCAGCGTGACCAAGGTGATGACGGCGCTCATCATCCTCACGGACAAGCCGCTCAAGAAGGGCGACCCCGGCCCGACGATCACCATCACGGACGCGGACGTCCAGTCGTATCAAGCCGACCTGGCCGACAAGCAATCGGTTGTGCTGGTCAAGGCGGGCGAGCAGTTGACGGAGCTCCAGGCGCTGGAAGGTCTCCTGATTCCTTCCGCGAACAATCTCGCGGAGACCCTCGCGCGCTGGGACGGCGGCATGAGCACTTTCGTCGCGAAGATGAACACCCGCGCCGCGAAGCTCCATCTCGCACACACGAAGTTCGCCGAAACGAGCGGCGCCTCGGCCGACAGCATCAGCACCCCGTCCGACCTGGTCACGCTCGGCATGGAGGCGATGCAGGACGACGTCTTCGTGCAGATCGTCGCGATGGAACAGGTGGAGCTTCCTGAAGCCGGAACCGTCTACAACGTGAATGCGGTTCTCGGTCAGAGCGGGATCCTGGGCATCAAGACAGGCTCCGGCCTGAACAGCGGGGCCAACTTCCTGTTCGCGGCAAACGTCACCGCGGACAACAAGACCGTCGTCGTCTATGGCTGCGTCATGGGTCAGCCCACGCTCGCGATCGCCTTTGCCGCCGCCCAGAATCTGCTCGCGGGTGTCTCGAAAACGCTGCACGTCAGACGTGTGATCACGCTCAACCAGACGATCGCCACCTACGTCACGCCATGGGGCGCGCAGACAGACCTGGTGTCGACCGTGGACGTCGACCTGGCCGAGTGGCCCGGCATGGTGCTCCGCCAGCGGCTCGACGCCAACGCGATCGTGGTCGACAAACCGCTGGCATCGAGGACGCGCGAAGGCACGGAGTACCTGGTGCTCGGCGACTACAACGTGCCCGTCCCGCTCGTCACCGCCGACCAGCTCTATCCCCCGGGTCGGTTCTGGCGCCTCACTCGAATCAGCCTGTGAGCGCGGCGGACTCGCGGTAGGGCGGCAGCACCCCGTCCCAGCCCGCGTGGTTCGCCTCACGCCAGGCGGTGCCGATCTCGCCAAGCCGCTCCCAGCCTCCGTGTTCGATCTCGACCTCCGTGGTGTCGTCGCCCATCTTGCGAAACACGATCTCGACGTCGGTGGCGTTCTCAGGTTCGGTCGCGATTCGCCACAGGTAGCGCAGGCGGCGGGGCCGATCCCACTCGACGATCTCGCCCCACTCGATCTCCGTCCCGTTCGACGTGCGCTCGTAGATGCGGCCGCCGGCGCGCGCTTCGAAGACGATCTCGGCGCCGCGCTCGTGCGACACGGTGTGGTCGGGCGGCCACCAGGCCGTCGCGCGGCTGGTCCACGTGTCGAAGGCGTGCTCTGGCGTGCACGCGACCACGAAGGACATGCGAAGTGGCTCAATCACCGCTTCTTGCGAGGCCCCGTGTTCTCGGCGAACAGCTTGAAGCGGGTGCCGATGCTGCCCCAGACCTGCGCCAGGTAGCGCCGAGCCGCCTCGGCGCCCTGCTCCTCGAGGCGATAAAGACGGCGGGTGCCGATCTGCTCGTCGCTCACAAGGCCGGCCTTGTTGAGGACGCTTAGGTGGCGTGATACGGCGGGCCTGCTGATCGGGAGGCGGTCCGCGATCTCCTGCACCGAGCGCGGCTTTCCGGCGAGCAGCTCGACGATGGCACGCCGGTGCGAGTTTCCTAGGGCGTCGAAGGGATCGCCCGGTCGCCTTTTCGCCTTCACATCGGCTATCGTAACCGCGCCGTTACGTAACGGAATTGTTACGAGAGGAGATTGACGAAATGGCCGGAACGAAGGTGAAAGGCTCGGGAACGAAGCAGTCGCCGTGGGAGCTGACGACGCCCAGCGGATCGTCTCAATACCTCATGTACAAGGACGAGACCGCGAATCCGCCAGCGATCGTTTGCATCGTCGGCAAGACCGAGCTGCGCTACCAGCTCCGTGCGATCGACGACCTGCACGCGATGCTCAAGAAGCACGGTGACTGGATGCCGCTCGGCAGCGCAGACGAGCAGAAGCCCGCCGCCGAGGGGACGGTCGAGGCCTGGGGTAGGTCGCCCAAGAACCCGGTCGGCGGGTGGTACGGCATCAAGAAGGGACTCCGCGGACGGTTCGGCATGTACATGCCGCCGCTGCTCGAAGGACTGGGCCTGGCCGAGGTCGAGCACAACCCGAAAAACAACCGAATGCGCGCCATTTAGAAACAGGGCAAAATGCCCGCGATGGGGTTCATCTCTCGCGGGTTTCGCGGAAGGCGCCGCGATGTCGCGTCCAGCGCGCGGGTTCCGCCGGGTCAGTACGTGGTGACCGATTTTCCGGTGCTGTCGGCGGGTCCCACGCCTCGCGTCAATCTCGACCAGTGGTCGTTCTCGATCGAGGGCGAGATCGACGAGCCCAAGCGATGGACGTGGAAAGAGTTTCAGGCGCTGCCTTCCGAAACCGTGACCAAGGACATCCACTGCGTCACGAAGTGGTCGAAGCTCGACACCACCTGGAAGGGCGTCTCTGTAGACACCCTGATGGGGGGAGTCGAGACCGCGGCCGAGTTCTCGACCGTCTTCTCGGACGGCGGCTACACGACCAACCTGACGCTCGATGACATCACGGGGAACAAGGCATGGGTGGCGTACGAGTTCGACGGCCAGCCGCTGGACCCGGAGCACGGCGGCCCGGTCCGGTTCCTCGTGCCGCACCTCTACTTCTGGAAGAGCGCGAAGTGGGTGCGCGGCATCCGGCTGCAGAAGGAGGAGCATCCCGGCTTCTGGGAGACGAACGGCTACCACATCCGCGGAGACCCTTGGCAAGAGCAGCGCTACTGGGGCGATTGAAATCCCCACGAAATCGGAGGCTGCGCCTGAGATTTCGCGGGGGCCCCGTTTGATCAAGTGGCAGCTCGGAACCCTCGCCGAGCTCAAGCCCGAAACACCCCGAGTCTCGAGCCTCTACCTGGATGTTCCTGAGTGGCCCGGGCATCTCGCCGGGCAACATGTCGACGTCCGGCTCACCGCCGAGGACGGCTATCAGGCAGAGCGCAGCTATTCGATCGCTTCGGCCCCTGAAGACCGGCGGCTGGCGCTGACGGTCGAGCGGCTGGACGATGGCGAAGTGTCTCCCTACCTGGTCGGCGAGCTTCGCGTCGGGGACAAGCTGGAGTTTCGCGGCCCGATCGGAGGCTTCTTCGTGTGGCAGGGGCAGGACGAGCGCCCGCTGCTCCTGGTCGCCGGAGGGTCGGGCATCGTGCCGCTGATGTCGATGCTGCGGCACCGCGCCTCAGCTTCTCGCAAGCCGCCCGCGCGTCTTCTCTATTCGTCGCGGAAGTTCGAGGACATCATCTATGCGCAGAAGCTGGCTCGGCTGGCGGCTGCCGGCGATGGGCTGTCCGTCCACCACACGTTGACGCGCGAGAAGCCTTCTGGGTGGACCGGCTACACGAGGAGGATCGACGCGGCGATGGTGAAAGACGTCGCGTGGCCGAAAGACACGACGCCCGCCGTTTTCGTCTGCGGGCCTACGTCGTTCGTCGAAGCGGCGGCGCAGCTGCTCGTCGCCATGGATTACGACCCGCGATGGATCAAGACCGAGAGATTCGGTGCGACAGGAGGATGAGCTGATGGCCGACATGACACTCGACGGAAACGCGATCGCAGGTCTCCTGCGCGAGATCTTCGCCATGGAGATGACGAACGCGCTGGGGACGTGTGGTTCGTGCGGCGCCGTGAACGAGGTGGGTCGCGTGCAGGTCTACGTCCACGCGCCTGGGACCGTGGTGCGCTGTCCGTCGTGCGAGCACGTTCTGATGCGGGTGGTGCGGGGCCGAGGCAAGTACTGGGTCGACCTGTCGGGGGTGCGCTGCCTGGAGTTCGCCGAGCCCTAGTTCGTGCCAGGCCGCTTCATGGCCCAGGGTCCGTACATGAACACGCCGATGAGCATCCAGGTGAAAACGCCGGCCGCCGCGATGCAGAGGAGCTCCTGGATCACCGACGTGGCGAGCGGAAACTCGGACATGTCGGGTCGCAGGAGGTTGCCCAGGTTGAACAGGGCGTCAAGCGCGCCGAATGCCAGCAGGACGAGGACGTACCAGAACCCCCACCGCCAGCCGAGATAGGCCCCGGCCGCGCCGAGAAGCTCGAACACCGCGAGGACGATCGCGGCGCCGATGAAGAACCCGATCATCACGCCGATCAACTGGTCCTGGGTCATGCCCTGCGGAACCTGGGTGTTCTGCTGCGCGAGGACCTTGATGATCGCGTCGTGGTTGATGAAGGCGGCCGTCGTCACGACCGTGAAGACCGCCTCGAACGCCAGAAGGCCTGCCGCCGCGAGCTGCATCGGCCGCGTCCAGGAAGTCGGGAATCGGGTGCCCCGGGCGACCGGCACCCACTGAGTGCCGTCCCACTGGAACTGGCCGTCAGCCGAGATCTGACCCGCGTAAGTGGTCGGGGGCTGCATCACCGCGGCAATAGGGTAAACGGGGGTCGGGGTTTTGGAGGCAGGCTACGGCAAGTAGCCTGGCGGTCGCGTTTCGCTTGCGTCGGACGGCGACCCATCCACCCCTTCCGACCGTTGACGTACTGGGCGTTTCATAGAGACGCGAGGTAACCGGCACCGGTAAGCAACTGGAGGGGCCTTTTGCCAGCACAGCCGCCGCTGAGCCAGATTCGGGGTTGGTTCGACGCCGTAGTGGCCCTTGGCCTTGGCATCAAGGACCGCGAAGCGGGCGCGCACAACCTGAGGGTCGCGCGCCTCTGCGTGCACATCGGCCGCCAGATGTCGATGAGCGCAACCGAGCTCCGAGTCCTGGCGCGAGCCGGGCTCATGCACGACGTCGGCAAGCTGGGAATTCCCGACTCGGTGCTCGACAAGCACGCACCTCTCGACGAGTCGGAGTGGCTGCTCGTACGGACGCATCCCGAGATCGGCCTCAGCATGCTCGACCGAGCGGGCCCAGGCCGTTCGAGCCGCGAGCTGCTGGCCGTGCTGTACCACCACGAGCGGATGGACGGGAGCGGCTATCCCTACGGTCTCAAAGCGCAAGCGATACCCATCGAGGCGCGGATCGTTGCCGTCGCCGACACGTATGACGCGCTGACCTCTGACCGGCCGTATCGCGACGCCTGCTCAGCCACCGAGGCGCGGCGGGTCCTGGTCGAGGAGGCGCGCACCCGTCTCGACCCGAGGGCTGTGGGCGCGCTGTTCACCGCGCTCGACCTGAATCGCGTGGGACCCGAGGACCCTCGCAGCGGCTCACCGAGGGCGGCCCTGGCTTTCTGATTCCCTCAACATTGTTGAGGTGAAGTTCGGCGTCGCGATCTTTCCAACCGACTATGCGATCTCGATGTCCGAGCTCGCGCCGGCCGCCGAGGAGCTGGGCTTCGAGTCGCTGTGGGTGGCCGAGCACTCGCACATCCCGACAAGCCGCCTCTCGTCATGGCCCGGCGGCGCCGAGCTCCCGAAGCACTACTGGCACACGATGGACCCGTTCATCGCCCTGACCGTCGCGGCTCTCGCCAGCAAGACGATCCGCGTCGCCACCGGCATCTGCCTGCTCATTCAGCGCGACCCGATCCACACCGCCAAGGAGGTGGCAAGCCTCGACCACGTCTCGAACGGGCGCTTCATCTTCGGGATCGGCGGGGGCTGGAACCGTGAAGAGATGGAGGACCACGGCACGAACTTCAGCACCCGATGGAAGCTCCTGCGGGAGAGAGTCGAGGCGGTCAAGGCTGTCTGGAGCGAAGACGTCGCCGAGTACCACGGCGACATGGTGAATTTCGGACCGATGCGCGCATCGCCCAAGCCCGTGCAGAAGCCGCACCCGCCGATCATCCTCGGCGGCAGCGGGCCCAAGATCCTCGAGCGGGTCGTGTGCTACGCGGACGGCTGGATGCCCAACCGCGGCCAGGTGGTGGAGAGGATCCCGGAGCTGCAGGAGATGGCGAACGCCGCCGGCCGGGCACCGATCCCCGTGACGTGCTACCCCAAGGCGAGCGCTGAGGAGATCGAACAGCTCGCGAAGGCCGGGGTCGACCGCCTCATCTGGTACGTGCCGCCGGACGGGCGCGACCCGGCTCTGAAAAAGCTCGAGGAGCTTGGCCGAATGATCCGGCCGTATCTGGGCGATTGAGTGTGCGAGGGACCCGGCCTGGATCCCTCGCCGCCTCCCGTCGCCGCTAGAAGACCGCCGGCGGCCTGGTCTGTCCCGTGTAGTCCCCGACCGCAAACGACGTGTAGGGGCCGTTGAGTTGGTTCCGGCCGTTGCCTGACACGTTGGTCTGGCCGTACTGAAACTCGAGCTCCTTCTCGCGGTCGATGATGATCGCGCGGTGGTTGAACTGGTCGGCGATCGATATCTCTCCGTTGGCGAGCTGAACCGCGTTGGTCGGCAGCGGGCTGGCGTTGCTGTTCCGCGCGCGGTCGGTGAAGTACTCGAACACGACCTCCTTGTTGCGCGTGACCTCCACGACCCGTGCGTGTCCTGAATCGACGATCAGCGTGTGGCCGTTCGGCAGACGGCTTGCGAAGGCTGCGAACTGCAGGCCGGCGGAGTACTCCCACACGATGTCGCCTGAGCGCGTTATCTCGATCACCCGGTTGTTGTTCTCATCCGCGATCAGCACGTGACCGTTGGCCAGCAGCTCCGCGCTGTTGGGGTTGTTGAGGGCGCCGGGACCTGATGCGGGACCATACGACCAGACCACCTTCTTGCTGAACCGGCCGATCTCGATGACCCGGTTGTTGCCCTGGTCGACGACCATGATGTTTCGATTCGGCAGCTGGATCGCAAAGACCGGCGTGTTGAGCTGGTTGTCGTCAGATCCTGTGACGCCGGCCTGGCCGTACTGCCAGACGATTGCACCGCCTCTGCTCACGACGATGACGCGATTGTCGACACAGCCGTTGGGCATCGCCGCGGAAGCTCCGGCGGGGATCCCGGTACCGGCCAGCAACGTGTACCCGCGGCTCAAGCGCTCCGCGTCGTTCAGCCCGATGATGGCGCCCGGACCGGGGTTGCACAGCGCCGGGTTGTTCGACCCGAAGCTCCAGACGACCTGGTGCGTGGCACGGCTGATCTCGACCGCGCGGTTGTTGAACTGGTCGGTGATCAGCAGGTTCCCGCGGTGATTGAACGATCCATCCTCGGCCGCGATCGGCGGCGATGCGATCCCCACCCACAAGAGGGTCATCAATCCGATTGGGACGGCCCAAAGCCTGCGCCAATGATTCGAGTTCACCTAGCCACCTCCTGTTAGGGCGCCCCCCCGGCGCCTGTATCGCGATCTACTCGGAGGGGTTACATCGAGGAGTGGGACCCTGGCCCCCGCACCGGGGGGGTTTACTTGCGGAGGTCTCGAGCCATCTCCGTGAAGTTGTCCACGTAGCGCTGCACGTCATCGATCGAGTGTTGGACCGACAGCGTCCAGTTCTCCTCCGCGCCGGGCGCCATCAGGACGCCCCGGTTGCACTGGTAAAGCCAGCTCAGGTACGCCATCGCCTTGTCGATCTCGAGGTAGTCGCGGTAGTTGCGCACCCGCCGCGCCCGATACGTCACTCCGCCTCGGGCCGCCAGCGTGATGACGTGGAAGGGCAGGCCGTGACGCTGGATGGCCTCATCGAGGCCTCCTTGCAGAGTCTCCGCGAGGGCGTCGAAATGCGCGTACGCGTTGGGGTCGAGGATTTCGAGCAATGTGACCTTCGAGGCGGCCATCGTCAGCGGGTTGCCGTTGAAGGTGCCCATCTGGGCGACGCGCTTCTCCTCGATCACACCCATCACGTCCTCACGGCCTCCGACCGCTCCGCAGGGCAGTCCGCCGCCGATCGCCTTGGCGAGTGCGATGAGGTCGGGGGTCACGTTGAAGCGTTCAGTTGCCCCGCCTGGCGCGATGGTGACCCCCGTTTTCACCTCGTCGAAGATCAACAGGGCGCCGTGCCGGTGGGCGATCTCCTTGACCTTGTCGAGGTAGCCCTGGTCTGGCAAGACGATGCCCACGTTCATCATCGCGGGCTCGACGATGACCGCCGCGACCTCGCCCTGGTGCTCCGACATCGCCTTGTCGAGCGCATCCGGGTCGTTGAACGGCACGACGGTGGTCAGCTCGACTATCGCGGCAGGGATGCCTTCGCTCTGCGGCACCGACGCCGGGTGGTCGGCAGGGCCCATCAGCGCCGGCGGCGGCTCGACCGAGACCATCAGCGCATCGTGATGGCCGTGGTACGACGCCTCGATCTTGATCAAGCGGTCCCGGCCGGTGAACGCTCGGGCGATCCGGACCGCGTCGAGCGTCGATTCGGTGCCGGAGTTGGTGAACCGCCACTTCGGCTGCTTGAAGCGGCGGGAGAGCTCTTTGGCGACGACCACGACGTTCTCCACAGGTTGCGCGAAGTGGGAGCCGAGCTCGATCTGGCGGCGCACCGCCTCCACGATCTTCGGGTGCGCATGCCCCACGACCATGACGCCGAAGCCGTTGTGGAAGTCGACGTACTCGTTGCCGTCGGCGTCCCAGACCCGGCTGCCCTTGCCGCCATCGACAAAGACCGGCTGCGGCTTGGAGTCCTGGAAGGATGACGGCACCCCACGGGGCATCACCTCTTTGGCCTCTTTCCAGAGTTCCACCGAGCGCGGCCGGGCACGTTTGAACACTTCCTCTTCGCGCGCCGTCAGGTCGGCGACGCGCTGCGGTTCTACTGCTCGGGCAAGTCTGGTGGCCATCGATTACTCCTTTGAGGGGGTTTGTTGCTTGGAAGCAGGGCCGCCGTCGCGGGCCTTCACCGCTAGCGCCGAGAGCGCCTCGAGGATGGCGCGGTTGGCGTTCTGAGCCGTCATCTCGGCGTGGTCGTATGGGGGGCTGACTTCGACGACGTCCATGGCGATGACGTTGGTGCCGAGCACCACCGACCTGATCGCCCGAGAGGAGGAAGCCTTCAGGAAGGCGCGGCCGCGCTCGGTCGAGCTATGGAAGTCGGCCCGCGAGGTGATGCCGCGGGGGGTCCCGTCGTCGTTCCAGGACGCCAAGCCCCAGCCCGTCTTCATCGACCACGGCCAGGGCAGCAAGGTCTGGGACGCCGACGGCAACGAGTACGTCGACTTCCACAACGGCTTCGGGGTGATGGCGGTGGGCCACGCCCATCCGCTGGTGGTGGAGGCCGTCAACCGCCAGATCGCCCGCGGCTCCCACTTCGCCCAGCCCACCGCCGAGGTCGAGGTGGTGGCGCGGGAGCTGG
>DATNMQ010000087.1:0-1038 GCA_035602465.1 Candidatus Sulfotelmatobacter sp. | reverse complement strand
AGTTTGGAGAATGCCTCGGCGGGCGTCCTGAAGTCCAGGCATTTGCGTGGGGTATCGTTGAGGCGCTGAACGTGCCGCTTGAGGGCGGTTGCCGTGATGAGCTTGAGGTCAGTTTTGCGGGGCAGCGAGCGTCGTAAGCGCCCGATGGAGTTTTCCACGCCGCCTTTTTGCCAGGGACTATGGGGATCGCAGAAGAAGGTTTGGACGCGGAGGGTTTGGTGAAGCCTGTGGTGCTCGGCGAACTCGTTTCCGTTGTCGAAGCTGATGGTTTTGCGCATCGCCTGTGGAAGTTTGCCGAGTTGGCGGGCGATGGTCCGGGCGGTGAGGACAGCTTTTCGATCGACCGGATGCTGAACCATGCTGAAGCGGGTTTGTCGTTCGTGGAGAACCAGCAACCCCTGGCCGCATCGGGCGAACAGCATGAAGTCGGCCTCCCAATGGCCCGGCGCCCCGCGGCCTTCGACCTCGGCGGGGCGTTCGGTGATCGAGCGCCGTTGTTTGATGAGGCTGGCGGGGCTGCCGCCTGGGCGGCTGCGGCGCCCTCGTCTGAGTTTATGGCGCGGCAGCAGGCGATACCAGTAATCCTTCTGGGCCGCACGATGATAGATGAAACGATAGATTGACTCGTGGCTGATGATGACGCGACCATGTTGGCGCGCCAGTCGGCCAGCGATCTGCTCCGGGGAATGTCCCATCGCAAGGCTTTTGCCCACGCTGTTTCGCAGGTCCGGCTGGCGCGCCAGCTTGAAGCGGCCATCCCACCGGCGCCGGCGCTCGGCCAATTGCTGCGCCCGGACAGGCTCGTAGCCTCCCGTCCAGACCTTGGTAGGCCGGGAGTTGCGCCGAAGTTCACGACTGATCGTCGACGGCGCCCGGTCAAGCGCTGACGCAATTTCGTTTTGAGATTTACCGCCTGCATGCAGGCGGTAAATCTCAACGCGCTCCTCAAGGCTGAGCTGGCCATAACACTGTCCCATCGCCACAACACCCTAGCAGGTGTTGCACTTGTGTCGTGAACCCAAGGGGTATCCAGTACGC
>DATNMQ010000086.1:0-22157 GCA_035602465.1 Candidatus Sulfotelmatobacter sp. | reverse complement strand
GCGTACTGGCCAAGCGTGAGCGAGCTCAAGGGCGCGCGGAAATACGCGCAGGCCGCGGCGGTCACCCCGTAGATGCCAAAGCCGGTGGTGATCTCGCTCAGGTAGTCGGCCATGATCTCCGGCTTGGTCAGCACGCGCTCGACCTTGAGCGCGAGGGCCAGGTCCTCCAGCTTGTTGTAGCCGCGGTCGGATCCCCCCAGGTAGACGTCCTTGACGAGCTGCTCGGTGATCGTCGACCCTCCTTGACAGAGGCAGACGTTCACCGCGTCGTAGAGGATGGCTCGGGCAACACCTAGAGAATCAACCCCATGGTGGGAGTAGAAGCGTTCGTCTTCCGTGGCCACCACCGCTTCAGCCAGCGACCTCGGCACCTCGTCCTGTGTGAGCAGAGTCACACCTAACGAGGCGGTCAGCTTTGCGACCCGGGCCTGGATGTCGGTCGCGGGCGGCGTCCAGACCCAGAGCGTGACCACGCTGGGGCCGGCCAGCGCCGCTGCGATGAGGATGACGAGCGCCAGCCGGCGCAAGGGTGCCAGGACCCTCGTCATGCCATTGCGCTCGCGCTCACGGTGTTTCGAACGAGGGTCTGAGCCGCGTGGTTACCCGGAAAGAGGCCGAACCGCGCAAATTCCGTGGGAGAATTTCGTCCGCATGACCCTCAAGTGGAAGGTTGCCCTGGTGGAGGACGACCGTCGCCTCGCGCGGGCGGTTGCCACCGGGCTGGGAGAGGAAGGCTACACCGTCCGGGCCGTCGAGTCCGCCGGCCGGGGACTCGAGCTCGTCCGGCAGTGGAATCCCGATGTCGTCCTCCTCGACCTGATGCTGCCCGACAACGAAGGGCCCGAGCTCTTCGAGGCCTTCCGCGCCGAGACGGACGCGGCCCTCGTCGGGATCAGCGCCCGCTCCTCGGTCAGCGACAGGATCGCCGGCCTCAAGCTGGGCGCCGACGACTACGTCACCAAGCCCTTCGCGCTCGACGAGCTCATGGCCAGGATCGAAGCGGTGATCCGCCGGCATCGGGGCAAAGGATCGCCCAGCTTGAGCGCTGCCGGCGTCGTCGTCGACCTGGCGGAGGGCCGCGCGACTCGCGACGGGCGGTCGCTTGGCCTGACGGGCATCGAGTTCCGAATCCTGGCCGCCCTGATGCGCAACAGCGGGCAGCTCGTCACCTACGCGCAGCTCGCCGAGGCGGTTTGGGCGGTGACCACCGGCCCGGAATCGAACTCGCTCGAGGTGCACATCTCTCGAATCCGCCAGAAGCTCGAGGCCGGCGGCGGCTCACGATTGATTCACACGGTTCGCAGTCTCGGCTACAGGTTTGGACCGGAATGAGGGGGCGCACGCAGAGTTGAAAGCGAAGAGCCTCATGGTCGCGTTGGCCGCGGTGGTGGCGATGCTGTTGTTCGGGTCCGGCACAGCTTCAGCGAATGTCGCCTGGTGCATCTTCGATCCGCCGGCCCACGTGGTGACGCCTGGCGGTACGCATATCACCGTCAACAACACGGTCTGGCTTCCTCAGAGCGCGGCAGACCAGAAAGACCAGGTCTGGGACGAAGCCTCCGCGCAGTCGGATGGAAGTGGCGGCACGCTGATCAGCGTGACCGTCCATCTGCCGGACGGCGTCGCATCCCACGTCGTTTCGACCGTGCACCGCTTCCATGTTTCGACTGAAGCGGACGGCCAGACATCGGTCTTCCTGTACCTGGACGTGCCCACCCCCTGACGAGCGCAGTCCCCGCGTTCAGGACTTTTCCTGGGCCGCTGAAGGCCGCGATCGTCGGTGTCCCCGCGCTGGGGATCGCGCTCGCGACCGCGGGCGCGCTGGAAGGCGGGTTCGCGCCGGTGCAACCCTGGCGCTGGCTGATCGTCCCGGCTTGCTTCGCGGGCGTTCTGCTGGCTGAGAAGTACCCGGTCAAGATTGGCCCCGAGCAGAAGGTCAACCTGGGCGCGCTGCCTTGCATGGTCGCCGCCCTGCTTCTTCCACCCGGCGTCGGGCCCGCGACCGCCGCCGTCAGCGTGCTGGTCGGGAACCGGCTCGTCGGAAGATCCTGGCCGGAGGTGGCGCTCAACACCGGCAACACCCTGGCCTCGGCCGCGATCGTTGCCCTGGTCGCACCTCCGGAGAGTGAGAGCGGTGCGCAGGAGGCGCGCGCGGCGGTAGGCGTGCTCCTCTATCTGGCTGTCAACCTTGCCCTGGCTGCGTTGCCGGCGGCTCTGCACACCGGCCGTTCATACCTATCTGTTCTGCGCGAGTCCGCGGCCGCCACGTGGCCCGCCTCGCTCACGCTCGGCGCATGCGTCATCAGCATCGCGTTTCTGTCGTCGGAAGCTCCGCTCGCAGCGCCCATGCCCCTGATCGTGCTGCCGATGATCTATCGGATGAACCGCGCGATCGAGGCGCAGAGGCAGGCCAATGAGCAGCTCGCAGGCGTTCTCGCCGCGCAGCGCCGCTTCTTGACGGATGTCTCACACCAGGTCGCGACGCCGCTGGCGACGATCATGACCAACCTTTCGATCCTCAGCCGGGCGAGCCGAGGCGGCGCCGCCGGCGAGGCGGTGGCCGACAGCGTGGCCGAAGCCCAGCGCATGAAGCGCATGCTCGGCCGCCTGCGCTCGCTCGCCCACGCCGATGAGGACGTGCCGCTGCGCCGCGAGCTGGTCGACCTGGCCGAGCTGACAGCCGACGTCGTGCGGGCTTACACGGCGCAGGCCGCGACGACGGGTGTCGGCCTTGTCACGGAGATCGGCGCGAATGCGCACGTCAGGCTTCTCGCAGACAAGGACCTGCTTCGTGAGGCCGTGGCCAACCTGGTCGACAACGCGGTGCGGGTGAGCCCGCGCGGCGCGGACGTCAGGCTGCGGGTCGACCGTGGCGCGGCGGGATCGGTGATCGCGGTGGCGGACAGCGGACCGGGAATCGAAGAGGATCGCTTGCCGCGGCTGTTCGAGCGCTTTCAGCGGAGCGATTCAGGGAGCGGCCTTGGTCTTGCCATCGCGCGGCGTGTCGTGGAGCGGCACGGCGGGACGATCCGCGTCAAGACCGCTCGCGGGACCGGGAGCACGTTCACGATCGAGCTTCCCGACTAAGTATGAGAGGGAACCCCGATGGTTCCCTCTCATCGACGGTGCGGCTGGCGCCGCAGCGTCTGCTCTCCTTCCGGTATATCGATGAGATTGTTTCAAATAAATTCCACAAGCGAAGAATGGGAGGCGGGTGGAAACAAAGTCGCGGCCGGGATGAACCCGGCCGCCAATGCGCTGTCGGCGAATCAGTAAGTGCGCTCCGGGCGGGAGGCTTAGCCGCGCGGCCGCATGATGATCAGGATCGCCGGACCCAGCAGGATGATCCAGAGCGTCGGGAAGATGCAGCCGGCAGCATCATTTTCAGAGTGGCTTGCGCCGCCTTCTCGTGTGCGCGCTGGCGGCGCTTGCGGTCGCGCGGCCTCCGCCACCTGACAAATCCTTGATCTAACGTACTGCCGTGGCCATCATCGTCTGCCCGCAGCCGGGCGCTGCCGAGATCGGGCTGGAGGTGATGCGCCGCGGCGGCAACGCGGTCGACGCCGCGGTCACGTGCGCGTTCGTCCAGGGAGTCCTTGATCCCCAGATGTGCGGCATCGGCGGCTGCGGCGTGATGCTCGTGCACAGCCCGCAGGCCGGCGACGCATTGCTCGAGTTCTACAGCACCGCCGGCTCGCTGGCTCGAGAAGGCCAGTGGGAGTCGATCTTCGTCCGCGAGGCGGCCGACCGTTACGGCTATGTGCTGGATGGCGCCGTCAACGATGTCGGGTACCAGTCGGTCGCCGTCCCCGGCACGGTGGCGGGCCTGCACGAAGCGCTGACTCGGTTCGGGTCGATCTCGTGGGACGAGGCGATCGAGCCGGCCATCCCGCTCGCCCGCGACGGGATCCCGGTGAGTGGTTACATGCACGGCTACTGGACGACCGATTACGGGCCCGACGTCGTGCCCAACGCACGCCGGATCCAGGCGACGCCGGCCGCCAAGGCGATCTACACCCACGACGGAAGGCTTTACGCGATTGGCGAAACGATGGTCCAGGCTGACTATGCGCGCACTTTGGAGCGGCTGAAAGAAGGGCCGGACGTCTTCTATCGAGGCGCGATCGCGGACGAGATCGCCTCCGACTTCGCGGCGAACGGAGGCCTGATCACCAAGGAGGATCTCGCCGCCTATCGCGTCAACGTCACCGAGCCGATCCGGGGCACGTATCGCGGGCACCAGGTCGCCGCGGCCGGCCCGCCGGCGGGCGGTTTGACTCTCCTCCAGATGCTGAACTTCCTCGAAGGCTTCGACCTGGGCGGGCACGGCTGGCCGAGCACGGAGGCGGCGCGGCTGCTCGTCGAAGCGATGGCCTGGGCCGTCGCCGACCGAGAGCTGCACCTCGCCGACCCTCGCTTCGTCGATATCCCGACCGGGGCGCTGGCTGACAAGGAATACGCGGCCCGGGCGCGCGAGGTCGTGGCAGGCGGTGCTCGGGTGCATGACCGGGCCGAAACCACGCACGTCTGCGTCGTCGACGATGGCGGCAACGCCGTGTCGCTGACGCACACCCTCGGTTCGGCGAGCGGGGTGGTGACGCCCGGCCTCGGCTTTGGCTACAACGACTACATGAACTGCTTCGACCCGCGGCCCGGGCGGCCCAACTCGGTCTCGCCTGGCAAGACGCGGGTGACCATGATGACTCCGACGATGGTGTTCGACCATGGCAAGTTGCGCGTCTGCATCGGGGCTCCCGGCGGGACCAAGATCGTGACCGGGATCCTGCAGGTGCTGGTCAACATCCTCGACCACGACATGACGTCCGTCGAGGCGGTGAGCGCGCCGCGGGTCGACTACCAGCGCGACGCCGTCCAGGCCGAGGCCCGCATCCCCGGTGTGGTGTGCGATGGTCTGGAGAGGTTGGGCTACAGGGTGAACCGCCGGACGCTGAACTACGACTCGTACTTCTCGCGGCCGCAGGTCATCGTCAGGGAGCGCGACGGCTTTCTGTCCGGGGCGTCGGACCCGCGGAAGGACGGCGGCGCGGCGTTCAGCACGGAGACCAAGTGAGGTTTTCAGACCGGGTTGTCCTGGTCACCGGGGGCGGCCGCGGGATCGGCGCCGCGACAGCTCAGCTGTTCGCCCGTGAAGGAGCCCGAGTCGCGGTGTCGGACATGGACCTCGGCCCGGCCGAGGAGGTGGCGGGCCCTCTGAAGGGTCTCGCCATCGCGTGCGACGTGACCGACCGGGCTCAGGTCGAGGCGATGGTCGGGCGGACGGTTTCCGAGCTCGGCCGGCTCGATGTGCTTGTGTGCTGCGCCGGGATCATCCGGGACAACCTGCTCTTCAAGATGAGCGACGAGGACTGGGACTCGGTGATCGACACCCACCTCAAGGGCACGTTCTTCTCCGCGCGCGCGGCCCAGAAGCCGATGGTGGCGCAGAAGTACGGGAAGATGGTCTTTCTCTCGTCCACCTCGGCGCTCGGCAACCGAGGCCAGACCAACTACTCGACGGCGAAGGCGGGGCTCCAGGGGATGGCGCGCACGCTGGCGATCGAGCTGGGACCGTTCAACATCAACGTGAACACCGTGGCGCCCGGATTCGTCGAGACGCGCATGACCAGGGCCACCGCGGAGCGGATGGGCGTGGACTTCGAGGCGTTCAAGATCGGGGCCGCGTCGCAGATCCCCCTCAGGCGGGTCGGGCAGCCGTCCGACATCGCGAACGTGATCGCATTCCTGAGCAGCGAGGAGTCAGGTTTCATCTCGGGCCAGACGATCTACGTCAAGGGCGGCCCATAAATTCACCTCCCCACTAGTCGGGAGGTCGGCGGCGAAGCCGCCGGGTGCGGCGCCCGTCCTTTATATGTGCAAGTAGCCGGGCGGCCCTCCGTTGAGCGCTGTTAATGAACCGGCTCCTCGGTCAGGTCAGGCGGCGGGTCGGCAGGCGAACTGCTGTTCGCAGGCGGAGCCTGTGGCGGGCCAACCCGCGAGTTCGGATTGAGTTCGGGCAGGGCGGCTCTCCGGCGCCCGTGACCGTCCCGGTGGGCCTTGGTGAGTCCCGTCTTGGGTTGACTGGCCCGGCAAAGGTCTGTTAGGGTGACGCGGTTCTTTGGGGGATTCGCCTCCGCCGGGCGAATTCACGAAATTTAGGGGTAGGCCTTGCGAGTTAATCGTTACTTGACGCATGCCGTTGTTCTGGGAATAGCGGTAGCCATGTCGAGTTACGCGTCGATGGATCGTCATTTTCCGACCGCGCTCACGGCGCGCCTGGGCCCAGTGAATGCCCAAGCGATCGCGGCCAACGACGGCGGAACCTACGGCGACGTGTCCCTGGGTCGGTACAGCACGATCATCAAGCCGGTGTCGATCCCGACCTCGGCACCGATCAACCGCAAGCCCCTCTCGTACACCGTCGTTCAGGGGGAGACCCTGTCGACGATCGCGACCAAGTACAACGTGACCGTGGCCGAGATCCGCTGGTCGAACACCAACCTGATGCAGAGCGACACGGTCGCGACAGGCGATCAGATCATCATCCCGCCGGTGCACGGCATCGTCGTGACGACCAAGGCGAGCGACACGATCGACGGCCTGGCGACCAAGTACGGGGTTGACTCCCAGACCATCATCGACTTCAACCGCCTGCGCACGACGTCCCTCGGCGCGGGCGTGACGCTTGTCATCCCCGGCGGGGTCGGTGGGGCCTTCCCGCCGCCGCCGGCGCTTTACCAGCTGCTGACCGGAGCCCGCACGGCCTTCCAGGTCAAGGTGATCGGGTGCTGCCTCGGCCCGTACACGGCCAACAAGTTCCCGGTCGGCTGGTGCACCTACTACGTGGCCACGAAGCGAAACGTCACGTGGAACGGGGACGCCGGCTACTGGTACGGGAACGCCTCCGCCCAGGGCTACACGGTCGGCTCGACGCCCAAGGTCGGCGCGATCATGGTCACGTGGGAAAGCTGGGCGGGGCACGTCGCGTACGTGGAGGCGGTGAATCCAGACGGCTCCTTCGTGGTGTCTGAGATGAACTGGGTGGCGTTTGACGTGATGGACGAGCGCACCATTAAGCCGGGGCAGCTCGGTCAGAAGCTGGTCGGGTTCATCTACTA
The DNA here is from genome assembly GCA_035602465.1 of Candidatus Sulfotelmatobacter sp. Taxonomy (GTDB): domain Bacteria; phylum Chloroflexota; class Dormibacteria; order Dormibacterales; family Dormibacteraceae; genus 40CM-4-65-16. Next base: position 15,042 of record DATNMQ010000086.1, on the reverse strand, counting down.
GACGGTCGTCGTCGCTGCGGCGCCTGGCGTCGCTTTGGTCGCCCAGTCCTCTTCCATGGCGTCGGTGTCGCGCTTGGCGGTTCTCAGTCCCGTGGCGGCGGCGATCGCGGCCAGGACGAGCAGGGTGGGCGAGGTGATGAGAAGGGCCGCCTGGAGGTTCCTGCCCAGGTGGTCGGAGAGCAGGCCGACGTCGTAGGTCGAGTGCGAGTCGCCGAAGACGTGTGCGACGAAGAGCAGCATGGTCACGGCGCTGGCCCGGAGGCCGGGCGAGACGACGTTCTGGGCGAGAGCCGTGAACGGGCCTGAGTAGAGGTAGAGGCAGATCACCGTCAGGAGAAAGACGGGGACGAAGACTGGGATCGGGCCGACGCTGAGGGGGCTGAGGATTGCGATCGTGATCAGCACCGCGCCGGCGAGGAAGCCGACGATGCCGACCTCGAGGTGGGCCCGTGGGTTCTTCAGGGCGCGGCGGTCGGCGAGCCATCCTCCCGCGAGGGTGCCGATCAGCCCGCCGACGACGATCACCACGCCGGCCAGGAGGCCGGCCTTGCCTGCCGACATGTCGAACCGTCTTTGCAGAACCGTGGGCAGCCAGAACGCGTTGGACGCGAGAACGAAGTAGAGCAGGGTCTGGGAGATGATGGTCGCCCTGAGGGTCGGGATCTTCAGGAGCTCCAGGAAGTTGCGCAGGCTCGCCTCTGCGGTTTGCTTGACGGCAGCGCCCCTCTGTTCGACCGCCCCTCTGAGCGGCTCGCGCATCTGGAAGGCCAGGAACGCGAAGAGCAGTCCCGGGACGGCGGCGAAGAAGAACGCGGCGCGCCAGCCGAGCTTCTCGGCGATGTAGCCGCCCCCGGCGAAGCCGATCGCGATCCCGACGGTGCTGCCCGCGCCCCAAACCGACATGACCCTGCCGCGCTGCTCCTTGGGGAAGTAGTCGCTGAGCAGCGAGGTCCCGGCCGGGTAGTAGCTGGCTTCGCCGACGCCGACCACAGCCCGGCTGAGGAAGAGCTGGAGAAAGGTGCGGGCGAAGCCGGTGAAGAGGGTGGCGACGCTCCAGATCGCCACGCCGACGCCGATCACTGTCTTGCGCGTGCCGCGGTCGCCCCAGTATCCGAAGGGGAGGGCGGCGAGGGCGTAGACGAGGAGGAACGCCGTGCCGAGGAGGCCGAACAGCGAGTCGGAGATGTGGAGCTCCTTCTCGATCAGGGGCCCGGCGCTCGAGGCCACCCAGCGGTCCATGTAGTTGAGGAGGTTGATGCCGACCATGAGGGCGAGGACGTATCTCGGATAGCCTCGCGCCACGGGGGGAATTATGAGGTTGGGTACGATTACTCCTCCGCAGTGGGTCGGCTGGGCATTGGCGAGCTCAAGTGGCTGTAAACCACCCGCGAAAGCTGTGGGGGTTCAAATCCCTCCCGGCCCACCACCTGAAGCCTCGATTCGAGGCCTCCACCGCGACGAGGAGGGATGGGCCGTGTTGACAGTCATCGCCCGTTATCGAACGCAACCGGGTGCCGGGGATGCCGTTGCCGCCATCCTGGCCAAGCATGTCGCGGCCACGCGCGCCGAACAGGGTTGCGTTCAATTCGACGCCTGCAGGTCACATGACGATCCGGACGAGTTCGTTCTCTACGAGAAATACTTGGATGAGAAGGCCTTCGAAACGCATAGGCGAACGGCACACTTCGCAACCTACATCGAAGGACAAACCATCCCCCTGCTGCTCGAGCGCACCTGGCAGCGATATGAAGACCTGGCGCCACAGCCTCGCTAAGACAGTCGCTCCGGGTGGCCCTGTGTAACTCGGCCGAGTACTGATCAGCGAAACATGCGACTTGGACTATCGGTCATCCTCGTCGGTCTGGTTGCCGCAGCATGCGGGAGCCCGCCTACCACAACGGCCTCGACGAGCCCTTCTCCAACCGCGGTGAGCGTGGTGGCTGAAGTGACCAAGACGGTTAAGGGCCAGAACGAGGTCGTACTCACGAACACAAGCGCGATGACCCTGTACTACCTCACGTCGGATACACCCACGAGCCTGGCGTGTCAGGGTACGTGTGCGACCTTCTGGCCGCCGCTGGTGCTGGCCACCGGCGACCCGGGGTCTTCCCTCGCGCTGCCGGGCAAGTTCACGGTGGCCGCGAACGCGAACGGCCGGCAGGTGCTCTATAACGGACACCCTCTCTACGCCTTTTCGAAGGACAAGACGACCAGCGATGCGAATGGAGAAGGCATCAACGCGTTCGGGGGCACATGGCATGTCGCGACCCCAACCCTCGCCGCGATGTAGGTAGGTCCGGCCGCCAGACCTCGCGTTCCGCCGAGCGGCCAGCCGCCCGTAAGCTGCGGCGGAACACATCTAGACTGGCCTGACCGCAATGTTCACCGGGGCCAAATACGCTCGCAGCGGCAACGTGAATATCGCCTATCAGGTCGTCGGAACCGGCTCCCTGGACCTGGTGCTCGTACTCGGGTGGGTCTCGCATCTGGCCTACGTATGGGAGCTGCCGGCACTGGCGCGATTCCTCAATCGCCTGGCGTCGTTCTCCAGGGTGATCCTCTTCGACAAACGGGGCTGTGGAATGTCGGACCGCGTGCATCCGCTGCCGACTCTGGAACAGCGGATGGACGACGTTCGCGCGGTGCTGGACGCGGTCGGCTCGCAGAAAGCGGCGCTGCTTGGCATCTCTGAGGGCGGCGTGATGTCGGCCCTCTTCGCGGCGACCTACCCCGAGCGCACCGCGGGCCTGATCATCGACGGCAGCTATCCGTCAGCTCTGAGACGTCCAGGGTATCCGTGGGGCGTGACCGAAGAACAGCTGGAGGAGCGCTTCAGCCGGGTCAAGGACGTCTGGGGCAAGGTGGCCGGCATGGACCGTTACGCGCCGAGCCAGGCCGAGAATTCTGAAGTCGCAGGCTGGTGGACCACATTCATGCAGATGAGCGCAAGCCCCGGCGACGCCGAGGACCTCTTGAGGATGAACACGTTTATCGACATTCGCGACATCCTCCCCGCGATCCGCGTACCCACCTTGATCATCCACGCGCGCGGCGATCGCGTCGCGCCGATCGAGGCGGGTCGCTACTTCGCCGAACACATACCGAACGCCAGGCTTCTCCAACTCGATTCGGACGACCACTGGCCGTATTTCGGAGATGCGGACCAGGTGATCGGCGAGGTACAGGAATTCCTCACCGGCGTCCGCTCCGGCCCAACGCCGGAGACCATGCTCGCGACGGTTCTCTGCACCGACGTGGTGCAAGCGGGCGCGCACGCGATCTGGCTTGGCGACAAGCGTTGGAATCAGCTCGTCGACCGTCATCACACCGTCGTTCGCAAGGCGCTCTCGCGCTACTCCGGGCGCGAGATCGAAGCCGGCGAGCAAGGGGTGACGGCCGTGTTCGATGGCACCGCCCGGGCGATCCGCTGCGCGCTCGAGGTCCGCGACCAGCTGCTCCGTCTCGGTTTGCGAGTGAGGGCGGGTCTCCACGCCGGCGAATGCGAGATCGGTGACGGCCGCCCTCGCGGCGTCGCGCTTCATGTCGCCTCCAACGTCATGAAGGCGGCCGAGCCGGGCGAAGTCCTTGTCTCGGGCACGATCAAGGATCTTGTCGTCGGTTCGGGCCTCGAGTTCACGGACCGCGGAGTCCGCGCGTTTGCCGGCGTTCCCGGCTCATGGACCTTGTTCGCGGCCGGGGCCGAAGTACCGACGCAACCTAATCAACCAACGCGCTCGGCGGCGTCCGGTGACCTCAGCCGGCGAGAGCGAGACGTTGCACAGCTCGTGGCGCGCGGGCTGAGCAATCGCGAGATCGCCGTGCGCCTCTACCTTTCCGAGCGCACGGTGGACAACCACGTCCACCACATCCTCGACAAGCTTGGCTTCGATTCGCGCGTCCAGGTCGCGACATGGCTCGCGAGAAATGAGCACCTGACCTGAGCACCGCCTGAGCCTTCTCACGGTTGGCGGAAGGACGAGGCAACCCTAGCCTGGCATGGAGAGGCGATCCACCCGGTCGCCGCACCTTAACCGCGAGGAGGAATTCGTATGGCCAGGTTCATGGTGGAGCGCTCGTTTCCGGATGGTCTCGAGATCCCGCTGACAGAGCAGGGCGCGCAGGCCTGCATGTCGGTGGTCGGCACCAATGCGGAGCTTGGCGTCACGTGGGTGCATTCGTACGTCACCGAGGACCACAAGAAGACGTTCTGCATCTACGACGCACCGAGCCCGGATGCGATCCGGAAGGCGGCCAAGCTCAATCAGCTGCCCGCCGACAAGATCACGCCCGTGCGCGTCCTCGACCCCTACTTCTACCGCTGATCCGTCCGGCCGGGGGAGTGCGCCTCTCCCGGCCGGCGTCCGACCCGGGCCGACAATAGAGCCGATGTGACAGCGCTGCTCGGCATCGACGTCGGAACCACGGGTGTGCGCTGCCTCGCAATCGATGAGCGCGGGCGGCTCGTCGCCTCGGCGAGCGACGACTACCCGCTCCTCTCACCGCGTCCCGGCTGGTCGGAGCAGCGTCCAGAAGACTGGTGGGCGGCGACATGCAGGGTCATCGTCGAGGTGTCCACGGCGGCAGGAAGCGACATCAAAGGGATCGGGCTCGCCGGGCAGATGCACGGCGCGGTTTTCCTCGACGGCAGCGATGCGGTGATCAGGCCGGCCATCCTCTGGAACGACCAGCGGACGCAAGCTCAATGCGACTACATGACCCAACGCGTTGGCGCGCGACGCCTCGCCGAGATCACCGGCAATCCCGCGCTGACCGGCTTCCAGGCTCCCAAGATCCTCTGGCTGCGCGACGAGGAGCCGCAGGCATACCGGCATGTGGTCTCCGTGCTTCTGCCGAAGGATTACATCCGGCTCCGGCTCACTGGCGAGCGGGCGACCGACGCTTCCGACGCCTCCGGCACCCTGCTCCTCGACCTGAAGCGGCGCGAGTGGTCGGACGAGATCCTGCTAGCGCTCGACATACCAAAAGAGTGGCTGCCTCGAGTCTTCGAGGGTCCCGACCAGACAGGAATGATCCAGCGCGACGTCGCAAAGCAGCTCGGTCTTCCCGACGGCCTCGCGGTCGCGGCCGGCGGCGGCGACAACGCGGCCGCGGCGGTGGGAAACGGAATCATCAGAGACGGATTGGCGAGCTGCTCGATCGGAACCAGCGGCGTGCTGTTCGCGCACTCGGACGCGGCGGCGACCGATCCTTCGGGTCGCCTCCACGCCTTCTGCCACGCCGTGCCAAAGAGGTATCACCTGATGGGCGTGACGCTGGCCGCCGGCGGATCGCTGCGCTGGTGGCGGGACCTGTTGGGCAAAGGCGGCTACGACGATCTCACCACGCTTGCGGCCCAGACACCGCCCGGCGCGGAAGGTCTCCTCTTCCTTCCTTATCTGACCGGCGAGCGGAGCCCGCATCTCGACCCGCTCGCGCGCGGCGCATTCCTGGGGCTCACCGCGAGGCACGGCCTGGGCCACCTGACGCGGGCGGTGATGGAGGGAGTCGCCTTCAGCCTTCGCGACTCGCTCGAGATCATGGCCGCCCTGGGCGCGGCTCCGACTGAGATCCGGGCGACCGGAGGCGGCGCCCGCAGCGCGTTCTGGCGCCAGATTCTGGCCGACGTCCTCGGACGACCGATCGCGCGAACGACCGCGGACGAGGGCCCGGCGTACGGGGCCGCCCTGCTTGCCGGGGTGGCGGCGGGCGTGTTCGAGTCGGTCGAGGAGGCATGCGCCGGAATCACCGTCCGGCCGGAGGTCGAGGAGCCCGACGCAGAACGGGCACGCCTCTACGACGAGTACTACGCGATGTACCGAGACGCGTACCCGGCGACGGTGGCCACCATGCACAACCTGGGCAAGAAGAATTAGCTCCGAGCCGCACCGAGCAGCAAACGCGCTGTGTCGTTGTAGTCATTCAGATCTGGCCGGGCCAGTCGAACAACAAGGTGTTGCGCTCCGGCAGCACGATAGGCCGCAAACCACTGCGCAGCCGATTCCAGCGTTCCCGCATGGCACGCCTGAGCCCTGGCCATCACCTCGCCCGGCACCCCGTAGTAGGCCCGGATGTACGCATCGAAATCGGCGGCCGCATCGCTCGGATTGTCAGCTACGGCAACGGTGAGGTAGGCGCCGGTTGCGACAGAGGAGGGATCTCGGCCCGCACGCTCGGCGGATTCGCGGACGGCTCGCAGGCCTGACTCATATACCGCCGGCGTCGGGCTGAACGGCAGCCAGCCATCGAACGTCGTGCCCGCCAGCCGAAGCATGCGAGGCCCGCTGCCGCCCAGCCAGATCGGGGGACCATCTGGGCGAAACGGTTTTGGCTGCAGCTCGAGGCCCGACTCTTCGTTCCGCCACAACCGTCGGATACGTTCGATGCCTGCCAGCATCGCGCTGACCCGGCGGTCGCTCGGCACGCCGAGGGTGGCCAGCTCAGCATGCGTGCCGGGGAGCTCAGCCCCGGGACCGACTCCCACGATGACCCTGCCCCTCGCAATGCGATCGAGGGTGGCGAGGCTGTGCGCCAGTGACACAGGGTGGCGAAGCAACGGAAGCAACACCGCCGTGCCAAGCGTGACGCGAGTCGTCGCACCGGCCACGCCGGCCAGGAGGGTCAGCGGCTCGCCGCGAGGACGCGCCAGCAACGAGTCACCGGCCCACACGGAGTCGAAGCCGGCTTGCTCGGCTCGTCGGGCGGCCTCGACGACAAAGGCAAGATCGCTGTCCGCCCAAAGGAGCGCTTCGCGAGAAGGGAGCAGGAGGCCGGTTAATCCGGCTTGATTGGACACGACACAATCATGGATGAGGTGGGCACGAGAGATTGAACGACCGCATCGCGTTGATCGTCGAGAGGATCCGTAGCATTCCAAGAGGGCAGGTTCAGTCCTACGGCGGGATCGACCCCGCTGCGCCCAGACTGGTCGGACGCGTCCTCGCGACGACGCACCGCGACCTGCCGTGGCATCGCGTGGTGCGAGCCGACGGGAGCATCCCGCAGGGCGAGCGTCAGCGCAAGCTGCTGCGCAAAGAAGGCGTGCCGATGCGCGGCGACAAGGTCGACATGAAGCGCGCCCGGCCTTCTTCCCTCTCCCCTTTCAAGGGAGAGGGTCAGGGTGAGGGGCGAGTGCAGCAGCAGCGCAGGTCTGGCACAGCCCCCCGAAGACGACCCGGTGGTTCGTCACCCTGAACCCGGTCAAGCTCTGCACCTGGGCCGAGGCGTCGTCCAGCACGCAGCCTGGGACCTCCTCGATCCGCCCGCAGCTCTCGCAGCGGATGTGCTCGTGGTGGCCCTCCCGGACCTCGAAACGGGCATGCCCATCGCCGAGGTCGATGCGGTCCACCACGCCCTGCTTCTCGAGCAGGTTGACCGCGCGAAAGACTGAGGAGTAGTCGGCGGACCCGAGCGTCGTCTTGACCTCCTGGTGGAGGTCTTCGAGGGACCAGGCGTGCCGGTCCTGCGTCTCAAAAAGCCGGCGCACCTCGTCGGTCACCGGGCTCGGTCGGGGCATCCTCGAACAGTATAGCGAGGCTACGCATCCGACTTGCGCATATCGATTGTGCAATACTCTTGCGCATGGCTCGGATCGCGGCCGCAGGCTTCGTTCTCCTGGTGTCGGCGTGCGGGCTGAGCAGCTACCCCGCGACGGGCGGCAAAGGGTCGCAGGTCCGGGTGGTGGCCGCCGAGAACTTCTGGGGCAGCATCGCCCAGCAGGTGGGGGGCGACCACGTGAGCGTGACCAGCATCATCGTCAACCCCGACACCGACCCCCACGCCTACGAGGCCACCCCCAGCGACGCGAGGACGATCGCCCAGGCGCAGTACGTCATCGTGAACGGGGTTGGCTACGACCCGTGGGTGCCCAAGCTGCTCGCGGCCAACCCTGTGTCGGGGCGCACCGTGCTGACCGTCGGCGACCTCTTCGGCAAGAAGGAAGGCGATAACCCGCACATGTGGTACTCGCCCTCATACGTCGACCAGGTCGTCGACAGGATCGCATCCGACCTCGCGAAGGTGGATAGCGCCGACGCCTCCTACTTCCAGCAGACCGGCGCGGCGTACAAGACGACCGGTCTGAAGGACTATCACGACACCGTCAACACGATCAAGAGCAAATACCCGGGCACGAAGATCGGCGCCACCGAAAGCATCGTGTCGTACCTCGCCGATGGGTTGGGACTCGACCTGATCACGCCGTACACCTACCTCAAGGCCATCAGCGAAGGCACGGATCCAAGCGCCTCGGACAAAGCGGACATCCAGAAAGAGATCGACACGAAGGCGATCAAGGTCTTCGTCTACAACTCCCAGAATTCGACGCCAGACGTGCAGGCCCTCGTCGACCGGGCGCACGCCCGCTTGATCCCGGTCACAACGGTGACCGAAACGCTCGTCCCCGCCGCCTCCACGTTCCAGGACTGGCAGACGGGGCAATTGAAGAATCTGCAGGCCGCGCTAGGTGGCTGAAAACGTCGCTGTTGCTTTCGCGGATGCCGGGATTCGGTTTGGTCACCGCTATGTGTGGCAGGGAGTCGACCTTGAGGTCCTGAGCGGCGAGTTCGTCGCGATCCTCGGTCCCAACGGCGCCGGCAAGTCCACGCTGCTGAAGGCGATGCTCGGAGTCCTGCCCCTCACCGAGGGCAGCGTCCAGGTGTTCGGCAAGCCGGTCCACCGCGGAAACGACGAGGTCGGATACCTGCCCCAGCGGCGGCGCTTCGACCCCGACCTCAGGATTCGCGCCGTCGACCTTGTGCGTCTCGGCCTCGACGGCGCGCACTGGGGAGTGCCGGCGCCTTCATGGCTGCGCTCATCTGATGCGAAGGCGAAGCAGCTGCGCGTCGAGGAGATGATCCGGCTCGTGGACGCGGAGGCTTACAGCGAGCGGCCGATCGGCGAGCTGTCCGGTGGAGAGCAGCAGCGCATCCTGATCGCCCAGGCGCTCGTCACCGGGGCCAGGATGCTGGCTCTCGACGAGCCGCTGGACAGCCTTGACCTCAACAACCAGCAGTCGATCTCGGGTCTGATCCAGACGATCTGCCACGAGCAGGGCGTGACAGTGCTGCTCGTGGCGCACGACGTCAATCCGATCCTTCCTTTCGTGGATCGCGTGGTCTACGTCGCGGGTGGCCACCTTGTCGCGGGCAAGCCGCTGGACGTGATCAAGACAGAGATCCTGACCAGGCTCTACGGCGCGCCGGTCGACGTCCTGACGACCAGCGACGGTCGGTTGGTGGTCGTCGGGCAGCACGAGCCCGTCAGCCATCACGACCTCTGACGAACCCGTGATCAACCTGTCTTGGGATTTCCTGGCGGATCTGCAGCTGCTCCTGCAGTTCCATTTCATGCAGAACGCGTATATCGCGGGCACGCTCGTGGCGATCCTCGCCGGCGCCGCGGGCTACTTCGTGGTCCTGCGCGGCCAGAGCTTTGCCGCGCACATGCTGTCGCAGGTCGGATTCCCGGGCGCCGCGGCCGGCGTGCTCCTCCACGTCTCGCCTGTCTTCGGCCTGATCGTGTTCTGCGTGGCGGCCGCGTTGGGCATCGGCTACCTGGGCCGCGGCCTCGACGCCGGACATCGCGCGGAGTCCGCGGCGGTGGGGAGCATCCTCGCCTTCTCGCTCGGCCTCGGGCTGCTCTTCTTCCGGCTGTACGCGGGGAGCGCGCAGGGTATCTACGGATTCCTCTTCGGCACGATCCTCGGCATCTCGGAGCGCGACGTGCAGGTCACCCTGGCCGTCGCTGTCGTGAGCCTGCTCGCGCTTGCCTTCATCGGCCGTCCGCTGGTCTTCGCGTCCGTCGACCCTGATGTGGCCGAGGCCAGAGGCGTCGCCGTGCGCACGCTGTCGATCGCGTTCCTGGTGATCCTCGCCTTTTCGGTTGCGATCACTGTCCAAATCGTGGGCACGCTTCTCATCTTCGCCCTGCTTGTCACGCCAGGCGCCGCCGCCCTGCAGCTGACGGCGCGTCCCGTCCGCGGCCTGGCGCTCAGCGTCGCGCTGTCGATCGCGTTCACGTGGGTCGGCCTCGCGTTCGCATACTTCAGCAACTACCCCGTCGGCTTCTTCATCACCACGCTCGCGTTCGGTACGTACGTCGCGATTCGCGGCGCGAAGTCCATGACGGCGGTGATGGCGTGATCCAGAGCCTGCAGGCGATGCTCGCCCTCGACTTCATGCGCAACGCGTTCGTTGCCGGCGGCTGCATCGCGTTTGCCGCGGGGCTGGTGGGTTATTTCGTCGTGCTGCGCAACCAGGTGTTCACGACAGACGCCCTCGGCCACGTCGCGTTTACTGGAAGCCTGGGCGGCCTGCTCGCCGGCCTGAACCTCCTGGTCGGAGTCTTTGGAAGCTGCATCGCGGTGGCGCTCGCCATCGGGACGCTCGGCGGGCGCGGCCGTGGTCGCGACGTGGCCATCGGCACCGTCTTCGCCTGGGTGCTCGGCGTCGGCGTGCTGTTCTTGAGCCTGTACACGACCTCGCTCAGCGCGGCGTCGGGCAACGTCGGCGTCAGCGTCCTTTTCGGAACGATCCTGAGCCTTCAGCCGACACAGGTCGTGGTGGCTTCGCTCGCCGGCGCCGCGACCGTCGTCGCGACGCTCGCCGTGGCACGCCCGCTTCTCTTCATGAGTCTCGATCCCGACGTTGCGCTCGCCCGCGGCGTGCCGACACGTCTGCTCACAGCAGTTTTCATGGTGCTGGTGGCGGTCACCGTAGCGGAGGCCGTCCAGGCGGTTGGCGCGCTCCTGATCTTCGCGCTGATGGTGACGCCCGCCGCGGTGGCGCAGAACGTGAGCTCCCGTCCGTGGCTAGGCATGGCGCTCTCGGCGTTGATCGCTCTGGCGGTGGTGTGGACCGGCCTGGTCCTGGCCTTCTATATCTCCTACCCAGCAAGCTTCTTCATGACAACCCTGGCCTTCGTGCTATATCTCGCTTCGCGATTCATCCTGAAACTGCGCGCGACGCGGCCGTCGCAAGAGGCGTCCGGCTCGAGCTGATCACGGTCGCCTGGATGGCGGCCGAAGCGGCCATCGCGCTGGGCGCCGGAGTTGCCGCGCGAAGCACCTTGCTGACCGCCTTCGGATTCGATTCGGTTGTCGAGCTGTTGAGCGGCATCGTCCTGCTGCGCCGGCTGACGGTCGAGGCGCGCAGCGCCGGCACGGAGCAGGTGGATCGCCTGGAGCACAGGACAGCGCGGATCTCCGCGGTGCTGCTGATCATTCTGTGCGTCTACGTCGTGGTCACGTCGGCGGCGGGCTTGGTCCTGCGGTTGAAGCCTGAAGGCTCGGTGGTCGGCCTTGCGGTGGCCGCGGTGGCGGTCATCGCGATGCCCCTGCTCGCGTGGGCCAAGACCCGCGCCAATCGCATGATTGGCAGCGCGTCCTTGCGGGCGGACATCGCGGAGACGCTCACCTGCGCGTACATGGCCGCTGTCACCCTAATCGGACTCGCGGCGAGCATGACGTTCGGCCTCTGGTGGATTCAGTACGTGGCCGCCGTGGCGCTGCTCATCTGGCTAGTCCCCGAAACCCGCGAGTCGATTTGCTAGCGATATGAGACGAATAGCGAGAGGTTTGGGGAATCGATTGCCGTCGCCCTTTGTGTCCGTGTTCCATTCGCATGGTCGCACGAGGCCACGCAGAGCAGGAAGAATGTCGCCAGCAGCATGAAAGCTCATAAGCCACCGCCGAAGTTCGTCCGATGGTGGGAGGGACTTGAGACCTGGAAGCAGCTTGCACTCTCATTCCCATTGTTTGCGATTCTCACGTTCCTGGCCAATCTTGGTCCCTTCAACCAACCGATTTTGCGCTCGGTCTTCTACGGCCTGTTCGAAGGAGCGGTGCTGAGTGGGCTGATGGCGGTGGCGACCAGGACCGAGCGCGGCCGACACTGAGTTCTTCCCCAGCCTCCGGTCCAGATCCGTGGCGGCGCCATCACCAGGTCGCAAGGCGGGTCCGATTCCGACCACCAGACACAAGAACGCTGCGAGCAGAGGAGGGTCCCAAGGCCCGTGCCGACAGGGACTTTTGGCACTGGGTGACCGGAGAAGCGTCTTTTACGCTTGCTGCACAACAAGGGGAGACTGATCGAAATGTTTTTGGACTACAACGGCGGAATGATGTGGGGTTACAACGACGGCTGGAGCTGGCTCTGGATGGCGGCGATGATGGTCGTGGTTCTGGGCGTATTCATTGGTTTGGCGGTCTTTGCGATCCGGGCCTTCACCGGGCCCAAGGGCAACGACCAGGCCTTGGACGTTCTCCGGCGGCGACTCGCCGGCGGCGAGATCACTCAGGATGAGTTCGAGAAGATCCGCAAAGCGCTTCAGGGTTAGATGGGCACAGCGCCAGCTGTCCGAGGTCGATTAGTGCGCAGCCGGAAGCTTCAGCCCCTTGAGTAGCAGCGCGTTGACGGCAACCAGGACGCTCGAGCCTGACATGGACAAGGCAGCTATCTCCGGTCGCAACACCAACCCGAATGCCGGCTGAAAAACACCAGCAGCGATCGGGATGGCGATTGCGTTGTAGCCGACCGCCCAAGCAAGGTTCTGCCGCATCTTGCTAAGAGTGCCTCGGCCGATCGTGATGGCCGTTGCAACATCAAGCGGGTCGGAGCGCATAAGCACTACATCGGCCGTTTCGATGGCGACGTCAGTGCCGGCACCGATGGCGATGCCGAGGTCGGCCTGAGCCAAGGCAGGAGCGTCGTTGACGCCGTCGCCCACCATCGCGACCTTCTTTCCGGCCCGCTGAAGGTCGGCGATCTTGCTTGCCTTGTCGCCGCGGAGAACCTCGGCAATCACTTCCTGGATGCCGAGCTCGCGGCCGATGCGCTCGGCGGTTGCACGGTTGTCACCCGTAAGCATCACGACATCGACGCCTAGCTCCTGGAGGGCCGCAACGGCAGGCTTCGCTGTTGGACGAGCAGCATCGCTGATGCCTATCAAGGCAGACACCCGCCCGTCGACTGCAACGACAACTACCGTTCGTCCTTCAGCTGCTATCTCGTCTCGCTTGGTTGCCCATCCATCGAGGCTGATCTCTTCTCGCTCCATCAGCCTGGCGTTCCCAACGGCCACCCGATGGCCGTCGACTGTTGCGATTGCGCCATATCCGGGCACGTTCTCGAAGGCGGTCGCAGGATGCCGCGTCGCGCCCGCCTGCTCCGCGCGGCGAATGATCGCTTCGGCCAATGGGTGCTCGGAGTCTCGTTCGACCGCTGCCGCAAGCGAGAGCACATGGTCCTCGGGCAAGCCATCGGCAACAAGCTCGGTGACTTCCGGCTCGCCTTTGGTCAGAGTGCCGGTCTTGTCCATGACCACGACCTGGACCCGAGCCGCTGCCTCGATCGCGGCTGCATTCTTGAACAGGATGCCGCGCTTGGCGCCCAGTCCGCTGCCGACCATGATCGCGGTCGGGGTAGCGAGCCCGAGCGCATCGGGGCAGGTGATCACCACGACGGTGATCGCAAAAAGCATGGCTTGGCTGAAACTGCGGCCGGCAAGCAACCAGGCGGTGAAAGTCAGGGTCCCGCCGATTAGGGCGACGAGCACAAGCCAAAAGGCGGCCCGATCGGCGAGCTGCTGCCCCGGTGCCTTGGAGTTTTGGGCTTCCTGGACCATCTTCACGATCTGGGCCAAGGCGGTGTCCGATCCCACCCTTGTCGCCCGGGCGCGTAGCGTCCCGTTCTTGTTTATCGATCCTCCGATCAGCGCGGCACCAGGCACCTTCGAGACAGGGAGGCTCTCACCGGTCACGACCGATTCGTCCACCTCGCTTGTCCCCTCCTCAACCACCGCGTCAACTGGCACCTTTGCGCCTGGCTTGATGAGGAGGACATCGCCGACGCGTACCTCTGAGGTCGGCACTTCGAGCTGTTCTCCGTCGCGGATCACGACCGCCTTTGGCGGGGCGAGGTTCAAAAGGGCGCGGATCGCGTCGTTGGCACCGCCTCTCGCCCGCATCTCGAACCAGTGGCCGAGGAGCACAAAGGCGCACAGCACCGTAGATGCCTCGTAGAACACGTCTCCGCCGCCTCGGAGCGTGACGACGACCGAGTAGCTCCAACCGGCAGCGATGGCCACGGCGACCAGGACCATCATGTCCAGGGTCCGCGCTCGGAGAGCGCGCACGGCTCCGTCGAAGAAGATCCAGGCCGAGTACCCGATCACTGGCAGGCTCAGGACCAGCTGGAAGACGTCGTCGCGTAGACCAAGCGGCGCCGGGACGCCGAAGTGGAGGACCTGGCGGCCGATGGACGACCACAGCAGGATTGGCACCGACAGCACCGCTGCGACCAGGAAGCGGTTGCGCATGTCCTGGACCATGGCGTCCATCGACATCGCGGCGTGCCCACCGTGGCCCATCACCTCGTGCGGAGAACGCATCGCTGTCTCGTGGGTTGTATGCGTACCGGTGCCTGTCTGGGGAGTCTCGTGCCCCATCGCTTGGTGGACGGCCGGCTCCTCCATGGCATCGCAAATGTGCTCTGGAACGGACTGGCCGGCGCAGTGGTAGCCACACTCCTCGACCCAGCGCCGGAGGTCAGCCACGCTTGTCTTTTCGGCGTCGAATGTGACATTGGCCGTTTGCGAGGCGGGATTGGCTGATACGGCCAGCACGCCCGGCCGGCGGCCGAGCACCTGCTCGAGGACCGCCTTTTCCGTACCAAAGCGAAGACCGCCGGTGTGCAGGACTACTGAGTTGGCGTTCACGTGGACCACTATACCTCTGGGGGGTATGATTGGCGGATGCCAGGTTATACGAAGGACAAGCAGAAAATCGAGACGAGACTCAGGCGCATCGAGGGGCAGGTGCGCGGCATCCAGAAGATGGTTGGGGAGGACAGGTACTGCATCGACGTCCTGACCCAGGTCAACGCGACGAGGGCTGCACTCGAAAGCGTCGCCCTTCAGTTGCTCGCTGATCACACCGAGCATTGCGTAGCGGAGGCGATCCGCTCAGGCGGCGGGAGCAAGAAGGTCAAGGAGCTCAACGAAGCGGTCGAGAGGCTCGTGAGGAGCTAGGTCGAGATGTTCGTGGTC
>DATNMQ010000038.1:0-10170 GCA_035602465.1 Candidatus Sulfotelmatobacter sp. | reverse complement strand
CCGCATCGTCTCGGACATCGCAGTGAATCCGCGAATGTCCACGAACAGGGCTGAGAGCTCGCGGCGTTCGCCCTTCGAAATCAGTTCGTCGATCGACCGTGTCGCCGCCAGCTGCCTCGCGACGCGCGGATCGATGTACTGACCGAAGATGCGCTCCACCTTTCGACGCTCGCGTTCCTCGAGCACGTACCTCGCGCCGAGCGAAAACGTCGCCGCGAGCACGATCGCGACGGGCGCATACATAGGGTCTGCGAGCAAATAGTTTTGGCCCAGGGCGTAAACGAACACGTAGTACGCCACCAGGCCGCCCACGGTCAGCATCATCCCGGCGCGAAAAGACAGCAGGTACACGATCAGGCCGACCACCGCGGCGAGCCACAGCACGGCAAGCTGGACGAACGCCTGAGGCTGGAGGTGCAGGTAGCGGTCGTTGAGGACCGTGCTCATCGCATCCGCCTGGATCCGGTAGCCGTAGTTCTGGGTGTCGAGCATGCAGCTCGGCCGGTTGACTGAGCAGAACGTGCTGTCATGTGTGAAGGAGACGGCCTGGGAGTAAACATCGCCGGCGTCGATGAGCTTCGTCCCGACCACGACGATGTGGTTGGTGATCAGCTCCGGATGTGGGCAGCTCTGGTTGAACGCATCGACGTAGGCGCACGCGGACCCCGCTCCGCGCGTGAAGTTGATCAGCATCTGGTCGCCGACGAGCGGGATCCGGTGAGGCCCGAACGCCGCTTCATTCCCACTCAATTTCAGCGGGGTGAAAATTTTCTCCGAGATCTGCAAGGCGAGGAGGAATGCCGGTTGGTCCCCTTCGTTCTGCGGACACGTCGCCTTGACATGCGGCCGGATCACCACGCCCCGTACGGCATTGGCTCTGTCGGCAACGGCAAAACCGCGCTCGCCGACCGCGGCGGCGACGGACGAGAACTCGCCGCGCGGCGCGTCATCGGCGGTGCAGACCAAGACCACGTTGCGGGCGTCCGCGATCGCTTTTGTGAGCATGGCGTCCGTGTCCTCCAGCGTCTCGACGTCTTTCAACGTCAGGTGGTCGAGCACCACGTCGAACAGGATCACCTTGGGGTGCAGGCTCGCCAAGTAGTTGATCACGCGCGCGTGGTAGCCGTTGTTGAACGGATAGGCGCCGAGGTCCAGCTGGCTTCGCGAGTCGATCTCGACGAACGAGATCCGCGGGTCCGGCGATGGCGCCGGAAATAGCTGATCCTGGCCGCCGTCGAATGTTGCGGCTGTCACGCCGGTTGAAGCAAGGGCGATGACCAGCAATCCAGCCACCAGGCCCGCCAGCGCAAACCGCCAGGCGAGCCTCCAGTCGCCAACCCGGTCGCGCACCATGTCGCGGGTATGTTAGGAGCGGTGCCCCAAGCCGTCCCGCAATCTCGCCGAATGTTCTTCCCATACATCGCGGCGGGGGCGGTCTTCGCCACCATCGCCGCTCGCGGCCTCACCGTGCCCCTCTACGCCCACGACCTCGGCGCAAGCCGCTTCGAGGTCGGCGCGCTGTTCTCCGCCTCCACCCTCGCCGCTGCCATCCTGTCGCTGCCATCCGGCGTGCTGGTCGACAAGTTCGGCGCCCGGACGCTGCTCGCGATCTCCCTTGTCCTCACCGGCGCTTCGCAGCTGGCGACCGCGGCCAGCACCAGCGTGGCGCCGCTGTTCCTCTGGCAGATCATCGGCGGCCTGGCGGCGGGGACCCAGCAGGCGGCCCTGTTCAGCTCCGTGGCGGAATCGGTGTCGCGCTCGAGGATGGGCCGCGCCCTGGGCTGGCTGACACTCTCGATGCAGGTCGGCTTCTTCCTCGGCCCCGCCATCGCCGGCCTTGCGCTCAAGTGGATCGACGTGCGCACGGACATCGCCGTGACCACGGCGCTGATGGTGTTCACCATCCCGGGCGCCATAGCTGCGAGCAACACGGCGCAGCACACCGGTCGCGGTTTTTCCCTGCGCGAACCGCTCCTGGCCCTGCTCAGGCAGCCGGCCTTTCCGGCGACCGTCCTCGGCCTCGTGGCGATCACGCTGACGTGGGGGACGATCGGCGCGTTCATGCCTGTCTTCGCCAGGGAGGCGCTCGGCCTTCCGAGCTACCAGGTGGGCTACCTGCTCGCGATCCAGGCCGTCTTCAACGGAGCGTCGCGAATCCCCGCCGGGCAGCTGATCGACCGGATGCGCCGTCGCTGGCCCATCGTGTTCGCGGGCGGTGTCGGGTGGTCCGCAGTGATGGTGGTCCTCGGGCATCTGACGGGCTTTTTCTGGCCGGCTGTTTTCCTGGCGGTGGGCACCCCTCTCATGGCGGCCGCTTTCGTGGCCATGGGCGTCGTGTTCGCCGACCTGTCCAGAGCGTCGACCCGCGGCGTGACCATGGGCGTGTACGGGACGGTCCTGTTCCTGGGGCTTTCCCTGGGACCGCTGCTGTTCGGGCCGATCGTCCAGGGCTACGGCTACGCCGCCGGGTTCACAGCTTCCGCGGCCGCGGCTGTCGTCCTTCTCCTCGTCATGGCCGCCCTCCAGACAGATTCGGCGCGCCGGAAGGAAGCGACCGCCCTCCAATCGCACCACGCGGCTGAGGATCCCCTCTAGACGGGCTCCGCCTCCGCCTTCGGCGAGTGCGATTTCGGAGCCGGGCCTTTCATGTCCGCCACCCGCACCTGGTTGCGCCCGCCCTGCTTGGCCATGTAGAGCGCCTGGTCCGCGCGATCCATCAGCTGGGTGAAGAGCGCGGGCTCGTCGGTCGCGGCCACCCCGACGCTGATCGTGAGCTTCAGCCCTCCCGGAAACGTCGCGGCCTCGACCTTGGAGCGGATGCGCTCGGCCAGCGTGCGAGCGCCCGGCGCCGTGGTCTCATGCAGGATCAAGGCGAACTCCTCTCCGCCGTAGCGCGCGCAGACGTCTGACTCACGCGCACCGGTGACAAGGATCTGCGCCAGCTCGGCCAGCACCGCGTCGCCGTTCAGGTGGCCGTACGTGTCGTTGACGGCCTTGAAATGGTCGAGGTCGATCATCAGGAAGGCGATCGCGTTGTGGTGGCGTCGTGCGCGCTGCATCTCCTGCAGGAACCGCTGGGCGAGGGCCCGCCGGTTGGGCAGCTTGGTGAGCTCGTCGGTGAGGGCGTTCTCCTCTTGCGCCTCAAAGAGCTGCGCGTGGCGGATCGCGATCGCCGCCTGCGAGGCAACTCCATTGAGCAGGTCGGCCTGGTCCTCTGTCAGCTCGCGCCAGGCGTTGAGGTAGATCTCCATCGCACCCATGAGCTGGCCTGAGCGCTGGATGGGCACGACCAGCGCGTGCTGGGGATGGCCGCCCGCTTCCAGGCCAGGCGCGGCACGCTCGTCGAGCTTGACCACCAGCGGCCGCAGCGCAGCGAGAGCGGAGCTGAGCGGCTCCTCGTCGATCTTGCGGATCCCGCCCTTCGCCCGGGCCGTCAGGTTGTACGACGCCTCGCGGTGCATCTCGGCCTTACCGGTCCTGACCAGATACATCGCCCCGGCGACCGCGCCCATGAGCCGGCCGGCGTGGGTCAGCGCGACGTTGAGCACCTCTTCCAGCGCGAGGGACGAGTTGACAGCCGAGGCCATGGCCAGCAAGAGTGCCGCACGATCGCGCGCCCCGCTCTCGTCGGCGAGGGCGGCCTCGAGCTCGCGCGTCGTGCCCCGGATTCGCATGAGCGAGAGGGTGAGGAGGATGAACGCCATGATCAGCAGGACCGAGGTGACAAGCAGTACCGCCGCTAGATCCAAGGTCAAGCCTCCTCTTGGGGCGAGATGCCATAGGTTAACGCCCGGAAAGTCGGGTTGGTTCTATACTCGGCCCGAACTGGAGCCGCTCTCTTTCGACGACCTTCCTCTTGGCGGCGAATGGACGACGCGCCGCCGCACCGTCTCGGAAGCCGACATAGCCCTTTTTGCGGGCGTGGCCGGCGACCTGTCACCGCTCACGATCGAAGCCAACGCAGGGAGCCCCCGTCACGCTCCGCCCGCGCTTGTCGTGGCGATCGCGGTTGGGCTCGGTTCGGTGGACACGCCCGTGCCATCCGTGGCCGAGTGGGAGTGGCTGAACTGGAAGTTTCCGCGCGAGGTGCGCGCGGGCGACACGATCTACGCCCGCTGGACCCTGACCCAGAAGCGCCCGCCCGTGGCGGGCGCGCCTTCGTCGATCGTGGTCTGGCGGGTCGACGTCCACTTGCTCGACGGAGCGCTGTGCGCGGAGGGCGAGGTCGGGGCCAAGGTGAACCGCAAGTCGCGGCAGCCCGTTGCCGCGCCCAAGCCGGCTGCCCCGCCTGCCGCGTCTGGCGCGGCCGCGGCACCCCGGCGGCGCAGGCGGCGCCCACGCGCCAACGGTGGCGTCCTGCCGGAACCGCCTTCCGTCGCCGCACCGCCGCCAGCCGCCGCCAAGCCCGAGCGAACCTCGAGTCCTTCCCGAAGACGGCGCCGCCGCCGCTCAGGAGCCGGACGTGGCGATGAAGAGCATGAGCCGCGCGCTCCGCACGTCCAGGAGACCGCACCTGCGCCGCCCGTCGTAGCCGCTGCCGCACCGCTGTCTACCGCGACCAGGCCCGGGCAGCAGGGAACGATCGGCAAGGTGCTTCGCCGCCTTCGCGGCTCGACCTAGGCCGGGACCTCCAGCGCCTCCAGGTACTCGATCACCCTGCGCGTCAGCTGGGTCGGGGTCGAGGCGCCGCTCGTCACGCCGACCTTCTTCACCCCCTTGAACCAGGAAAGGTCCAGCTCCTCCAGCCGGTCGACGAGGTAGGCGGGCTTGTGGCCCAGCTTCTTGACTACCTCGACCAGGCGAAGGGAGTTGGAGGAGCGCGGGCTGCCGACCACGATCACGAGGTCGACCTGGGTGGCCGCCTCGACGGCCGCCTCCTGCCGCTCCTGCGTCGCGCGGCAGATCTCGTTGTGGACCTCGGCTTGCGGGTATCGGGCCTGCACGCGACCGATCAGGTCCTCGGTATCCCAGACCGACAGGGTGGTCTGGCAGGTCACCGCGATCCGGTCGCCGCTGAGCTCGAGAGCGTCGATGTCCTCTGGGTCCTGGACGAGGTGCACCTTGCCGGGCGCCTCGCCGACCACACCCTCAGGCTCGGGATGCCCCTTGCGCCCGATGTAGACGACCTCATAACCCTTACGGGCAAGGTCCGCGACCAGCTCATGCGTTCGGACCACGTCAGAGCACGTCGCGTCAACTGGATTCAGCCCCAGCTCCACCGCTCGCTGCTTCACCTGTGGCGACACGCCGTGAGCGGTGAAGATCACCGTCCCGTCCTTGATCAGCTCGAGGCCGGCGAGCCGGTCCGGTTGGTCGACCAGCGCGATGCCCTGCTGCTGCAGGTCGTCGGTGGCATGCGTGTTGTGGACGAGCATGCCGAGCATGTGCACCGGACCGTTCGTCTCCTCGCGCACGCGCTTGGCGATCCGGAACGCGTCCACCACGCCGTGGCAGTACCCCCGCGGCGTGATCTTGAGCACTTCCATCGTCAGTTGGAGTCTACGAGAGCGCCCTTACTCGATCCCCACGAACAGGTCCGGCTCGGGCAGCTCTGACGGGGCCTTGCCCCGCGCCAGCCGGAAGAACTCCGTGCCGAACGCCAGCTCGTAGATCTGGCTGGCCATGGTCGCGAACCACGAGTTGGGGTCGTTCTGGCTGACGTGCGCCCGAAACGCCTCGCGCTTGCCGTCGACGTAGGCGTGCACGTCGACCTCAGTCGTCACCAGCTCGTCGGGCGTGCCGGCCACGCGCATGTTCTCGCTCGCCGCGCGACGGGCTTCCTCGGGCATCTGGTCCGCGAACGCCTGCATCCGCGATCGCGGGATGGCCGTGTAGTAGAGCTTCTTCACGGGCACGCCCTCGCGCTCGACCAGGTCCAACGCCGCGTTGGTCACGAAGTGAGCCTTGATGTGGTCGGGATGCCCGTAGATGCCGTCCTCGTCGTACGTGACGACGACGTCGGGCCGCTCCTCACGTAGAAACACGGCCAGCTTGCCCGCGGCCTCGTCGAGCCTCGCCTGGTGGAACGAACGAGGATCCTTGTTGTCGGCCGTGTCGACCATGCCGGAGTCGCGGTAGCCGAGAAATTCCTGGCGGTCCACGCCGAGGATCTCGGAAGCGTTCTTCAGCTCCTGTGCTCGGATCTCACCGAGGTGCGGCCGCGAGGCCGCCTCGTCCATGTTGTGGATCTCGCCCACCTCGCCGCGAGTTGCGGTGATGAGCACGACCCGGTGGCCGTGCGCCTTGGCCTTCATCATCACGCCGCCTGTCGAGATGGCCTCGTCGTCCGGATGCGCGTGGACCAGGAGCAGCGTTCCCATCTCGCTAACCGAGAACCATCTCGGCCAGCTGTTCGATTCCACCGTGCCCCGGGCCGGCGATGGTGTGGTCCGCGGCGGCGACCACCTCGGGCGGCGATCCCTCGACGGCGACACCCAGTCCGGCCCAGCCGATCATGGACGCGTCGTTGCGGCCGTCGCCGACCGCCACGACCTCCTTCCGCGCGATGCCAAGACGCCGGCTCAGGAATTCGAGCGCGGAGGCCTTGTCGCTCTCGACGCTCGTGAACTCGAGGTACTCGGGCACCGACGTCGCGACGTTCAGCTTCCCTGCCCATCGGCTGCGCGCGTCCGGCAGCAGCGTCTCGAGCCTTTCCGGGGTCGAGACGATGACGAGCTTGGGCGTGGTCGGCCCCATCGCCCTGTCCAGGTCGCCCACGACGTGGACCTGCATGCCGGCGTGCTCCGCGTACTGGTGCGCCTCCGGGCGATCGCGCGCGACGATGAGCCTGTCGTCGCGGTACGCCTGAACGTGCAGGTCGCGCTCCTGCGCATAGCGGATGACCTCCATGGCCAGGTCGTGCCGGACGCCATGGTCGAGCAGCACGCCGCCATCGAGCGTTCGTACCTCGGCGCCCTGGTAGCAGACGATCGGCCCCTCGAGGCCCAGGCGTTTCACCCACGGCACGGCGCCCGGGAACGGGCGGCCGGTGCAGGCGACCACGGTCACGCCCCCCGCCACGATGCGGCCCAATGCTTCGACATCGCGCGGGTCAAGGTTCAGCTTCATGTCGAGGATGGTGCCGTCGAGGTCGAGCGCCACCAGGCGATACCGAGTCGTTGGGGGCGTGATCGGGGGCCTCGGCGGCAGATTCGGCGCCAGGGTGGCCCAGATCCTAGGCGCGGCCGCGCACCGCAGCGAGTGCATTGTCGATGCACGAGCGAGGAGCACAAACCTGCTGGGGTCCCCGTGCCGTAGGCATGGGGGGAGTGGGCCGCAATGGCGCCGAAGATGTGTCGAGGATCCCCGATCGCGCCCCCACTATTTCTTGACCTCTGGATTGACCAGGTTGGGGGGTCGGCCACCGCGCACGGCCGTCGCCATGTTGCGCGCCGCCATGGCGGACATCTCCGACCGCGTCCTTGTCGTGGCGCTGGCGATGTGGGGCGCGAGCACCACGTTCGGCAGCGCGATCAGCCCCGGATGCACCGCGGGCTCGCGCTCGTAGACATCGAGTCCCGCCCCGGCGAGCTTCTTCGCGTTGAGCGCCTCGACAAGCGCGGCCTCGTCGATGACCGGCCCGCGCGATGTGTTGATCAGGATGGCGGTTCGCTTCATGGCGTTGAACTGCGCGGTGCTGAACAGGTGATAGGTCTCCTTGGTAAGCGGCACGTGGATCGAGATGAAGTCGGACTCGGCCACGAGCCGGTTCATGTCAACGCGCGTCGCGCCGAGCTGCTCCTCGGCCTCTGGGGGCAGGGGCTGCGGGTCGTAGTAGATGACGCGCATGTTGAAGCCCTTGGCTCGATGCGCAAGGCCTCGACCGATGCGGCCGATCCCCACGACGCCCAGCGTCGCTCCGAAGACGTCGGCGCCGAGCATCATGTCGATCGCCCATCCGCGGAATTTCCCCGCGCGCGTGAAGCTGTCCGCCTCGACGATGCGGCGCGCGGTCGCCATGAGGAGCGTGAACGCAAAGTCGGAGGTGGCGTCGTCCAGCACGCCCGGCGTGTTGGTCACCATGATTCGGTGCGCCGTCGCGGCTGCGACGTCGATGTTGTCGAAGCCCACGGCGACGTTGCTCACGCACCTGAGGCCCGGCGTCGACAGCACCGTGTCGCGGATGGGGTCCATCAGCTGGCTCACTATCCCGACGCATCCCTCGGCCGCCTGCCTGATGTTCGCTTCGTCGAGCGGCTTGTCGGCCGGATAGGTGACGACCTCGGCGGCCTCGGCCAGGATCGACGGGCCTGGGTCGAGTATCGGGTGCATCAGCAGCACTCGTGGCCGCCCGCCGGTGCTCATGGGTTCAGTCCAAGCTCCTGTGCAATTGGCTTCAGGGCATCGCGGACGAACTCCACGTGCTCGTCGAAGGGTATACCGAGCACCTCCGCGCCCGCCACGAGCTCTTCGCGATGCACGCCACGAGCGAACGCCTTGTCCTTCATCTTCTTGCGCACGGTGCTCGCTTCGACGGAGCTCAGCGACTTGTCCGGCTTGACGAGGGCGCACGCGATGATGAACCCGCACATCTCGTCCACCGCATAGAGCGCCTTGCGCGCGTTGGTGTCGCGGGGGACGTCCAGGTAGTCCGCGTGCGAGGCGATGTCCTGCAGGATGTCCTCCGGCCATCCCTTGTCGCGCAGCATCTGCATTCCGCGGGTCGGGTGCTGCTCGGGCGTCGGGCCCGATTCATAGTCCCAGTCGTGGATCAGGCCGAGCACGGCCCAGCGCTCTTCGTCCTCGCCGAAGCGTCGCGCGTAGGCGCGCATGGCGGCTTCGACGCTGCGCATGTGGCGCCGCAGCTGGTCGGACTTCGTCATCGAGGTGACCAGCTCCCATGCTTCGTCCCGGGTCGGCGTTGACGTCACAAAATCTCCTTGAGCGCCCCGAGTAGCTTCTCGTGCTGCTCGCGCGTCCCGACGGTGATGCGGATCCAGCCCGCGATCGGCTCCCGATCGTAATGGCGGACCAGGATCTTTCGCTCGCGGAGCGCCCCCACCACGCCGGCAGCGGGCTTCGGCGGCTTGACGAAGACGAAGTTGCTCGATGATGGCACAAGCTCGAAACCCATTCTCTCCAGTGAGTCGCCGAGCGTGCTGCGATTCCGCACCACCTCGTCGACGACCTTCTTGTGGTGCTCCTCGTCCTCGATCGCGGCGACCGCGGCGACGATCGCGAGCCGGTCGACGTTGTACGAATCCTTCACCGAGTGGAGGTCCTCGATCAGGTCCGAGGGGCCCAGGGCGAAACCGATCCGCATGCCGGCGAGGCCGTACGACTTGGAGAACGTCCGCAGCAGCAGCACGTTGTCGTAGCGCTCGAGCAGCGGCAGACACGAGTGCGGTGCGAAGTCGACGTAAGCCTCATCGATGACGACGACGCCCGATGAGGCAGCGACGACGGCTTCTACTACGGGGCGATCGAACAGTGCGCCGGTCGGCGAGTTCGGATTGACGATGAATTTCAGACGGGCTGGATCTGCCCCGAGGCTCGGCGGGAGCTCCCACGGGAGCTCCGTCGGATGGGTCGACGCGACCGCCTCGTGGATGCGGCACAGTGGTTCGAAAAGCGGATACGTCGGCGTGGGAAACGCCACTTCCTCGCCGGCCCCGGCGAAGGCGCGGAAGCACAGCTCGATCAGCTCGTCGCCACCGTTGCCCACGAGCACGTGCGAGGGGTCGAGTCCGAAGTGCTTCGCGATCGCCCTGCGGGCGGGCGCGGCGGTCGGGCTCGGGTAGAGCCGCAGATCGTCGGTCGCGGCCGCCCTGATGGCGTGCAGCACCTTCGGCGACGGCGGAAGGGGCGACTCGTTGGTGTTGAGCTTGACCCAGCCCTCACCGTCCGGCGGCTGCTCGCCGGGGACGTAGGGCCGGTATCCCTGGAGAGCTTTCCTTATGAGGCTTTTCGACATTCGAGCAGAAATGTTTCCAGAGCCAGGCGAGGGCTGACGTTCTGCTCGAGGTAGCCGAGCGTGTCGTACGACAGCTCGAGCAGGCGCGCCCAGCGACCCTGCTCGCGGCCCCGGCAGCCGAGCATCCGGCGGCGAAGCTCGATCTGCCAGCTGGCCATGGCGAAGAGGGCGGGGTCCTCCTCATCGCCTTCGCTCCTGCGCCATCCCATCTGTTCCGAGTCGAGCTGCGCCGCGACCTGCAGAGGCACGTCGGCGGG
>DATNMQ010000034.1:0-47566 GCA_035602465.1 Candidatus Sulfotelmatobacter sp. | reverse complement strand
GTCCTTCAGGCCGAGCCCGCCGTCGAGCTTCTTCTGCGCGTTCAGCAGCACGGTGCCGCCACCCGCGACGATGCCCTCTTCCACCGCAGCCTTGGTCGCGCTCAGCGCGTCCTCGATGCGGTGCTTCTTCTCCTTCTGCTCCACCTCGGTCGCCGCTCCGACCTTGATCACCGCCACGCCGCCGGCCAGCTTGGCCAGCCGCTCCTGCAGCTTCTCCTTGTCGAAGTCGGAGGTGGTCTCCTCGATCTGGGCCTTGATCGCCTTGATGCGGCCCTGGATGGCGGCCATCCGCTTCGGGTCGTTCTCGGCGTCGACCACGACCGTGGTGTCGTCCTTGGTCACGGTGACCTTGTGGGCCTTGCCCAGCTGCTCGACCTTGGTCTGGTCGAGCTTCAGGCCGAGGTCCTCGGAGATGACCTGGCCACCGGTCAGGATCGACATGTCCTCGAGCATCGCCTTGCGGCGGTCGCCGAATCCGGGCGCCTTGACCGCAACGGCGGTGAAGGTTCCGCGCAGCTTGTTGACGATGAGGGTGGCGAGCGCCTCGCCCTCGACGTCCTCGGCCACGATCAGCAGCGGCTTGCCCTGCTGGACCACGCGCTCCAGCACGGGGAGCAGGTCCTGGATGGCTGAGATCTTGCGGTCGGTGATGAGCACGAAGGGCTCGTCCAGGACCGCTTCCATGCGGTCCGGGTTGGTGACCATGTAGGCGGCCACGTAGCCGCGGTCGAACTGCATGCCCTCGACCACCTCGAGCTCGGTGGCGATCTGCTGGTTGTCCTCGACGGTGATGACTCCGTCCTTGCCGACCTTGTCCATCGCGTCGGCGATCAGGGCGCCGATCAGCGGGTCCTGGGACGAGATTGCCGCCACGTGGGCGACGTCCTCGTGGCCTTTAACGGGTACGGACAGCCTCTTGATCTCATCGACGACGGCCTGGACCGCCTTCTCGATGCCGATCTTCAGCTGCATCGGGTTGGCGCCCGCGGTGACGTTGCGGAAGCCCTCGTTGATCATGGTCTGGGCCAGGAGCGTCGCCGTGGTGGTGCCGTCACCGGCCACGTCGTTCGTCTTGGTCGCGACCTCGCGCAGGAGCTGCGCGCCGGTGTTCTCCATTGCGTCCTTGAGCTCGATCTCGCGCACGATCGTCACGCCGTCGTTGGTGACCGTTGGGGCGCCGAACTTCTTCTCGAGGACCACGTTGCGGCCCTTCGGGCCAAGCGTGATACGGACGGCCTGGGCAACTGTGTCGATGCCCTTCTTGAGGTGCTGTCGCGCCTCTACGTCGAATGTGACTACCTTTGCCATATGCGATTCCCTCTTCTTTTTTCTGTTACTTCTTGCCGTTCGTCCCGACCACGGCCAGGACGTCTTTCTCCGACACGATCAGGTACTCGATCTCGTCGATCTTGAATTCGTTGCCGGCGTACTTCGCGTAAAGCACCTTGTCGCCGACTTTGAGCTCCATCGGCACCTTGGTGCCGTTGTCCAGGATCCTTCCGGTTCCCACGGCCTGGACGATGCCCTCCTGGGGCTTCTCCTTGGCGGTGTCCGGAAGCACGATCCCGCTCTTGGTCTTTTCCTCTTTGTCGACCGGCTTGACTACTACGCGGTCGCCCAACGGCTTCAGATTCATGTGCAGCCCTCCTAGCTGTTTGCTTTAGCACTCCCCACGCCCGAGCGCTTAGCACTCAGACAGGTCGACTGCTAATTGTAGTACCTCCCGGAGTTGGTTGCTAAACCTGGGGAGGAGACTCCGCCTCTTCGATCAGGCGGCGGGCCGTAGCCGCGTCGTCGTCTGGGACCATGACCCGGGCCTCGGTCAGGTTGATCCCGATGCCGTAGGCGTTGTCGCCGAACACCTCGACGCGGAGGCCGTTGGCGTCCAGGACGGCCGAGATGATCTCGGCGTGGAGCCTGTCGCCCTTGAAGACCTCGGTCCAGCCTTTGACCCTCATCGGCTACCAGCTTAGGGAGGGGTCGACATCGGCGGTATGCACGGCGGCGTAGTGCCCGGCGGCGGCGATCATCGCGGCGTTGTCCGTGCAGAGCTCCAGGGGGGGCATAGTCAGCCGGGCGCCGTGGGCCTCCACCACCTCTGCCGCCCGCTTGCGCAGCAGCGTGTTGGCTGCCACCCCGCCGGCCACGACTACCTCTTGGTACGGCTCGGCGGCCAGCGCCTGGTCCAGCTTCTCGAGGAGCGACTCGACCACCGACTCCTCAAAGGCGGCGGCGAGGTCGGCCTTGTCCTGTTCGCTGACCTTCTCGCCCAGGCCACGCAGGCGGTAGAGCAGGGCGGTCTTGAGGCCGCTGAAGCTGTACTCCAGGCCTGGCAGCGATGGTCTTGGCAGGCGCTGCCCTTTGGGGTTGCCCTTGCGGGCCAGCTTGTCGAGCGCCGGGCCTCCGGGGAAGCCCAGCCCGAGCATGCGGGCCGCCTTATCGAAGGCTTCGCCGGCCGCGTCGTCGCGCGTCCGGCCGATTACCTCGAAGCGCCCGTGCTCGGGCATCCGGACGAGGTCGGAGTGCGCGCCGCTGACGACCAGGCCGAGCAGCGGGGGCTCGAGGTCCCCTCTGCTGAGCATCGCGGCGTAGATGTGGCCCCACAGGTGGTTCACGCCGGTCAGGGGTTTCGACCACGCCGCGGCCAGGCCCTCCCCCACGCCCACCCCGACCAGCAGGCAGCCGACCAGGCCCGGGCCCCGGGTGACCGCGAGCAGGTCGAGGTCGGAGGGTTTGATGCCCGCCTGGTCGAGGGCCACGTCGAGGAGGTGGGGCAGGCGCTCCAGGTGGTCGCGGGCCGCGAGCTCGGGGACCACGCCGCCGAACTCCCTGTGCACGTCGACCTGGGAGTGGATGAGGTTGGACAGGACCTTGCGGCCGTCCTGGACCACCGCGACGGAAGTTTCGTCGCAGGAAGTTTCGATCCCAAGGGTCAGCATTCTTCTTTGCTCGCCCCTCACCCCAACCCTCTCCCCTGAAGGGGAGAGGGCCTGAGGCTATTCCTTAGTGAGCAAGTCGCGGCGGAGGCCGCGGACTTCGGCTTCTATGCGTTCCAGGTTTGATTCGTAGGCCTTGCGGAAGCGCGGTGAGTGGATCGAGTCGGACCACATCACGGTCGCGTCCTCGCCGTTGTCCGTGTAGTAGCCCTTGCGCCTTCCGATGACCTTGAACCCGAAGCCCTCGTACATCTTCATGGCGTTGTCGTTGCTCGTCCGGACTTCGAGCGTGACCCACTTCGCGCCCATGTCGTAGGCCGCCTGGACGAGGCCCGCGAAGAGGATGCGGCCGTAGCCGCGGTGCTGAAGGTCGTGCCGGACGCCGATGGTCGTGACGTGCGCCTCGTCGTACATCCGCCACATCCCGCCGTAGCCGATGATCGTCGGGTCGAAGTCCGCCGCGCGATATCCGGCCGGGCGCTCAGCCCCCTCCACCCCTTCCTGGCGCAGCACGACGTAATGGGCGCTCGCCCGCGAGGCGAGCTCGCGGTAGTAGGCGTTGCGCGGCCAGGGCGTCGCGAAGATCTCGCGCTCGATCTCCTGGACGGTGTTCACGTCCGCCTCACGCATCAGCTCGAGTGCGAGCTGCTGCCTTATTTGAACCATCAATTCCTCGCTGAGAACGACTGCATGTACTCGATTTTGAGACTACCATAGGGAACTTCGCGCGCCCCCTCGAGCATTCCTTTCGCCGCCTCGCTGTGGTCTTTGAGCTCTTGAGCCGGTATGAAGCGATGCCCCGCATCGACCAGCGCGGCCTCTGTTTTGAGCGCGACGTTGCCGACCAACGGGTGGCTGGATGGGATGTCGGCCGGGTCTCCCAGCATCGGCTTGCCCCCTGGGAGCTGGTAGTAAACGCGGCCTCTCCCGGCTTCCATGACGGCGATGGCGGGGACGTGGGCGCGGGCGGCCTGAAGGTCGAGCGAGGGCAGCGGGATGATCGGGATCCGCAGACCCATCGCGAGGCCGAGCCCGAACGAGACTCCTACCCGCAGGCCTGTGAACGAGCCTGGGCCTGTGGCCACCGCGACCGCCGTCAGCTTCTTGCCTTTGACCATCCCCGCGAGGTGGGTCGTGATCGCCCGGTTGTTCCGAAAAGTTGTGAACAGATGAGTGCTGTCGTGATCGCCCAGGAGCGCCGCCCAGGCGCTCATCGCGGCCGACGTATCAATGACTAAGATCACGCGCCGTCCTGATCAGGCGGCGGTCGCCGCCCAGGTGCTCGATCTCGATCCGCGCGGCGTCGTCGACATCCAGGCGATCGCCCCATTCGACGACGACCGCGCCCTGCTGGGCGAGCTCCTCGAGGCCGAGGTCGCGCAGCTCCGCGATGTTCTCCACGCGATAGAGATCGACGTGGGCGAGCTGCACCCGGCCCGAATACACCCGGACCAATTGGAAGGTTGGGCTCGCCACCGGCGCGCTCGAGCCGGCGCCCTGGGCCAGGCCGCGGACGAAGGTGGTCTTGCCCGCGCCCAGCTCGCCCGACAGGAGGACCACATCGCCCGGGCGCAGCCTTTCGCCCAGCAGCATCCCCGCGCGTTCGGTCTCCGCCGGAGAGATGGAGAGGAGGTCAGGCAAAGTGGTCGTAGCCTGCGCTGCGCAGGACGACCGGCGCGCTGCGGGCGTCCACGACCCTGACCACACCGTCGTCGGTGAGCTTGCCCACCGGCTTCAAGCCCGCCTGCATGATCAGCGCCTCGGGGCCGACGCAGACGAGCTCGGCCTCCTCCCCGCTGGTCAGCGCCTCCTCCATGGAAGCCCCCAGGGCGCGCGGCACGTCCTCAGCCCAGAGCACGCTTCCAACCTTTGCCATCGCCGCGAACTTCTCCATCTCGCGGACGAGCCCGTCGGAGATGTCGCCGCAGCAGAGGCCGAGCTCGTTGAGGCGCCGGCCTTCCTCGAGCTTCGGGACGAGGCGGAAGGCGCGGCGCTCGCGAAGCGCGACGGCCGCGGCTCCGAGCGGCCCGGTCACGGCGACCGACCATCCCGGCTGAGCCTGCGCGCGGGCCAGGGGAAGCTTGATCGTGCGCCCGACGACCGTGACCGACAGGATCGCCGGACCGGCGGTCGCGCTCATGTCGCCGCCGACGATGCCCACCCTCACCTGCTTGCCCAGCTCCGACATCCCGCTGTAGAGACCTGTCAGGTGGTCCACCGTCCAGTGCTTCGGCATGGCGAGCGACGTGAGAACCCACGCGGGGTCGGCGCCCTTCGCGGCCAGGTCGCCGAGCGCCAGGGCGAGGGAGCGCCAGCCCGCGTCCTCCGCGGTCATCCAGCCCAGGTCGAAGTGGACGCCCTCGACGAACATGTCGCAGCTCGCCACGACGAAGCCGGTCGCGTCGGCGATCACGGCCGCGTCGTCGTCGCCGGACCCGGTGGCGAGGAACGGCCTGATCTTCGCCAGAAGGCCGAGCTCGCCAACCCCTTCTACATTCATCGCTCTTCCAGCATCGCACGCAGGCGCCGCGTGGCCTGCTCCGGGTCGGCGGCGTCGCCGACCGCGCGGATGACGCACGCGCGATGAATGCCGAGGGCGGTCAGCTGTTCGATGTTGCGCTCGTCGATGCCGCCGATGGCGAAGACCGGGACCGGCTCGACGGCCTTGACGATTTCGGCGATGCCGCGTGGCCCGATGACCTTCTTCTCGGATTTGACGGGGGTTGCGAAGGCCGGGCCGCTGCCGACGTAGTCGGCGCCCGCGGCGATCGCCTGCCGGGCGGCATCCGGGCTCGAGGCCGAAGCCCCGATCAGCAAGCGGTCGCCGGCCACGCGACGTGCCGCCGCGACGCTGAGGTCGTCCGGGCCGAGGTGCACCCCATCCGCCTCGCTCAGCAACGCGATGTCGACGTGGTCGTTGACGATGAACAGCGCGCCGGTGATCAGGCGGCGGAGCTCACGCGCTAGGGTCAGAAGCTCGCCGCGGGATAGCGTCTTGTGCCGGAGCTGGACGATGTCCGCGCTCCCGCGGACGGCACCATTTGCAACCTGCAGCACGCGGTCGGGGGACACATCCGGGGTGATGACATAGAGCCGGGCCTCTCGCAGCCTGTCGAGCGAAGTCCTCAGGCCGGTGCGCCGGATACCTGCGGGCGGAGGGCCGGGTGCTGCCACCGCCAGAGCACGAACAAGCCCGCGATCCCGAACGGCAGACCGACGATGCCCCCGGTCGCCTTCCCCGGCCGCGCGGCGACGCTCACGTCAGGATCTGGCGCAGCTTGTCGCGGAACGCCTTGGGCGCCGTGTCGCAGTCGCACGAGGTCTTGACGACACGCTTGAGGTGTTCCTGGAACTCGTAGTGGTCCATGCAGTCCGGGCAGCCTTCCAGATGCAGCTGCACTTCGAGGGCTTCGGTGTTGGTCAGCTCACGGTCGACGTACCGGTCTAGCTTGCCGGCACACTGATCGCATCTCATGGCTGTGGCACCTGTGTGGGCCCCACGTGTGTCATGCCGCCGGTGTGGACGATACCCGATTCGACGGCGTAGTCATAGAGGGATTTTTGAAGTTGCTGGCGGGCGCGGTGGAGGCGCGACATGACCGTGCCGATGGGCACGCCCAGCGTCTGTGCGGCGTCTTTGTAGGAGAAGCCTTCGACGTCGACCAGGAGCACCACCTCACGGTGGAGCGGCGGCAGCTTGTCGACGGCGGACACCACCTCGGAGGCGGCGATCTGGTCGAGGACGTCGGCCTCGGGCCGGGCCCCCTCGTCCCGCAACTTCTCGAACAGGACGAAGTCGCCGACGTCGTCGAGGCTCACGTCCTCCTTGTGGGAGCCCTTGAAGCGGTCCCAGAAGAGGTTGCGCATGATCGCGAAGAGCCAGGCCTTCATGTTCGTCCCCGGCTGATAGCTGTGCTGGTAGCGGAGGGCGCGGAGGTAGGCCTCCTGGACGAGGTCCTGAGCCTGGTCGGGGTCGCGGGTGAGCCGGAGCGCACCCCTGTACAACGTGTCGAGATGAGTCAGCGCCTCCTCTGCGAAGGCGGTTTTAGCGGCCGGTTCGGCCATCAGTAATGCCAGTTTAGGAGCACCTGCCTTGCACACATTGGAAATGGCAAGGGGGAGCGGCTATTCCGAGTTGGGCAGTCCATTCCGGCTGGTGCCGGCTCCAGCGGGTTTGAGGTGCTCTGGAAACCCGCCGCCGCCGGCACCGGCGGCTTCAGGGGGGCTTAGAGCTAGCAGCCGACCCAGCCGAACAGCTGCTGGATCTTGATCCGGTCGAAGCCGCGGATGATCGCGTTGTTGCCGAAGCGCAGCATCGGGAGGCTGTCGCCGTCCAGCTGCTCCCATTCGCGGGTGGCGGCAGGGTCGCGGTCGACGGCGCGGAACTCGAACTCCACGCCGAGCTCGTTGAGCAGGTCGACCATCGCGTTGGAATCGCTCGACTCGTTGGAGCCGTACATCACCGTCTGTTCGTCGCCCATGCCTGCTTTGATAACGGCAGGCTAGGCCCAATCCCTCGATAGAGCCAATCAATTGTTCCGATGTGATCCATAGGCAGAGCCGATGCCTCGGTTACTCGGAGTGGCGGCGCTCCACCCTTGGGCCGATCGCGGTCAGCACTTCGTAGCTGATCGTGCCCGACCATTCGGCAACCTCCTCGGCGGTGATCACCTGGTCTCCGTCGCGGCCGATCAGGGTCGCGACGTCGCCGACCTCGACGCCCTCGACGTCGGTCACGTCGAGCGTGATCGCGTCCATGCTCACCATGCCGATGAGCGGGGCGCGGCGTCCGTGCACGAGGACGTGCCCGTGGTTGGCGCGGGCGCGGAAGACCCCATCCTCGTAGCCGATCGCCACCGTCGCGACGCGCGTCGTGCCGGAGGCGCGCCACCTGGCCCCGTAACCGACTGTCGCGCCCTTCTCGACCGTCTTCAGGTGGGTGATGATCGAGCGCAGGGCCAGCGCCGGTCTGGTGCCCGGCCACTCGCAGCCGTAGATCGAGATGCCACACCGCACGGCGTCGAGCGCAAAGTCAGGGTGGTTCAGCGCTCCGGCCGAGTTGCACGCGTGCCGGATGCCTGGCCCGACCTCGAAGCGGCTCAGCGTATCCAGGAAGAGGTCGAACTGGCGGCGCGTCATCTCCTGGTCGGACTCCGAGGACGCAAAGTGGGTCCAGGTCCCCGCCAGGCGCGTCCCCCGCGACCCGTCGATGAGCCGCGCCAGGGCCGGCGCCTCGTCCGGGGCGACGCCGAACCGGCCCATGCCAGTGTCGACCTTCAGGTGGACAGGGACCTCATCTTCCGATTGCGCGAGCGCCTCGGCCATCTCCTGGCTCGACACCGCGATGCTGCAGCCGCTCGCCGCCGCGTCGCGAGCCTGCGCCGGCAGGAGGCCCCCCATGACCAGGACGTTCTCTGCGTCGACAAGTCCGCGAAGCTGGGCCGCCTCCTCCAGGGTCGCCACGCCGAGCCCGCCGGCCCCTCCCTCCAATGCCGCGTGCGCCGCCGGCAGGGCGCCATGGCCGTAGCCGTCCGCCTTGACGACCGCAAACAGGCGCGCTCCCTTCACATGGGCCCGGATGCGGTCGCAGTTGGCGCTGATCGCCTTCAGGTCGACGTCCGCCCAACGGAGCGCTGTACTCAGAGGCCGCCCTGGCGGAGGACGTTCATGACGAGCGGGATCTCGGGCAGCAGGTCGCTCGCCAGCAGTCCGGAGTCGCCGAGGCGATGTGCGATGCGGTGTCCCGCCGCGGCGTGGATGTACACGCCGGTGACCGCCGCGGTGAAGGGCTCGGAGCCCTGCGAGATGAGGCCTCCGATGATGCCCGAAAGCACGTCGCCGGTCCCCCCGCTCGCCAGCGCCGGGACCTCGTGCGGGTCCTCGCTGGTGCGGCCGTCCGGGTGCGCGACGACGGTGTGCGCGCCTTTCAGGACGACGACCGCGCCCCACTCCTTGGCCGCCTTCCGGGCCGCACCGGTGCGGTCGGCGTTGATGGCCTCTGCGGTCTTGCCCGTCAGGCGCGCGAGCTCGCCCGGGTGCGGCGTCAGGACTCGGTTCTTCGCCAGCTTGCCCTTTGAGCGCCGCGAGTCGGCGAGGGCGTTCAGGCCGTCGGCGTCGATGACGAGCGGACACTGCGCGTGGAGCGCCAGGTCGACGACCAGGCGCCACGTCGAGCTGTCCCTGCCCAGGCCCGGACCGATGATGCCGACCTGCGCCTCGGCCAGCTGCCGGACGATCGAGTCGTACGCGGCGTGGCCCACGGCACCGGGCGCGACCTCCTGCACGGGGGTGGCCATGACCTCGGTGCACTTGGCCGCGAGGATGGGATAGATCGTATCGGCGACGAGCAGCCGGACGAGGCCGGCGCCGGTCCGGGCGGCGGCGGTCGAGGACAGGTAGGCCGCGCCTGTGAGGCCCAGGCTGCCGGCCAGGACGATCGCGGTGCCGAAGGTGCCCTTGTGCGCGTCGGGCGGGCGCGGCGGCAGGACCACGGCTTCGGGCGCTGGGAGCATCGCCGCCGTCTCCGGTATCTCGAGGTGGGCGGTGGCGACCGCGAGGCGGCTGTGGTGGGTGATGCTCACCTCCACCTGGGCGCCGCGGCTGTCGCCCACGAGGCGCGCGCGGGGGGCGCCGTTGGGGCCGGGGAGGACCTCGATCCGGCGGCGCGGGAAGCAGATGCCCGTGCCGTCGAAGCACTTGATGACCGCTTCCTTGGCCGCCCACCGGCCCGCGAGGCGTTCGTCGTTGCCGGCGCAGTAAGCCAGCTCGGCGGGGGTGTAGACCTTGCGGAGGAAGCCGGGGCCGGAGCGTTTGACCGCGAGGGCGATCCGGTCAACCGAGACGGCGTCTACACCGATTCTTTGCACCGTCCCATTTTCGCTATTCGACGGTTACTGACTTCGCCAGGTTCCGGGGTTGGTCTACGTCTTGGCCTAGTTTGTTCGCTACGTGGTAGGCGAACAGCTGCAGCATCACCGTGTTCAGGATTGCCGATGAAGCTTCCTCGACCGCCGGCATGGTGAAGATGTCGGTCGCCACGTGGTCCAGCGAGTGGTCCCCTTCCGTCACCAGCGCGAGGACCGGCGCGTTGCGCGCCACGATCTCGTGGACGTTGCTGACCATCTTGTCCTTGGTCGCGCTCGCGGTGCAGATCGCGACCACCGGGAACTGCTCGTCGAGCAGCGCGATCGGGCCGTGCTTGAGCAGGCCACCCGACGTCCCCTCGGCGTGGACGTAAGAGATCTCCTTCAGCTTGAGGGCGCCCTCCAGCGCGACGGGATAGCCGAGCCCGCGGCCGGCGTACATGAAGTTGCGGTAGCCGCAGTACTTCTCCGCCAGCTTGACGATCTCCTTGTCGCGGGCGAGGATGCCCCGGACCTGGTCCGGCAGCAAGCGCAGCGCCTCGACCAGCTCGAGCCGGCGCTCGAGAGAGACGCGGCCGTTGACCGTCGCCAGGCGCAGCGCCAGCAGGTACAGGCTGATCATGTGGGCGAGCAGCGTCTTGGTGGACGCGACGCCGATCTCGGGCCCGGAGTGCAGGTAGATCGCGCCGTCTGCGTCGCGCGCGGCGGAGCTTGCGATTACGTTCGTAACCGCGACGCTGAGCGAACCGCGCTCCTTCGCCTGGTGCAGCGCGACCAGCGTGTCGGCGGTCTCACCTGACTGCGTGATCACGACGTCCAGGGTTTTCTCCCCCACCGTCGGGCGGCGGTAGCGAAACTCCGAGGCGTCTTCCGCTCGAGCCGGGATGCCAACCCAATCCTCGATCACGTACTCGCCGATCATCGCCGCGTGTAGCGAGGTGCCCATGCCGAGCAGAAGGACGTCGGTGATCTCCTTGAGCTTTTCGTCCGGGACGTCGAACTCGCGGAATGAGACGACGCCGTCGTCCGACAGCCTGCCGCGCATCGCGTTGGCCACCGCCTCAGGCGATTCGTGGATCTCCTTGAGCATGAAGTGCGGGAAGCCACCCTTCTGCGCCTGCGCGACATCCCAGTCGACGTGGATGATCTTCGACTTGACCGTGACGCCGTCGAGCGTCGACACCTCGGGGCCGAGCGGCGTCACCGCAGCGACCTCGCCCTCACCGAGGACGAGCACGCGCTTGGTGTAGGGGATGATCGCGGTGATGTCCGAGGCGATGTAGTACTCGCCGTCGCCGAGCCCGACCACGAGCGGCGCGTTGAGGCGGGCCCCGACCAGCAGCTCGGGGTCGTCGCTCGAGAACATCGCGAGCGCGTACGCGCCGTGGATGCGCTTCAGCGCCTTGCGGACCGCGGCGAGAAAGTCGCCCTTGTAGTACTTCTCGATCAGGTGCGGCACGACCTCCGTGTCCGTCTCGGAGGGGAACTCGTGTCCCTCCGCCTCGAGCTCGGCCTTGAGCTCGGCGAAGTTCTCGATGATGCCGTTGTGGACGACGAAGATCTTGCCCTTGCAGTCCGTGTGGGGGTGGGCGTTGATGTAGGTCGGCTTGCCGTGCGTCGCCCACCGCGTGTGGCCGATGCCGAGCTTGCCTGAAGGCATGTTGGCCTCGAGCTTGGAGATCAGGGTGTCGACCTTGGCCTCGGACTTCGTCACGCTCGTCCGGGTGGCCTGGCCGGGCTTCGGCAGCTCCAGGACGGCTACGCCCGCGGAGTCATAGCCTCGGTATTCGAGGCGCTTCAGGCTCTCCATGAGGATCGGAGTGGCTTCTCGAGGTCCGAGGTAGCCGATGATTCCGCACATCTCTTTACCTTTAACTACAACTGCTGGGGCGCGTATTTCGACCGGTGCTGGAACGCTTGAACGGAGCCGGAAGCGGCTAGGTTACTCCTAAGGGCTGGGGCTTACGTTCGGATTGGGCGAGATCGAGTACTTCACCGTGGCCGTCTGAGTGTCCCCGGTGAGCCCGGTCGGGTACTGGATCGCCACTGAGAACGTGGCGTCTGAGGTGGTCCTGCTGAGATCGACCGCGGGCAGCACGATGGTCTGGACCCGCGCCACCGCGGCCGGGTCTCCGCTGATCGTCACGATCGAAGGAGTGACGGTGATTCCCGTGACCCGATAGCCGGATGGCGGCCCGTGAGTCGGCGGCGAGTCGACCACGGGCACCGACGCGTGGGTGGTGCCGGCAAACGCCTCGACGTGGATGCCGACCGCAGTGACGTCAGTGCTCACGGTCGGCACCGTTCGGATCGTGAAATCAACCGGGCCGCTCGAGTTGACGAGCTGCACCTGCTGGTTCAGCGAATCGGTCTTGCCTATCGCGCGGCCCGGGAAGGTCGCCAGCGCCTTGAGCCCGCTCTCCCAGCTGACAGGACCGACGAAGTGGACCTTGCACGGGCTCGGGTTCTGCGCGCCCGGACACGTGGCGAGTGTCTTGGACGGATCGATGCTCCAGCCGGCGGCGGCTTGGGCCGTGACCTGTACCGGCACATCGACAGCCTGAAGCGTGTCGATATTGACGGCGATCGGGGCGGGAGACTGCACGGTCACGATGCCGCTTGAGATCAGAGAACGTGCCGTGACGTTGAGGCGGACTGCGTTGCCAGGCCGCGCGCCGGTGGCGTCCACCGTGGCGATCAGGTTGCTCGTGTTCACGTTGGCGATCACATCCGCCAGGCCTGAGTACGTGACGTTCGTCCTTGCAGGCGGATTGATGAGGATGATGTTCGGCGGGTACGAATAGACCAGGCTGACGCTCAGGGTCCTCGTGGTGGGCGGGTTCTGGGAGAAGGCGACCGCGCCCAGCATCAAGATCGCCAGGCCCAGGGCTGTGAGCTTGAGGCGCCAGTCGTCGGTGAGGATGCTCCAGCTCATCTGCGGAACCCGAAGAAGCCGTTGCCGTTGCCATCTGGCCCCGTGACGCGCACTGCGATGCGGCGGCGCAGGCTGTCCGCGTCAAGGTTGCGACTGATCTTGCCTTCCTCTATCACGGAGATGTTTCCCGTCTCCTCCGAGACTACGAGGACGAGCGCGTCGGAAGCCAGCGACAGGCCCAGCGCGGCGCGATGGCGGGTGCCGAGGCGCTCTCGCACCGAGCCCTCCTCCGGCAGGGGCAGCAGGCAGCCGGCCGCCACGATCCGGTTGCCGCGCACGATGACCGCGCCGTCATGCAGCGGCGAGTTGGGATAGAAGATCGACTGCAGCATCTCCGCCGAGATCTCGCCGTTGATCCGCACGCCGGTCGCGGCGTAGTCTTCCAGCCCGACGTCGCGCTCGAAGGCGATCAGCGCGCCGGTCCGTTTCATGCTCAAACGTTCCGTCGCTCTGATCGCCTCGGAGATGGCCTGGTTGTACTGGCGCGTGTTGAAGCGCGAGAGCGGGCGGCCGATGTGTCCGATTCGGCCCAGCTGATCGAGGGCGCGCCGCAGCTCCGGCTGAAACATGACGATGACCGCGACGATGATGTAGAAGGTCGCGTTGCGAAACAGCCACGAGAGAAGGACCAGGTTGAAGGTGGTGGAGACCACCCCGAGGACCGCCAGCAGCACGAGCCCGACCAGGATCTGCGTCCCCTGCGTGCCGCGGAGCAGCCGGAGCAGCTGGTAGAGGACGAAGGCCACGACCGCGACGTCGACGATCTCGACCCAGCTGATGTGGCGGGCGACCTCGCCGAGCTGGAGGAAGAACTGCTGGATCGCAGTCATGCGCTCACCCCGGGCGCGCGGGTGGCGCCGTCGCCGAAAAGCTCCGCCATCAGCGCCATCTGCGAGTACAGCCGGTTGCCGGCCTGCTGGAACACGACCGAGCGCGGGCCGTCGATGACCTCGTCGGTCACCTCCTCCCCGCGGTGCGCCGGAAGGCAGTGCAGGAACACGGCGCCGGGGGCGGCGTCCATCATGGCCTGGTTGACCTGGTAGCGCGCGAATGCCTTACGCCTCGCGTCGTGCTCGGCCTCCTGTCCCATCGATGTCCAGACGTCGGTGTAAATCGCTGTTGCGTTGTCGAGCCCTTTTGGATCGCTGGTCACGCTGACCTGGGGTATGCCTGAATCGATGCTACGCGCGCGCTCGATCACCTCGGCCTTCGGCTCGTAGCCGGGCGGCGTGACGACCGTCAGCGCGAAGCCGGTGAGGGCCGACGCCTCGATGAGCGACGTGGCGATGTTGTTGCCGTCCCCGACGTAGACGACATGCTGCTCGGTCAGGTCGCCGCGAACCTCCTCGAGGGTCATCAGGTCGGCCAGGACCTGGCAGGGGTGGGACCGGTTGGTCAGGGCGTTGATGACCGGCTTCTCCGACGCCTGGGCGAGGCGAACGAGGTCCTCATGGCTGCGCAAACGTGCGACGGAGCCGTCGACGTAACGGTCGAGCACCCTCGCCGCGTCGCCTATGGTCTCCCTGACGCCGAGCTGCACGTCCTGCTCGGTCAGCGTGCTCGTGGTGCCGCCGAGCCTGGCGATGCCCACCTCGAACGAGACGCGGGTGCGGTGGGAGGGCTTCTGAAAGAGCATCGCCAGGTGCTTCCCTCTCAGCGGCCTTTCCGCCCATTTGCCGCCCTTGATCGCGTGCGCCAGGTCGAGGAGGTGGCGCAGCTGGTCGCGCTCGAGGTCGGCGATATCGATGAAATCGCGCCCTCGGAGGGATTTCACAGGAGCGATCATGATCGCCTGCGGGGCCTAGAGGCGGGGTTCGATAAGCTCGCCCGCCACGACCGGCGAGATCGCCAGGTCGCGCAGAGAATCGAACTCGGGCAACCGCTGGCGGAGCTTCGGGTTGTCACGCAGCTCGAGGATCAGGTCTCGGCAGGCGCCCGGCTGGAGGCCGAACAGCGCCGGCTTGAGGACGAGGGGCTGCTCGTTCGTCAGCCGGATCGTCAGCCGGTCGGTCAGGCGCATCTTCGGCCAGGCGTGGGGCTCGGACAGGGTTACCGCCTCCATGTTCGACCACACCGCCCGCATCTCGTGGCGGCCCTGAATGACCACGAGGCGGTCGCGGAACAGGGCCAGCCGGCCCGGCGGCCAGGAGCCCAGGCGGAAGGCGGCCCGGGCGGCCGTCGCCACTCCTCCTGCTGCGCCCGCCGCGAGCGCCAGGGCGGCGAGGGGGCCTTCGGGCATCTTGTAGGCGCCCACGGCCAGCACGCCGAACACGGCCGCCCAGGCCAGCCCGGCGATGCCCAGGGTCACGGTCGACCGGTGCGATCGAACGTAGATCAGGCTCGCCCCACCACCTCCGAGTAGTGTATTCCCGAGCATGAAACGCGACATGAAAGCGGAGAGGGCGCAAGTCGATCGTGCGGCCCAAGGCCAGACCGTTTTGACGATGTTCGAGGCGACGTGCCGGGAGATCCCCGACCATGACGCGCTGAAATGGAAGGACGCTTCTGGCGCCTGGCAGGGCCTGACCTGGGGTGGCTACCGGGAGCGCGTCCGCCATGCGACGGCAGGGCTCAAGGCCCTTGGGTTCAAGCCGGGGGAGTTCGCGGTCATCATGTCGCGCAACCGCCCGGAGCACCTGATCGCGGACCTCGGCGTGCTGCATGCGCGCGGAGTTCCCGTCAGCCTCTACAACACGCTTGCTCCCGAGCAGGTCCAGTACATCGCCGCTCACTGCGAGGCGACGTTCGCGATCCTCGAGAACGCCTCCTTCCTCGCCAAGTTTCAGGCCATCCGGCCGCAGCTGCCCCGCTTGAGGCAGGTCGTGCTCATGGATCCTTCCGGCGCAGACCTCGACGACTGGGTCACGTCATGGGACTCGCTTCTCGCTCGCGGCGCGGAAGAGGACCGGCGATCCCCCGACGCCTTCGAAGAGTGGCGAAAGGTGACGCCTGAGGATCTGGCGAGCCTCGTCTACACATCGGGCACGACCGGGCCGCCGAAGGGCGTGATGGAGACGCACGCGAGCGTCTGCTGGATGGCGGCGGCGTCGGAGATCTACCTCGATCGTCGCGGCGCGCGCCTCATCTCCTACCTACCGTTTGCGCACATTTTCGAGCGATTCGTCGGGCACTGGGGTGCGATCAGGTTCCAGGGCATCGTCCACTTCTGTCCCGACCCGGCTCAACTCTTCGCCTACGCGGTCGAGGTCAGGCCGACGGCGATCATTGGGGTGCCGCGGGTCTGGGAGAAGCTGAAGGCAGGGTTGTCCGCCGGGATTCAAGCCGATCCCGACGAGCAGCGCCGCAACGCGGTGCTCGGGGCCATCGATGTGGGTCGCAAGCTGGTGAAGCTGGAGCAGGCGGGTCAGCCGGCTCCGCCCGAGCTGCTTGCGGCGGCTGAGAAATGCCGGCCGGTCTGGATGGCGATCCGGGCCAAAGTTGGCCTCGAAGAGCTCGAGTACGGCGTCACTGGCGCCGCGCCGATCAACCCCGAGGTGATCGAGTTCTTCCAGGCGCTCGGCATCAAGCTTTGGGAAGGCTGGGGGATGACCGAGACGGCGGTGGGCGCGACGTACAACCCGGTCGAGCGGATCAAGAACGGGACCGTCGGCATCGCCGATCCGGGCGTCGAGCTGAAGATCGCGGAAGACGGCGAGATCCTCGTCCGCGGTGGCAACGTGACCAAGGGCTACTACAAAGAGCCGGAGAAGACGGCCGAGACGATCGACCTCGACGGCTGGCTGCACACTGGGGATGTCGGCGAGCTCGACGCGGACGGATACCTCCGGATCGTCGACCGCAAGAAGGAACTCATCATCACCGCCGGTGGCAAGAACATCTCGCCGGCAAACCTGGAGGCGCTCCTCAAGCAGAACCCGCTGATCGGCCAGGCGGCCGTCATCGGAGACCGGCGCCCCTACCTCAGCGCGCTCGTCGTGCTCGACCAGGAGTTCGCGCCGGTTTGGGCGCGCAAGGCCGGCATACCGTTCACGTCGATCGCCGAGCTGGCGCAACACCCGGCCGTACACGACGAGGTTCAGACGGCGGTGGACGGTGCCAATCGCCACGTGTCGCAGGTCGAGGGGATCAAGAGG
Organism: Candidatus Sulfotelmatobacter sp.; assembly: GCA_035602465.1. Classification (GTDB taxonomy): domain Bacteria; phylum Chloroflexota; class Dormibacteria; order Dormibacterales; family Dormibacteraceae; genus 40CM-4-65-16. The sequence goes on along the minus strand of DATNMQ010000034.1, from coordinate 30,738 downwards.
TTCACGATCCTGCCGGTCGAATGGACGGCCGAGTCCGAAGAGCTGACGCCGACGCTCAAGATGAAGCGCCGCGTCGTCTCCCAGAAGTACTCGCGTGAGATCGACGAGATGTATTCGAGGGACGAGCCTCGCCAGGCGCGCGTCGAATCCGAGGTGGCCGGCTAGGCTTTCGCTCCGTTCTTCTTTCTGGCGTCCGGCTTGAAGTTCATCACAGCCTCGGTGAAGAGCCGCGTGGCGATCCTCGTCTTGGGCTCGCCGGTGCGCGAGGCGAGCCTGGAGAGCTGGTCGATGACGCGGGGCTCGACGTTCAGACGGTAGAGCTGCTTGACGACGGGAGTTTTGTCTTTCATGAGGCAAATTCTCGGCAAGCGCCTCCGCCCCGGCAACCCAGGTTGTTAACAGCGAAAATTCGGCGCGTTAGATGGAAAGGGACGTTCGCTGGCACCACGCGCAGACGCTGGCCTCGGGCCAGGTCGCGGAGTTCAAGGTGTGGGCCGAGCTGGTGCGCCAGTCCTTGGGTGGACTGCACGTGTTTCTGCCATTGCGCGACGTCGGCATCGACGGGGTCGTGCACCGGCTGGCTGACGGTTCGTTCGTCGCCGTGCAGGTAAAGGGGCGCATGAGCCTCACACCAGCCGGGCAGGTCCACATCACGGTGACCGCGTCGAGCCTCGTGGATGACGACGCGCTGATCGTGGCGACGCTGGTCGACGGGTCGGAGCTGGGCCGGATGGTGCTCGTCATCGACGAGGCTTCGTTCCGCCGCCTCGCCGCGCACGACCTGGTCGACGGGCGGGAGTACCTCACGGCGGCGTTCGGGTTGCATCTCGGCGGCGAGTCGCGGTGGGCGCGGTTCCTCGTTCCTCGGGAGCTACTGGCGGCGCGGTTTGGACGCCTCCCGACGGATGCACCGCCCACCTCCCTGCCAAGCGGGGAGGTGAAGTCGCCGGCCGCGGTGGATCGGCGATACGAGGGGTTTGTCGGCGAGATGGAGGTCATCCGCCGGCTCGCGTCGTCAGAGTCGCTGGCGCTGTTCCGGCCGTTTCCCGACCTGGAGACGGTCGAGGTCCTGGTCCGTCATCGGGCCACGCGTCGTTATCTCGGCCTGCAGGTCAAGACTTCCGGATTCGGGTCGGCGTCGGCTGAGGAGCGCGTGTACTTCCGGCGGTCGAGCTTTCGGGCTTCGGCCTCGACCTTCATATGTGTGCTGGGGTGGGAAAGGGTTGGGCGGCGGTTTGTGGAATCGTGTCTCCTCGTTCCGAGCGTGGACATCGCCGGCCTGGCTCGGGTCGAGGGTGAGTGGCTCGTGCTCGAGGTCGAGCCGGGGAGCGGGCGGCACCGGAAGCTCGGTCGGTACGCGAGCGAGCTGGGGATGCTCGACCAAACAGTGGAGAAGATGCTCGGGTAGCGTCTGCGTTCTTCGATACCCCCTCCGGCGCTTCGCGCCACCTCCCCACACGGTGGGGAGGAGATTTGTCCTTAGGTCAGTTTTGCGCTTACTCGGTCGATGTTTGCCGGGGTCATGCCGGCGGCTTCCAGGTAGCTGGGGACTCCTCCCCACTTGCTGTCCAGGTAGTCGAGGACGCCCAGGATGCGGTCCGGCGGGCAGTGCAGGTCCTCGCGCATCTGGTCGCGCTTTTCGGGATCGGTCCCCGCGAGCCACTCTTCGTACTTGCGGGCCAGCTGCTTGTCGGTCTCGGTGAAGTCCAGGGCGATGTGGTCGCGCGGGACGCCGGCCAGTGACAGGAGCATCGCGGCGATCAGACCCGTTCGGTCTTTGCCCGCGAAGCAGTGGAAAAGAACGCCGCCTTCAGCTGTGGCCATCGTGTCGAAGACGTTGCGAAATGCGTGCTGGTCCTTGTCCAGCATCATCAGGTAGCGTCCGAACATGTTGGTGGCCTCGCCGAGTCTCCTCATGTTCGCGTCGTCGACGAGAGGGCGGTGAAGGTATTCGACGCCCTTCGCCCTCGACACGGAGTTGGCATCAGCGGCCCGTTCTGATGGGCTGCGCAGGTCGATCACGGTCGAGACGCCGTAGGCCTGCATCGCCTGGTGGCCCTCCGGGGTCAGGTTGGTTATGCAGTCGGACCGGACGAGCACGCCTGCACGCGTGACGCCGCCTGGCGTGGGTAGACCACCGAGGTCCCGCGTGTTCAGGCAGGCCGGCCAGTCCAGGCCGCGGCCGGCTAGCGCTTCGTGTACTGGGGAGCTTTCCGAGCCCGCTTCAGTCCGTACTTCTTCCGCTCCTTCATCCGAGCGTCGCGCGTCAGCAGGCCGGCCTTCTTCAGCGGCGGCCGGAGGTCCGGGTCGAAGCGGAGGAGGGCGCGGGCGATGCCGTGCGCGATCGCGCCCGCCTGGCCAGACGTGCCGCCGCCGACCACCTTGACCGTGACGTCGAACTTGCGCTGCAGGCCGGTGACGCGAAGCGGCGCCAGGGCGGCCATCTCGAGGACGCGCCGGCCCAGGTAGGCGAGCGGGTCCTTCTCGTTGACCGTGATGCGGCCCTCACCTGGCTGCAGGCGAACCCGCGCGATGGCGTTCTTGCGCCTACCGGTGCCGCGGTGGAACGTCTCAGCCAAGCTTCATCTGTCCTTTTTCATCGAATGTGATCGTCTTCGGCTTCTGCGCGATGTGGCCGTGGTCGGCCCCGGCGTAGACGCGAAGGCGCTTCAGCATATCGGCACCGAGGGTGTTCCGCTGCAGCATCCCGCGGACCGCGGTCGTGATGGGGAACGTCGGGTCGAGCTCCTGGGCCTTCTCCAGCGTCCGCTTGCGCAGGCCGCCCGGGTACCCGCTGTAGCGCGTGTATTCCTTGGTCTGGAGCTTGGTGCCCGTGACCTTGACCTTCGCGGCGTTGATCACCACGACGTGGTCGCCGCTGTTCAGGTGTGGCGTGAAGGTCGGCTTGTGCTTGCCACGCAGGATCGCGGCCACGCCTGACGCCAGGCGGCCGAGTACCTGATCCGTGGCATCGACCACGTACCAGTCACTCTTGAGATCCGCGGCTTTCGCCGTCCATGTCTTCTGTTTGCTCATTGTTCCTTTCTTCTGGTCGGGTTCCCTAGTAAATCACTTCCATCAAAGTCAGCCCCCCCGCGGGGGCGGTGCGCGGCGCCTGCCGGCGATCCCGCGCTTCGAGGACCTTCCCCACCCACTCGGGCGGCCGCTGCCCGCGGCCCACCTCGGCCAGCGCGCCCGCGATGCTGCGCGCCAGGCCTCGCAGGAAGCCCTCCGCGACCAGCTCCAGCTCGACGAACTGACCGCGCCGGGCGACCTTCGCGGAGCGCATCTCGCGCACCCGCGCGGCGGCCGGCTCGGAAGCCGAGCAGTAGCTGGTCCAGTCGTGCCTGCCGGTCAACGCCTTCGCCGCCGCAGACATCGCGTCGACGTCCAGCGGGCCCCGCACCTGCCAGCACCGTCCCCGCTCCAGGGCGGGTCGGGAGGGCCGGTCGAGGTACCGGTAGCGGTAGCGGCGCCAGCGGGCGGAGTAGCGGGCGTGGAAATCGTCCGGCACCACCTCGGCGGACAGCGCCGCCACGTCGTCGGGGAGCTTCGCGTTGAGGGCTGCGACCAGACGCTTCGGCGCGATCCGCCCGTCGGTGTGAAAGCTCACGACCTGCCCTTCAGCGTGCGCGCCCGCGTCGGTGCGCCCCGCGGCGTAGACGGTGTGGTCCTTGCCCGTGATCTGGCGCAGGGCTTGCTTAAGCTCGGCTTCCACGGTCCGGCCGTGGGCCTGCTGCTGCCAGCCGGCGAAGCCCGACCCGTCGTACTCCAGCACGACTTTGATATTCAATTTTTAACGGGAGCGATCAGTCGACCAGTTCGATGATCACCATGGGGGCCGCGTCTCCGAGGCGCGGGCCTTTGTGGATGATTCGGGTGTAGCCTCCCGGCCGGTCCGCGAGGCGCGGGACCAGGTTCGAGAAGAGCCGCTCCACGACCTCGGGCTTGGAGATGTCCTCGGCCACCTTGCGGCGCGCGGTGACGTCCTGGTCCTTGGCGGTGGTGATGAGCCGCTCGACCCAGCGGCGCAGCTCCTTGGCCTTCGCCTCGGTCGTGGTGATCCGGCCGCTCGGGCTTTCGAGCAACGACGTGCAGAGGTTGCGCATCAGCGCCTTGCGCGCGTTGGTGTCCCGGTTGAAGCGGCGACCGCTCTTCTGATGGCGCATGAAGCTTCAGCTAGCCGCCGCGCAGGACTGTGCCCATCTCTTCGGGCTTGATGAATCCCTTCTCGACCAGCTTCTCCTTGATCTCGTCGAGCGACTTCCGCCCGAAGTTGCGGAGGGCGAGCAGCTCTTCCTCGCGCTTCTGGAGCAGCTGGCCGACTGTCTGGATCTCGTTTGCCTTGAGGCAGTTGAAAGCGCGGACAGAGAGGTCCAGCTCCTCGATCGGGGTGTCGTTCAGGCGGTTCTGGCCCGTCTTCTCGCCGCGCAGCTCCTGCTCGTGCTTCTCGATCGAGTCGCGGAAGCGGACGAACAGGTTCAGGTGCTGGGTGAACAGCTCGGCCGAGTGGCTCACCGCCTCCTCGGGCGACATGGTGCCGTCGGTCCAGACCTCGATGATCAGGCGGTCGTAGTCCGTCGACTGTCCGACGCGGGTCTTCTCGACCTGGAAGTTCGCCTTTTCGACCGGCGAGAAGATGGAGTCGATCGGGACCACGCCGATCGGCTGGCCTTCCCGCTTGTTGCGCTCGGCCGGGACGTAGCCCTTGCCGCGCTCGACGTTCAGCTCCATCCGCAGGTGGCCCTTCGCGGCCAGCGTGCAGATGTAGAGGTCGGGGTTCACGACTTCGACGTCCGAGCTGGACTGAATGTGCGACGCGTGCACCTCGGCCGGCCCCTTGACGTCGAGGAGAAGCGTGATCGGGTCCTCGGTGAAGGCCTTCAGGCGAAGCTTCTTGATGTTGAGGATGACCTCGGTCACGTCCTCCTTCACGTGCGGGATCGCGGTGAACTCGTGCGCCACGCCGTCGATCTGGATCGACGTCACGGCCGCGCCCCACAACGAGGAGAGCAGCACGCGCCGAAGGGTGTTGCCGAGGGTCGTGCCGAAGCCCGGGTCAAGCGGCTCGATGTCGAACTTGCCGTAGTTCGCGCTGGTCTCGAGCTTGCGGACCTGCGGGGTCACTGTCATCTGCGTATCAATAGCCAACTGGGTTAAGTACCTCCCGTACTACCTTGAATAGAACTCGACGATCAGCTGTTCCTCGACGCCCGACTCCATCTCGTGGCGGTCCGGGCGGGCGAGGATCTTGGCGGACTTGTCGTCCGCGTTGAAGGAAAGCCATGAGGGCACCGGGCGCACCTTGGATGCGTCCAGCGCCACGTCGAAGACCCCGTTCGCGGGCCTCACCTTGACCTGGTCCCCGGGCTTCACCTGGTAGGACGGCACGTTCACCAACTTGCCGTTGACCTCGAAGTGCCGGTGGGTGACGAGCTGGCGGGCCTGCTTCCGCGAGGCGCCGAGCCCGAGCCGGTAGATCACATTGTCGAGGCGAAGCTCGAGGTGGCGGAGCAGGTTCAGCCCGGTCACGCCAGGCTCGTTCGAGGCCTGGTTGAAGTAGTTCCGGAACTGCTTCTCGAGCAGGCCGTAGACGCGGCGCGCCTTCTGCTTGGCGCGGAGCTGAATGCCGTAGTCCGACGTCTTGCGCTTGCGCGCCTGCCCGTGCATTCCGGGCGCGAAGGCGCGGCGCTCGATGGCGCACTTCGGCGTGTAGCAGCGCTCGCCCTTGAGGTAGAGCTTGGCGCCCTCGCGGCGGCAGAAGCGGCAGACGGGTCCGCTGTAATTGGCCATCGCTAGACCCGCCGCCTCTTAGGGGGGCGGCATCCGTTGTGCGGGATCGGGGTCACGTCAGTGATGGCGCTGACCTCGAGCCCAGTGGCCTGGAGGGAGCGGATCGCGGCTTCACGTCCGGCGCCCGGACCACGCACGAAGACCTCGATCGAGCGCATGCCATGCTCCAGCGCCTTCTTGGCCGTCGACTCGGCGGTCTGCTGGGCGGCGAAGGGCGTCGACTTGCGGCTCCCCTTGAAGCCCTGCGCACCGGCGGAGCCCCAGGAGATCACGTTGCCGTCCAGGTCGCTGATCGAGATGATCGTGTTGTTGAACGTGCTCTGGATGTGAGCCTGTCCGTTGACGATGTTCTTGCGCTCGCGGCGGCGAGTGCGCACCACCTTCTTCTTGGTCATTACTTGCCTGCCTTGACCTTCTTCTTGCCCGCAACCGCGCGCTTCGGACCGCGGCGGCTTCGCGCGTTGGTGCGGGTGCGCTGGCCGCGCACCGGCAGGCCGCGGCGGTGCCGCTGGCCGCGGTAGGAGCCGATCTCGGTCAGGCGCTTGATGTTGTTCGCGACCTCGCGGCGGAGGTCACCTTCGATGAGGATGTCCTTGGCGGCCACCATTCGGTCGATGATCGAGCGCAGGCGCCCGACCTCTTCCTCGCTGAGGTCCTTGGTCCGCTTGCTGCCGTCGATGTTCGCGTTCTTGACGACCTTCTCGGCCGTGGTGTTGCCGATACCCGTGATGTACGTCAGGGCGATCACGACGCGCTTGGCCGGGGGAATGTCGACGCCGGCGATTCTCGCCATTAGCCTCCTAACCCTGCCTTTGTTTGTGTTTGGGCGTCTTCGAGCAGATCACGCGGACCACCCCGTTGCGCTTGATCACCTTGCAGCTGGGACACATCTTTCTGACCGACGGACGTACTTTCATCTCCAAATCTCTCGAATTCGCCCACGGGAACGGTCGCTTTCCGCAAGCTCGACGCCCACCTTGTCCCCGGCGCGGAGCCGGGTGAAATGGGTGCCTGCCCGATCGGCGACGTGGGCGAGGACCTTCGCCCCGTTCTCGAGCTCGACCCGGTAGACACCGTTGGGAAGAGCCTCCACCACGACCCCCTTCACGAGTGGGGGGCGTTGGGGCACGAACGGCGAGTATACCAAAGGCCGGCTGAGTTCAGTCGAGGGCCCCCTTGGTGAGTACGATGGGCCCCTTTTCTGTGATAGCGACGGTGTGCTCAAAGTAGGCGGAGAGGGAGCCGTCGGCGGTGCAGATGGTCCAGCCGTCCGGCTTCATGTACACCTCGTGAGAGCCGGCGTTGACCATCGGCTCGATCGCCAGCGTCATTCCGGGCTTGAGCTTGGGCAGGTCGCCGGGCTGGCCGAAGTTCGGTACCTGGGGGTCCTCGTGCATCTGGCGCCCGATCCCGTGGCCCACGAACTGGCGGATGACCGAGAAGCCCGCCGCCTCGACGTGCTTCTGGATGGCGGACGAGATGTCCCCCAGGTAGCCGCCCGGGCGGGCCTTGTCGATCCCGATGTAGAGGGCCTCCTCGGTGACCTTGAGCAGGCGGGCCGCCTCCGGCGTGATCTTGCCCACGCCGACGGTCATGCCGACGTCGGCCCAGAACCCTTCCAGGACCAGGCCCAAATCGAGGCTGACCAGGTCGCCCTCGGCCACCTTGCGGTTGCCGGGGATGCCGTGGACGGCCTCGTCGTTGATCGAGACGCAGATCGAGCGGGGGAACCCGTGGTAGCCCAGGAAGCCCGGGGTCGCGCCGCCGGCCCGGATCAGCTTGTCGGCGATCCGGTCGAGCTCGATCGTTTTGACGCCGGGCACGCAGGCCTCCTTCAGAGGGGGCAGGACGGACGCGAGCAGGCTGCCCGCGCGGGCCATGAGGTCGATCTCGTGGGCGGTCTTGAAGATGATCATCCGGTCTTGCTTCTCTGGGTCAAATGACCGTTCGCTGCGGCCAGGACCTGGCGGCTTATCTCATCGATTGTCCCCCGTCCGTCGATCTCGGAAACCAGGCGTCCGACCCGGTAGTGATCGAGGACCGGGACCGTCTTGTCCAGGTAGATCTCGATCCGGGGGCGGACCGCCTCCGGGCGGTCGTCCTCGCGCTGGACGAGCTCGCTTCCGTCCGCCACGCACGCGACCGTGCCCGGCGGGTAGGTCCGCTGGCACTTCGGGCACACCAGGCGACCGGAGAGCCGGCTCAGGAGCTCCTCGACCGGGACCTTGAGGTAGATGACCTGGTCGAAGCGCTTGCCCAGCTCGGACATCAGGACGTCCAGGGCTTCGGCCTGGGGGACCGTGCGCGGGAAGCCGTCCATGATGAAGCCCGGGGCGCAATCGGGCTGGGACAGGCGGTTGCGGACGACGCCGATCATGATGTCGTCGCTCACGTAGTGGCCCGCGGCCAGGATCGGCTGGGCCTTGCGGCCGAGGTCGGTGCCGGCCTGGATCTCGGCGCGCAGCATGTCGCCGGTGGCGATGTGCGGGATGCCGAAGCGCGAGCGCAGCATGTTGGCCTGGGTGCCCTTGCCACTCCCGGGGGCGCCATAGAGGAGGAGGTTCATGCTGTTCCTCTAGCCCTCACCCTGACCCTCTCCCCTGCGGGGAGAGGGAAGAAGTCGACGTCATCGGATGAAGCCGCGGTATTGGCGCATCACCAATTGGGTTTGCAGCTGTTTCATGGTGTCCAGTGCCACGCCGACCACGATCAGGATGGCGGTGCCACCCAGGTACATCTGGTTGTGCGGAATGCCGGATATCTTGGCCGTCCCGATGGGCAACACGACGGTGATGAACCCCAGGAACATGGCGCCCACGAAGGTGATCCGGTTCATGACCGCCTGGAGATAGTCCGCGGTCGGACGTCCCGGGCGGATTCCCGGGATGAAGCTTGAATAGCGTTTAAGGTTTTCGGCCACGTCATGCACGTCGAACGTGATCGCCGTGTAGAAGTACGTGAAGCCGAACGTGAACAGGAAATAGAGCCCGTTGTAGGTGATCGCCATGGGCAGGTTCGACGTATCGGGCGCGAAGTTGCCTCGGACCCAGGCCGCAGCCTTGTAGTACCAGGTGTCGGGCGGCGCACCCGTGAAGTAGTTGGCGATGATCGTCGGAAGGAACATCACCGAGATGGCGAAGATGATCGGGATCACACCGGCGTGGTTGACTCGCAGCGGGAGGAAGCTGGCCCTCCGGCCCACCTCTCGCCCGCCCGCGACTCGCTGCGCCGATTGGATGGGAATCTTCCTGACCGCCTGCTGGACATAGATGACCACGGCCGTCACGCCGAGGGCGATGATGCCGAAGATGATGAAGGGCACGTAGTCGGCGAGGCCGCCACCGGTCGAGTGCGCGCTGAACACCGAGACGACGCCGGCGGGCCCGCGGCCGATGATGCCGGCGAAGATGATCAGCGAGACGCCGTTGCCGATGCCGTACTCCGTGATCAGCTCGCCGAACCACATCAGCATCACCGTGCCCGCGGACAGAACGAGGATGATCTGCAGGCGCTGGAACCAGTCCAGCGCGCCGAGGATCGAGGGGCTCGTGTTCTGGAAGAGGACGGTGAATCCGTACGCCTGGCCCGCGCCGAGGGCGACGGTCAGGTAGCGGCTCCAGCGCTGAATGCGGCGGCGGCCCATCTCGCCTTCTTTGGAGATCTCCTTGATGCGCTCGGAGATCACCGTCATCAGCTGCATGATGATCGTGGCGTTGATGTACGGGTTCATGCCCATCGCGACGACGCTGAAGCGCGAAAGGCCGCCTCCTGAGAACAGGTCGAGCAGTCCGAGCAGCGCCTGGCTGTTGAACAGGTTGGCGAGCGCCGACTGCTTGGCGAGCGGGATGGCGATGTTGGCGAAGAGACGGAAGACGATCAGGATGCCGCCGGTGAAGAGGATCTTGTTCCGGAGCTCGGGCAGCCGGAACGCGTTGACCAGGGCTTCGAGAAGGTTCATCGGCTAGGCCTCGGCGGGAGGGGTGGCCTCCTCGACCGGTGCCGGTGGGGCACTCTTGACGCGGGCCGCCTTCGCCTCGGCCGGGGCCTGCTTTGGGGCCTCGGGGGTGGGAAGTGGTTTTGGCGCTTTGGCGGCCGTCCGCTTGGCTCCGATCTTGCGAGGTTCTCCCAGGACCGTGACGGAACCGCCGGCTTTCTCGATCGACTCACGCGCGCTGCTGCTGAATGCATGGGCCTCCACGGTCAGTCTGCGCTTCAAACGGCCGGCGCCCAAAATCTTGATCTCCTCACCCCCGTGGATGAGGCCAGCCTCGAGCAGCGCCTCCGCGCCGACCTTCGATCCGTCGGTGAAGCGGCTGAGCTTGGAGACGTTGACCACCGCGTAGACCTTCTTGAAGGGGTTCTTGAACCCGGGCAGCTTCGGGAGGCGCTGGGACAGCGGCATCTGGCCGCCCTCGAAGCCGAGGCGGAAGCCTTCGCTGCGCGCGTTCTGTCCCTTCTGACCGCGGCCTGACGTCTTGCCGCGTCCGGAGCCGGTGCCGCGGCCGATCCGGTCCGCCCGGCGGTGGGCGCCCGGCGAGGGTTTGAGGTCGTGCAGCTGCATCGGTCAGTTGCCTCTTTGGTGTTTACCACCCCACGAAATCTTCGATTTCGCGGGGACCCCGGTTACCAACTCGTAGCGCATCTTCTAATTGCCTCGCTGGTGCTTTTTGGTGGAGCGTGAGCGCCAGATCTTGTAGCGGCTGCGCTTCGGCCGCTCGTAGGGCTCGCCTTCGACCGCGACCAGGAACCTGACCGCCTTCAGCATGCCGCGCACGGCCGGGTTGTCCGGCAGCTCGCGCGTCTGCTGCATGCGGCGGAAGCCGAGCGATTCGACGGTCGCGCGGATCTCGGGCCTGGCGCCGATCGGGCTTTTCATGAGGGTTGCTTTCAGTAGAGGTGCGCCCTGCGCGCGCCCGGCGTTTTCAGCCACCGTTTGCCTCCGCCTTGGGGGCAGTCGCTGTCGGGGCGTATGCCGCGGCTAGCTTCTTTCCGACCATCTGCTCGACGTCCTTGCCGCGGAGCTCGGCGATCTGCTGCGCCGTCCTCAGCGACTGCAGCGCGGCGAGGGTCGCGCGCACGGTGTTGATCGGGTTGTTGGTGCCGTGCGACTTGGTGAGGATGTCCTTGATACCGGCGGTCTCGATCACGGCGCGCATCGCGCCACCGGAGATCACACCGGTTCCAGGTGCCGCGGGCTTGAGCATGATTCGCGCGGCGCCCCACTTGAGCTCCACGGCGTGCGGGATCGTCGTGCCGACCATGGGCACGGTGATCATGTTGCGCTTCGCGACCTCCATGCCCTTGCGGATGGCTTCGGTCACCTCGCGCGCCTTGCCGATACCCGCCCCGACGCGGCCGTTCATGTCGCCGACCACGATCAGCGCGCTGAACGAGAACTTGCGTCCGCCCTTGACGACCTTGGCGACTCGGTTGACGCGGACGACGCGGTCGGCAAGCTCGGAACGCTCACCGCCCGAGTGCTGATATCGGCCGCCGCCGCCACCTCTAGAACTCAAGACCAGCCTCCCGCGCGGCATCAGCCAGCGCTTTGATGCGTCCGTGATACAGGAATCCGCCGCGGTCGAAGACAACCGCGTTCACGCCTATCGCCTTCGCCTTGGCCGCGATCGCCTTGCCAACCTCGGCGGCCTGCGCGACGCCGTTGCCCTTCACCTTCATCCCGAGCGTCGACGCGGCGGCGAGCGTGCGGCTCTCCGCGTCGTCGATGAGCTGCGCGTAAAGGTGGTTCAAGCTGCGGAACACCGCGAGCCGCGGCTTCTGCGAGGTGCCGGCTACATGCACGCGCACCCGCCTGTGCCGCTTCGACCGGCTCACCTTGCGGTCTGTCCTCTTGATCATGCGGTTGCCTTGGCCCCCTTGCCCGCCTTGCCCGCCTTGCGCCGGACCTTCTCGCCGCGGTACCTCACGCCCTTTCCCTTGTATGGCTCGGGCGGGCGGAACGAGCGGATGTTGGCCGCGACCTGTCCGACGTCCTCGTTCGAGATGCCGTTGACCGAGAACTTGGTCGGGTCGGCCACGTCGATCGAGACTCCCTTGGGCGGTTTGAAGCGGATCGGGTGCGAATAGCCGAGGTTGAGCACGAGCTCCTCACCCTGCTTGGCGACGCGGTAACCGACGCCGACGAGCTCGAGGTGTTTCGAGAACCCTTTGTCCACGCCCTCGACCATGTTGGCGACCAGGCTGCGGACGAGGCCGTGCAGCGCGCGGTGGCGGAAGTCGTCCGACGGCCGCTCGAAGATGAGCTCGCCGTCGGCCTGTTTGACCGTGATCTCGGTGGGTAGGGTGCGCTCGAGCTGACCCTTCGGTCCTTCCACCTTCACGGTCCCCGGTGCGAGCGTGACCTTCACGTTCTTAGGTACCGGGACAGGCAACTTTCCGATTCGCGACAACTCTCCCTCTATCTCCTACCAGACATACGCCAACACTTCGCCACCCAACCCTTTACCGTTGGCCTGCCGGCCGCTCATCACGCCCTCAGCGGTGCTGAGGATGGCGATGCCGAGGCCGCCGAGGACTCGCGGGATCTCGGTCTTGCGCGCGTAGACGCGCAATCCGGGGCGGCTGATCCTCTTCACGCCGGAGATCACTCGCGTGCGATCCGGCCGGGACTTGAAGATGATACGCATGGTCTGCGTGGTGCCGTCGGCCTCGACGTCGTAGCCCGCGATGTAGCCCTCGTCCTTGAGGACTCGCGCGATCTCGAGCTTCACGCGCGAGGCCGGGACCCTCACCTCGGGATGCCGTGCCGAGTTGGCGTTGCGGATGCGGGTGAGCATGTCGGCGATGGGATCGGTGAGGATCCCGGCCGAGGCCTTCTTGACGACCTTGCTCGGCTTGCCGCTCGTGGTTTTGGCGGGTGCTGCTGTTGCCATCACCAGCTCGACTTCGTGATGCCGGGGATGCGTCCCTCGGCGGCATTCGTGCGGAAGCAGATGCGGCACATGCCGAACTTGCGCAGGTAAGCGCGCGGACGCCCGCAGATCTGGCAGCGGTTGTGAAACCGCACCTTGAACTTCGGTTTTACTAGGTCCCGCTTCCAGCGCTCGATCGATGCTTTCTTGGCCAAACTCTTTCCCTCTACCTCTTTCTAAATGGCATTCCGAGTCTTGTCAGGAGGCTGCGTGCTTCGTCGTCGGTGCGGGCGGTCGTGATGATGCTGACCTCCAGCCCACGAAGCTTGTCGATCTTGTCGTAGTCGATCTCCGGAAACACGACCTGCTCGCGCAGGCCGAGCGAGTAGTTGCCGCGCCCGTCGAAGCCGTCGGGGCTGACCCCGCGAAAGTCGCGGATGCGCGGAAGCGCGATGTTCAGGAGCTTGTCGAGGAAGTACCACATGCGGCGGCCGCGCAGCGTCGTCTTGATGCCGACCGTCTGGCCCGCGCGGAGCTTGAACGCCGCGACGGACTTCTTGGCCTTGATCAGCTGCGGCTTCTGGCCGGTGATCGTCATGACGTCGCCGACGGCGGCGTCGAGCGCCTTGTCGTTGTCCTTCGCCTCGCCGATGCCGATGTTCACGACGATCTTGTCGATGTGGGGCACCTGCATCACGTTGGCGTAGTCGAACTCCTTGGTCAGCTGCGGCACGATGTTGTCGCGGTAGGTGGTGAGCATGCGTGGCGGCGTCTCCGACTTCGTGCCGGGCGCCTTTGGAGCCTGCTCCTTCTTGGGTTGCTGCTGCTTGGCCTTCGCCACTACTGCGCCTCCGTCTTGCGCACGCGCTCGTAGGGCTCGCCGCAGTGGCGGCAGACCAGCGCCCTCGAGCCCGATTCGAGCGTGACGTGCTTCGTGCGCGTCGGCCGCCCGCAGTGCGGGCAGACCAGCATCACGTTCGAGTAGTCGAGCGCAGCCTCGAAGTCGACGATGCCACCCTGCGCGACCTGCACGCCGCCGCGCCTCTGCCCCGCCTTCGTGTGGCGCTTGAGCAGGTTGACGCCCTTGACCACGATCTTGTGCTTGTCGGGGATCGTGCGCAGCACCTCGCCCTGCTTGCCCTTGTCCTTGCCGGCGATGACGATCACCGGGTCACCGGGAGCGAGGTCGAGGGCCCTGACCCTGAGCTTCGCCTTGTTCTTCAGCATTTCCTTTCTAGAGGACCTCCGGGGCGAGCGAGATGATCTTCATGAAGTTGCGCTCGCGAAGCTCGCGCGCGACCGGACCGAAGATGCGGGTCCCGCGCGGGTTGTTCGCCTGCGCCAGGAGCACGGCAGCGTTCTCGTCGAACCTGATGAGCGATCCGTCCGGGCGCTTGTACTCCTTGTTCACGCGCACGACGACGGCCTTCACCACCTCGCCCTTCTTGACCTGCCCGCCAGGCTGGGCGGACTTGACGGTGGCGGTGATGATGTCGCCGACGTAGGCGTACTTGCGGTAGTGCCCGCCGGCCACGCGGATGACCAGGAGCTCCTTCGCTCCCGAGTTGTCCGCGACTTTCAGGCGGGTTTCTTGCTGGACCATTCGTTTACCTGGCTTTCTCCACGATCTCGAGCACGCGCCAGCGCTTCTCCTTCGAGATGGGGCGCGTTTCGGTGATGCGCACGAGGTCGCCGACGCCGCACTCGTTCTTCTCGTCGTGGACCTTGAACTTGGTGCGGTGCTGCAGGGTCTTGCGGTAGAGGCGGTGCGCGCCGGAGGTGCGGACCTGGACGATGACGGTCTTGTCCATCCCGTCCGAGACCACGTAGCCCAGGCGGACCTTGCGCTGGCCGCGCTGCGATTTTTCAGGTGCGGCCTGCGAGGCCTGGGTGCTCGTCGGGGTCTGGGTGGCGGTGTCGCTCATGCTGATTCCTCTTTCTTTGTCCGCCGGCCGCGCTTGGGCTTGGGGGCCTCTTCTTCGGTCACTTCTTCTTGCTCTGCCGCGGCCGGCGGCTCAACGACGGCCACGGCCGTCGCCAGGGGTTCGGCTTCCACTGTCGGCTGGATGCCGAAGTCGCGCTCGCGCAGCACGGTCATGATCCGCGCGATGTCGTGGCGGACCTTGCCGATCTGGCTCGAGTTCTCGAGCTGTCCGACCGCATGCTTGAAGCGGAGCTCGTACAGCTCGCGGCGGGCGGTGCGCAAGCGCATGCCGAGCTCGTCCTGCTCGAGGACCCGCAGGTCGTGGACTTTCATCATCTGGCCGCAGGTCCTTCCGCCGCGGCGACGAACCGCGTCTTGATCGGCAGCTTGGCAGCCGCGAGCTTCATTGCTTCCTTGGCCACCTGCGGCGTCACGCCGCCCATCTCGAAGAGGACGCGGCCGGGCTTGATGACCGCGACCCATCCTTCGGGGTTGCCCTTGCCGGAACCCATGCGGGTCTCGGCGGGCTTCTTGGTGATCGATTTGTCCGGGAAGACGCGGATCCAGATCTGACCACCGCGCTTGACGTGACGGGTCATGGCGCGGCGGGCGGCCTCGATCTGCCGGTTGCTCATCCAGCACGCTTCCATCGCCTGCAGGCCGTAGTCGCCGAACGCGACGGTGGCGCCGCGCGTGGCGATGCCCTGGCGGCGGCCGCGGTGCATCTTGCGGTACTTGACGCGCTTCGGGATCAGCATCAGGTGTCTGCCTTCTTGCGTGTGGCGGGCTTCTTCGCGGTGTCGGCCGCTTTCGCCTTCGGGGCGGCGGCGGTCCTTGGTTTGGCGGCGGCCCTTGGCTTGGCGGTCCCGGTGGTTGGTGCGGCTGTGGCGGTAGATGCAGTGGCGGTAGATGCAGTGGCAGTGGCGGCGGTGGTAACGGCTGCCGGGGTGGCTGCGGCGCGCGTGCGCTTCGGCCGCTCCGCAACTTCCGGCGCCGCTGGGGCTGCGGTCAGCTCCGGCGCGGGGGTTGGGGCGACGGCTTCCTGCACGATCTCCGGCTGGGGGGCGATCTCTGCGATCGGCGCCGCCTCCTCGGCGATGGGCGGCAGGCGGCGCGCCGCGGGCGAGATCTGGTCCTTGTAGATCCAGCACTTGACGCCGATCGCGCCGAAGGTCGTCTTGGCGGTGGCGCGCCCGAAGTCGATGTCCGCGCGAAGGGTGTGCAAGGGCACGCGGCCCTCGCGGTCCCACTCGCGTCGCGCCATCTCGGCACCGCGCAGGCGGCCGCCGCAATAGATTCGGACGCCCTTGGCGCCCGAGCGCATGGTGCGGAGGATCGCCTGCTTCATCGCCCGCTTGTAGGAGATGCGGCGCTCGATCTGGCTCGCGATGTTCTCGGCCACGAGCTGCGCGTCGAGCTCCGGCTGCTTGATCTCCTGGATCGAGATCCGCACGCGGTTGCCGAAGCGCTTCTCGAGGTCTTCACGCAGCTGGTCCACCGACGATCCGCCCTTGCCGATGACGATGCCCGGCTTGGCCGTGTGGATCGTCACCGTGAGCTGCGCGTTGGAGCTGCGCTCCGTCTCGATCTTCGCGATGCCCGCGTTGCGCAGGCGCGCGAGGATGATGCGGCGCATCTCGAGGTCCTCGTGAAGCATCTTCGTGTAGTCCTTGGGGTTGGCGAACCAGTTGGCCTCCCAGGGGCGGAAGACGCCGAGGCGAAATGCGTTCGGATGGACTTTATGACCCAACTACTTCTTCGTCCTTTCTGTAGTGCGCCTTGCGCGCGCGGGGGCGTCCGTGGTGCGCGCTGGGCGCGCGGCGGCGCCTTGCGGCTGGTCTTCGACGACCGCCGTGATGTGGCAGGTGCGGTGGAAGTACTCGTGCGCCATGCTGCGGCTCACGGGACGGCGCCGCTTGTAGGTCGGGCCTTCGTCGATGAGCAGTTGCTTGAGGACGAGGTCGTCGCGGTTGAGGTTGAAGTTGTGCTCGGCGTTGGCGGCGGCGGACTTGATCGCTTTCGCGACCTCTTTCGCGGCGTGCTTGGGCGAGAACTCGAGATACGCGAGAGCCTCGGAGACCTTCATCCCCTTCACGGAGTCGCCAACGAGCCGCGCCTTGCGGGGCGCTCTGCGGACAAATCTCTGCACCGCGGATACTTCCATCGTCGCCACTACTTCTCTTTTTTCTCTACTTGACCGTCGTCGTCTTTTCGGTGTGGGTGCCATGGCCGCGGAAATGCCTCGTCGGCGCGAACTCGCCGAGCCGGTGGCCGACCATGTTCTCGCTGATGAACACGGGCACGTGCTTGCGGCCGTCGTGGACCGCGATCGTGTGCCCGACCATGTCGGGGTAGATCACGGACGCGCGGGCCCAGGTGCGGATCACCTTTTTGTCGCGTGTCTGGTTCATCTTCTCGATCTTGTCGCGGAGCGAGGCACTGATGAACGGGCCCTTCTTCGTTGAACGTGACACTTACTTCTTGCGTCCTTTCTTCTCGCGTCGGCGGATGATGAGCTTGGCCGACGCCTTGTTCCTCTTTCGGGTTCGATAACCGAGCGCGGGCTTGCCCCACGGCGTCTTGGGGTTGCCACCTGGGCCCGTCTTGCCCTCGCCACCACCATGCGGATGGTCGCGGGGGTTCATGGTCGAGCCGCGCACCTCGGGGCGCTGGCCCAACCAGCGACCGCGGCCGGCTTTGCCGCCGGACTCGTTCTCGTGCTCGATATTACCGACCTGGCCGATGGTGGCCTGGCAGCGAATGTGGATGCGCCGCAGCTCACCGCTCGGCATGCGTATCACGGCGTAATCGCCTTCCTTGGCGAGGAGCTGCGCTGAGGCGCCGGCCGACCTGACAAGCTGGCCGCCTCGCCCGAGGGTCAGCTCGATGTTGTGGATGGTCGAGCCGACCGGGATGTTCGCGAGTGGGATGGCGTTGCCGATCCTGACGGGTGCGTCGGGACCGCTCTCGATGGGATCGCCCACCTTCAGCCCGAGCGGCGCGAGGATGTAGCGCTTCTCGCCGTCCTTGTAGTGGATGAGCGCGATTCGCGCGCTGCGGTTGGGGTCGTACTCGATGGTCGCGACCTTGCCCGGCACGGCGAACTTGTCGCGCTTGAAGTCGATCTTGCGGTAGAGCTTCCGGTAGCCGCCGCCCTGGTGGCGCGTCGTGATGCGACCCTGATTGTTTCGACCGGCATGCGTCGGGATCGACTCCATCAGGGTCTTCTCGGGGCGCTTGGCCGTGATCTCGTCGAAGCCGGAGATCGCCATGAAGCGGCGTCCGGGGCTCGTTGGCTTGAACTTTCTGATCGTCATTATTGTTTTCTCTCAGACGCTCCCGAACAGGCCTTCGATCTTCTGGCCTTCGCCGAGCCTCACGATCGCCTTCTTCCAGTCGGCGGTGCGGCCGACATTGCCTGTGCCCGCGCGGCGGAACATGCGGCGCTTCTTGCCCCGCATGGTCACCGTGTTGATCTCTTTGACCTTGATGTTCTGCGACTCGTACTGCTCCTCGAGGGCCTTCTTGATCTCGGTCTTGCTGGCCTTTGCCGAAACGCGAAACGTGTAGCGGCCCTGTGTGTAGAGCTGGTATGTGCGCTCCGTGATGACGGGGCCGATGACGATCTCACTTGCGGCTCGCGTCGTCATAGCTCGGCGTCCTCGTCGCTGTGCTTCTGGCGTGGGCTGAAGTTTTCTGCGAGCAGCTCGATCGAATCCTTGGACAGCAGCAGGTACGTGTGCGAGAAGAGGTCCCTGATGTTCAGGTTTCTCGCGAGCACGATCTTTGCGTCGCTCATGTTTTCGAAGGAGCGGCTGACCGTGTAGTTGGGCGCCGGCAGGACGACCAGGGTCGTGCTGTCGAACCCGATCGCGTCCATCAGATCCTGCGCCTGCTTCGTCTTTGGCTCATCGAAGACAAAGCTTTCGATGACCCGGATCTGGCCGTCCATCGCCTTCTGGCTGAGCGCGCTCCGCAGCGCGAGTCTTCGCATCTGGCGGGGCATGCGCTGCGAGTAGTCGCGCGGCCTGGGTCCGAAGACGTTTCCACCGCCCTTCATGCTCGGCTCCCTCGTGGAGCCGTGGCGGGCGCGTCCTGTGCCCTTCTGCCGGTAGGGTTTTGCGCCGCCGCCGCTGACCATCCCTCTCGTCTTCGTGCTCGCGGTGCCTTGGCGCGCGTTGGCCATCTGGCGGACGTAAGCCTGGTGCATCACGGGGATGTTCGGCTTCTCGGTGAAGATGGCCTCAGGGAGGTCGACCTCACCGTTCCGCTCGCCAAGCGCGTCGAAGAATGGGGCTTGCATCTTTCGCTTAGACCTTCCTCGGGTTCGGCTTGCCCGCGGGGCCCTTGGGCTTCACCTTCTTGGTCGACTGCTTGACCAAGACCAGAGCGCCTTTCGCTCCAGGCACGCCGCCCTTGACCATCAGGAGGTTTCTTTCACTGTCCACTCGCACGACCTTGTACGCGCGTGAGGTGGTGCGCGCGTTGCCCATGTGACCCGCCATGCGGAGACCCTTGAAGACTCGCGCAGCGTCGGTCGCGCCGATCGCTCCGGGCTGGCGCACATTCATCGATCCGTGCGACTCGGGGCCGCGGCTGAATTTGTGCCTCTTGATCAGGCCCTGGAAACCCTTGCCTTTGCTTGCGGCCGTCACGTCGACGAGCTCGCCGGCCGCGAAGATCTCGGCCTTCAGCTCTTGGCCCGCCTCGACGCCGTCGTAGTCGCGGATCTCGACGATGTGTCGGAGCGGCTCCAGGTTCGCCTTCTTGAACTCGCCTTGCTTCGGTGCATTGACCTTGTTCTCTTTGACCTGGCCGAACGCGATCCGGACGGCCTGGTAGCCATCCTTCTCGGTGGTCCTGAGCCCGAGCACTCGGCACGGCCCAGCCTCGAGGACGGTCACCGCGCTCATGGTCCCATCCGGATTGAACAGCTGGGTCATGCCCAGCTTCCTTGCGAGGAGGCCCTTCATGACTTGATCTCGATGCTGACGCCCGCGGGCAGGCTCAGACGCATGAGCGCGTCGACGACCCGCGGGTTGGGATCGAGGATGTCCACGATCCGCTTGTGGGTGCGCATCTCGAACTGCTCACGCGAGTCCTTGTCGATGAAGGGGCTACGGATCACCGTGAGTTTCGAGATCTCGGTCGGAAGCGGGATCGGGCCGGCGGTGCGCGCGTTGGTACGGCGGGCGGTGTCGACGATCTTGTCCGCCGCCTGGTCCAGGACCCTGTGGTCGTAGGCCTTGAGCCTGATCCTGATTTTTTGCGCCAACTGCCTTGCCCTTTCCCTTTCCTTATATGTGGGTTACTTGATGACCTCGGTCACCACACCGGCGCCGACGGTCTTGCCGCCTTCGCGGATGGCGAACCGAAGTCCCTGCTCGATACCAATGGGCTCACCGAGCGTGATGTCCATCACCACGTTGTCGCCGGGCATGGTCATCTCCACACCCTCCGGCAGCTTGACCTCACCGGTCACGTCCGTGGTCCGCATGTAGAACTGCGGGCGGTAGCCGCTGAGGAACGGCGTGTGCCGTCCGCCCTCTTCCTTGCTCAGAACATAGACCTGGGCCTTGAACTGGGTGTGCGGCGTGATGGAGCCCGGCTTGGACAGCACCTGGCCACGTACGACGTCCTCGCGCTTCACACCGCGGAGAAGCGTGCCCACGTTGTCGCCGGCCTGGCACTCGTCCATGTCCTTGTGGAACATCTCGATGCCGGTCACCACGGTCTTGGTGGTCGGGTGGATCCCGACGATCTCGATTTCCTCGTTCTTCTTGAGCTTGCCGCGCTCGACCCTTCCAGTCGTCACCGTGCCCCGACCTTCGATCGTGAACACGTCCTCGATGGGCATCAGGAACGGTTTGTCGATCGGCCGCTCAGGCTCGGGGATGTACGTGTCGACGGCGTTCATCAGCTCCATGATCTTGGGCGTCCACTCGGGGTCGCCTTCGAGAGCCTTGAGCGCCGAGATCCGCACGATGGGGATGTCGTCGCCGGGGTACTCGTAGCGGTTGAGCAGCTCGCGGAGGTCGAGCTCGACGAGCTCGATGAACTCCTTGTCGTCCACCATGTCGCACTTGTTGAGCGCGACGACCAGGAAAGGCACATTGACCTGGCGGGCCAGGATGATGTGCTCGCGGGTCTGCGGCATCGCGCCGTCGTTGGCGGCCACCACGAGGATGGCGCCGTCCATCTGGGCGGCGCCGGTGATCATGTTCTTTATATAATCTTGATGACCGGGACAATCCACGTGCGCGTAGTGCCGCTTCTCGGTCTCGTACTCCACGTGCGTGATCGAGATCGTGATTCCGCGCGCCTTCTCCTCAGGAGCCTTGTCGATCCTGTCAAACGGTGTGAACTCAGCCAGGCCCTTGTCCGCCAGCACCTTGGTGATGGCAGCCGTCAGCGTCGTCTTGCCATGGTCGATGTGACCGATGGTCCCGACGTTCAGGTGGGGCTTTGTCCGCTCGAACTTCTTCTTCGCCACTGTCTCCTCCTAACTAACTTCGCGCCCGCTCGCGGCGGCCCACAGCCTCCGCAAGATTGCCCGGCATTTCCGCGTAATGACTGAACTCCATCGAATACGTCGCCCGCCCCGAAGTCATCGACCGAAGTTCGGTAGCGTAACCGAACATCTCAGCCAGGGGCACGTGCGCCTTCACGTTCTGCGAGGTGCCGCGTCCCTCCATGCCGAGGATGTGGCCGCGGCGCGACGCGAGGTCGCCCATCACGTCACCGAGGTACTCCTCCGGCATCACGACGTCGACCTTCATGATCGGCTCCAGCAGGTAAGGCTGTGCCTTCTGCATCCCATCCTTGACAGCCATCGAACCGGCGACCTGAAACGCCATTTCGCTCGAGTCGACGGGGTGGTACGACCCATCGACGAGCGTGACGGTGATGTCGACCACGGGATATCCCGCGGCGACGCCACTCTGCAGCGCTTCACGGATGCCCTTTTCGATCGCCGGGATGTACTCGCGCGGGACGCGTCCCTGCGTGATCTTGTCCACGAAGATGAAACCGCTTCCTCGTTCGCCGGGCTTCACGTCGACCTCGGCATGGCCGAACTGGCCCTTGCCACCAGTCTGGCGGATGAACCGGCCGACGCCATGAGCAGAGCGCTTGATGGCCTCCTTGTAGGCGACCTGCGGCTTGCCCTGGTTCGCGTCAACGCGAAACTCGCGGAGCAGGCGGTCGATGATGATCTCGAGGTGCAGCTCGCCCATGCCCTCGATGATCGTCTGGCCCGTCTCATCGTCGGTGTGCACCCTGAAGGTCGGGTCCTCTTCCGAAAGTCGCTGCAGCGCCATGCCGAGCTTTTCCTGGTCGACCTTCGTCTTAGGCTCGATCGCAACTGAAATGACCGGCTCGGGGAACGTGATCGACTCCAGAAGAATCGGGTGCGCCTCGTCGCACAGCGTGTCGCCGGTCGTGGTCGCCTTGAGACCGACCGCGGCCGCAATGTCGCCCGTGAACACGTCGTCCACATCTTCGCGACGGATCGCGTGCATGCGCAGGATCCGGCCGATGCGCTCGCGGCGCCCGGTCGACGCGTTCAGGACCGACGAGCCTGACTTCAGATGGCCCGAGTAGACGCGGAAGAACGTCAGCTTGCCGACGCCCTGTGGGTCCATCTGGATCTTGAAGGCCAGCGCCGAGAACGGCTCGTCGTCATCGTGCTCGCGTACGCGGAGCTCGCCTGTCTTCGGGTCCTTGCCCTCGACCGCGGGAACGTCCGCGGGCGACGGCAGGTAGTCGACGACCGCGTCGAGGATCGGCTGCACGCCGCGGTTGCGCAGCGCCGCGCCGCACAAGACAGGTACAAGGATTCCCGCCACGGTGCCGCGACGCAACCCCGCCTTGATCTCCTCCTCGCTGACCTCCTGCTCCTCGAGGTATTTGTGCATCACGCTGTCATCGAAGTCCGCCACGGCTTCGACCAGCTCGTGCCGGTACTTGACGATCAAGTCCTGCATGCCGGCCGGTATGTCGAGCGACTCGGTGCTCTTGGTACCGAGGTCGTCCGTGTACACGTGGGCCTCTCTGCTGAGCAGGTCGACGTATCCAATGAAGCTGGATTCGGAGCCGATCGGCAGCTGAATCGGCACCGCGCGCGCGCCGAGGCGCGTGCGGATCGAGTCCAGCGACCCGTAGAAGTCCGCCCCGATACGGTCCATCTTGTTGATGAAAGCGATGCGGGGCACGCCGTAGCGATCGGCCTGGCGCCAGACGGTCTCGGACTGGGGCTCGACTCCGGCCACGGCGTCGAAAACGGCCACCGCGCCATCCAGCACGCGCAGGCTCCGCTCGACTTCGACCGTGAAGTCCACGTGTCCGGGTGTGTCTATGATGTTGATCGCGTGGTCGCGCCAGTTGGCCGTCGTCGCGGCCGACGTGATTGTGATCCCGCGCTCCTTCTCCTGGACCATCCAGTCCATGGTCGAGGCCCCTTCGTGAACCTCGCCCATCTTGTGGATGCGGCCCGCATAAAAGAGGATCCGCTCGGTCGTCGTCGTCTTGCCCGCGTCGATATGCGCCATGATCCCGATGTTTCGGACCTTGTCGATAGCGACGGGACGCTCCTGCATCTTCAGTGCCACGTTCATCTCTCAGTACCGGAAGTGCGAGAAAGCTTTGTTGCTTTCGGCCATCCGGTGGGTCTCCTCTTTGCGCTTCACCGCACCGCCGGTGTTCTGCGCAGCATCCAGAATTTCGTAAGCGAGTTTCTCACTCATACTCTTCCCGCCTCGCTGCCTCGCAAAACGAACGAGCCAGCGGCGGGCGAGCGCGAGCCGGCGCTCCGGACGGATTTCAACCGGAACCTGGTAGGTGGCGCCGCCCACGCGGCGGGGCTTGACCTCGAGCAGGGGCGTGGCGTTGCGAAGAGCTTGGTCGAAGACCTCGAGCGGCTCCTTCTTCGCCTGCTTGCCGGCGCGGGAAAGCGCGTCGTAGACGACCTTCTCGGCGGTCGAGCGCTTGCCCCGGCTCATGACCACGTTGACGAACTTGGCGATCGCCTCCGACTGGTACACCGGGTCGGGCGCGACGACACGCTTGACTGGACGGTTGCGGCGAGGCATCAGGCTGCCGCCTTGCCCTTTTCCCGCTTGGCTCCGTACTTGCTCCGAGCCTTCTTGCGGTTCTTGGTCCCGGCCGTGTCGAGCGTGCCGCGGATGATGTGATACCGGACGCCGGGCAGGTCCTTGACGCGGCCGCCGCGAATCAGGACGACCGAGTGCTCCTGCAGGTTGTGGCCGATGCCAGGGATGTAGGCGGTGACCTCGATCCCGGTGGTCAGGCGAACGCGCGCGACCTTGCGGAGGGCCGAGTTTGGCTTCTTCGGAGTCTGGGTGTAGACGCGCACGCAGACGCCCCGCCTTTGCGGGGAGCCCCGGAGCGCCGGCGCCTTAGACTTCGCTCTGGCCGCCTTACGCCCAAGGCGGACCAACTGCTGGATGGTTGGCAAACGTTTCTCCGAATAGCGGTTTGATCCCACGCGGCAATAGCCGATTGGGCGACAAGCGATGAGTATACCCAAAACCCACTACTTCGATCCCAAGCCGGAGGTCCCCTCGCGACCCCGGATTGTCCACCTGCACCTGAGCGAATTGAGCTTGGATCTGCAGGCTGACCGGGGGGTTTTCGGCTCGAAGGGGGTCGATCTCGGGACGCTCACGCTCCTGAGGGAGGCGCCGCCGCCGCCAAAGTCGGGGGACGTGCTCGATCTGGGTTCCGGCTACGGGCCCATAGCGGTAGCGCTGGCCCGACTCTCGCCCGAGGCCCGGGTGTGGGCGGTGGACGTCAACGAGCGAGCCCTGGAGCTGACGCGGCTAAACGCGACGGCCAATCAGGCCGCCAATGTGACGGCGAGCACGCCCGACGCCGTCCCGGAGGAGGTTCGTTTCGACGCCATCTACTCCAACCCGCCGGTCCGGGTCGGCAAGGCGCCCCTCCACGAGCTGCTGATGCGCTGGCTCCCCCGGTTGAAGGCGGGCGCGCCCTCCTATCTCGTGGTGCAGCGCAACCTGGGCGCCGACTCACTGGCCGGATGGCTGGGCGAGCAGGGCTTCCGGGTCGACCGGCTGAAGTCGAAGAAGGGCTACCGGATCCTGGAGGTGAAGCGCCCTTAACAGGCTGGGTTGACTCCGGTTTTCGAAAAAATCAAGATCACCGCAGGTTCGGCCGGCGGGGGAGGGGCACCGGGAACCAAGGGAGGGGCCCCAAAGAGGTATGCCCCTAAGCCTGCCCCGCGAAGTGGCACGCCGCCGACTGGTCCCTCGCCCCATGCGGCTCCAGCAGCGGCTCTACCTCCGAGCACACCCCCGGCACCCGGGCGATCGGGCACCGAGTGTGGAACCGGCACCCCGAGGGCGGGTTCACCGGCGACGGGATCTCGCCCTTCAGGGTGATCAGGGCCCGCTCCCTCTCAACAGCTGGGTCAGGCACGGGGATCGATGACAGCAGCGCCTTCGTGTAAGGGTGCTGCGGCCGGTCGTAGATGTCGTTCCGGTCGGCCGTCTCGACCACCTTGCCCAGGTACATCACGGCGATCCGGTCCGAAAGGTGCCTCACGACCGCCAGGTCGTGCGCGATGAACAGATAGGTCAGGTTGAACTCATGCTGCAGGTCCTGCAGCAGGTTGATGATCTGCGCCTGGATCGACACGTCCAGCGCCGACACCGCCTCGTCGCACACGATGAACGACGGGTTGACCGCCAGCGCCCGCGCGATCCCGATCCTCTGGCGCTGCCCACCCGAGAACTCGTGCGGGTAGCGGTTGTTGAAGTTCGGATTCAGCCCGACCAAGCGCAGCAGCTCCTGGACCCGATTCCGCCGGTCCCGTCCCGTCCCGATCCCGAAGTTGTCCAGCGGCTCCTGCAGGATGTCCCCCACCGTCATCCGCGGGTCCAGCGATGCGAACGGGTCCTGGAAGATCATCTGCATCTTCCGCCGGATCCGCCGCAGCCGCCGCCCGCGCAGCCGGGTGATGTCCTGCCCGTCGAGCGTGATCTTGCCCGCGGTCACGGGCAGCAGGGCGGTGATCAGCCGGGCCAGGGTGGACTTTCCGCAGCCCGACTCGCCGACCAGTCCCAGGGTCTCGCCCCGCCGGATCTCCAGGTCCACCCCGTCCACCGCCCGCACCGAGAGCCCAGCCAACCCCGACATCGGGAAGTACTTGAACGCGCCCTCGACGCGCAGCAGGACCGGATCGGTCTTGACCGCCGTCAGCGGCGGATTCTTCTCAGCCGCCTGCATTGGTGTGGACCTCGTCGGCCGGCTGTATCGCCATGTCCTGCTTCAGCTTCTGCGCCGCTTCGACCGACAGGGCCGAGGTCTTCGCCGCCGCCATGTCCGCTTCGTTCACGTTGCGCATCAACACCCAGCACCGCGCGACCTGGTTGGTGGCTACCTCCTCGAGTGGGGGCTCGGGCTCGACCTTGCAGCGGTCGATCACGAACGGGCACCGGGGGTGGAACTTGCAGCCCGGCGGTGGATTCGTCAGGTCCGGTGGCAATCCCCGGATCGAGACCAGCCGGTCCTTCCGCGCCTCGTCGACACGCGGCACCGAGCGGAGCAGCGACCACGTGTATGGGTGCTGCGGGCTGCTGAAGATCTGCTCGACCGGCCCCTCCTCGACGACCCGTCCGGCGTACATCACGACCACTCGCTGACACAGCGAAGCGACGAGCGCCATGTTGTGCGTGATCAGCATCATCGCGGTGCCCAGCTCGCGGTTGAGCTGTTTCATCAGCTGAATGATCTGCGCCTGCACGGTCACGTCGAGGGCGGTCGTCGGTTCGTCCGCGATCAACAGGGATGGTTCGTTGGCGAGCCCCATCGCGATCATCGCCCTCTGCCGCATGCCGCCTGAGAACTGGTGCGGGTAGTCGTTCACCCGGGACTCGGCCGCTGGGACCCGGACCCGCTTAAGGAGCTCGACCACCCGGGTCCTGGCCGCCGAGGCGGTGAACCGGTTGTGCGCCGTCATCGCCTCTTCGATCTGGAACCCGACCTTGGTCACCGGGTTCAGCGACGTCATCGGGTCCTGGAAGATCATGGCGACGTCGTTGCCGCGGAAGTCGCGGATCTCCTCGTCGTCCATCTTCGTCACGTCCCGACCGCGGAACTCGATCTTGCCCGACACGATCCGCCCCGGCTCCGGAAGCAAGCGAAGGATCGACAACGCAGTCATGGTCTTGCCGCACCCAGACTCGCCCACCACGCCGAGCGTCTCCCCCACATCGACGTGCAGGCTGACCCCGTCCACAGCCTTCACGACGCCACGGGACGTGAAGAACTGAGTGTGCAGGTCCTCGAGCCGCAGCAGAGTCTGAGCCAATTCTTCGGCTACAGAACTCTAACTAAAGGACGGTTAGCGTTTCATCCGCGGGTCGAGCGCGTCACGCAGTCCGTCGCCGACGAAGGTGAACGACAGCATCGTGAGCGCTACGGCGATCGCGGGGAAGATGACGAGCCCCTGGTCGGCAAAGATCGCGCCATACCCGTCTTCGATCATCACGCCCCAGCTGGGCTCGGGCGGCCGAATGCCAATCCCCAGGAAGCTCAACGCCGCCTCCGTGAAGATGGCCGCGGGGATGCCGAACGTGAGTGTGACGATCACGGGCCCAAGAGAGTTCGGGATCAGGTGCTTGACGATGAGCTTGAAAGGCGACGTGCCAGTCATCCTGGCCGCCTCCACGTACTCCTTTTCTTTGATCGACAGCACCTGTCCCCGCACAAGGCGGGCGAGCCCCACCCAGTTCACCAGCGCGATGGCGGCGAAGATCGTCAGCAGTCGCGGCCCGTTCGAGAAGGCCGCCACAAAGACCAGGACCAGGAGGAGGTCCGGGAACGCGTACATGATGTCCGTGAACCGCATGAGCAGGTTGTCGATCCAGCCCCCGAGGTAGCCGGCAACCATCCCGATGGTTCCGCCCACGGCGAGGATCAGAAACTGGACGAGGATGCCGATCGTCAGCGAGATCGACGATCCATAGAGGACCCGCGCGAAGACGTCGCGGCCGAGGGCATCGGTCCCGAACGGATGCGAAAGTGAGGGCGGCGCGACGCTGTTGGTGACGTCCTGCTGAAACGGATCGCCCGCGATGTGGAGGATCTTCCACAGCCCGCCTGGCGTGGTCGGAAGTCGCGACCCGATCGCCATGACGATCAGGACGACGATGACCACCAGTCCCGCGACGGCGAGCCGGTTGCGCCGAAAGCGGATCCACGCGTCCTTCCACAGGCCGGTCTGTTCCGGGACGTCCCAATCGACCTGCTGGGCGACACCGATGGCCGTCGCCATCAGTCCGTCAGCCTCACGCGAGGGTCGAGGAAGACGTACAGGATGTCAACGACCAGGTTGACGAGAGCGATCATGAAGGCGAAGAGAAGGGTCGTGCCGAGGATCATCGTGTAGTCCCGCGCGGCAATCGAGGTCACGAAGCTCCGGCCGATCCCCGGGATCTGGAAGAGGGTTTCGACGATGAACGAGCCCGTGACCAGGAATGCGAAGGTCGGACCCAGCGCGGTCACAACCGGGATGAGCGAGTTCTTCAACACGTGCCGGGTCACGACCAGGCGTCCCTTCAACCCCTTGGCCCACGCGGTCCGGACGAAGTCCTGCCGCAGCGTCTCGAGCGTGCTCGAGCGGGTAAGCCGGGCGATGTATGCCGTGGGCAGGGCGCCCAGGGTTATGACAGGCATGATCAGCTGGCTCTGGAACGGATTCCAGGGTTGAGGCATGCCTCCTGTCAGGAGGTAGAAGTTCCCGCCGGTCAGCCTGTTGAGCCCGATCGCGAAGATGATGATCAGGAAGATTCCGAGTACGAAGTTCGGGGTCGAGGCTGCGACGGTGGCCAGCCCCAGGGCCGCATAGTCCGTCACCGAGTTCTGACGCATGGCCGCGATGACGCCGAGCCCGACGCCGATGGGGACGAGCAAGATGAACGTGACCGCGCCAAGGGTGAACGTATACGGCCAGCTCTCGAGCAGCAGCGTCGACACCTGCTGACCCGGGGACCTTAGCGAGTCGCCGAAGTCGAAGTGGACAGCGCCCCATATGTAGATGAGGAACTGCTGCCATTCCGGCTTGTCGAGCCCGTACTTGATGTTCAGGTTGTTGATGACTGACGGCGAGAGCTGGCGGCCCTCTCTGTCCCACGGTCCCCCTGGTGCCAGGTGCATGAGGAAGAAGGTGATCAAGATGACGAAGAAGAGGACTGGGATCATCCAGAGGAGGCGCCTGACGATGTAGATCACAAGGGACGCCGTCCGCCCCTTGGGTATCCACGCCAGGAAGGGGAAGGCGCCCCTCCGAAGAGGGGCGCCAGCGGTTACTGCCAAATTTTCCTTATGCGGAAATGTACATCGAAGTGACGGAAGAGATGTCGCCCGCCCAGTCGTCGTCGAGCGGGTGGATGTTGGCGCCCTGGACCTTGGACGACATCAGGAAGAACTTCTCGTTCTGGAACAGGAACATGACGGGCGCGTCCTGCTCGAGAATCTTCTGCGCCTGGCTGTACGCGGTCAGCCGGTCGGCTGCCTTCGGGGCGGTGTCGCCCTTCTGGACTGCAGCGTCGTACTGCTTGTTCGACCAGCCGGAGAACTGGTTGCCGGAACCGGTGATGAAGATGTCGAACCAGTCCTGGCCGTCGGGGTAGTCAGCCTGCCAGCCGGAGACGCCTCCGATCTGGTAGTTCAGCGTGCGCAGGTGGTGCGAGTGCGTCTGGCTGTCGATGGCATCGAGAGTGACGTTGATGCCAAGGCAGCTCTGCCACTGCTGCTGGAAGAACTCAGAGCTGGTCTTGCGGGTCGAGCTGTTGGCGTACTCGTAGTGAATGGCGGCCAGCTGCGCGTCGGTCACGCCTCCAGCCTTCGCCTTTGCGAGGGACGCCTTGGCCGCGGTGCAGTCGTAGCCCTGAATGGTTGAGGCCTCGTACTCGTTCATGCCCTTCGGGATCATGCTGTTGATCGGCGTGCCGATGTCCTTCAGGATGTTGTGCACGTACGAAGCACGGTCGAGCGACTTGGAGAATGCCATGCGCAGGTCAGCGTTGTTGAACGGCGCCTTGGTCGTGTTGAAGTCGATCCACCAGGTGAGCAGCGATGGCCCCTTGACCACCTCTTTGCTCAACTTCGGGTCGCTGTTCACTTGCGCGACGTCCAGCGGCGGTACGCCGCGGGTGATGTCGAGCTCGCCGTTCTGGAACTTTGCGAACTCAACGTTCGCGTCGGTGATCTCGAGCAGGTTCACCTTCTGCAGCTTCGGCTGCGTCCGGTAGAACGTGTTCGGGACGAGGGTGATGTGGTCCTTCGGAACGATCTCTGAAAGCTTGAAAGGACCGTTGCCGTGGATCTTGGTCGGAGCGTCGGCCGAGACGGTTCCAAACGATGAGCCGCCCGCGGCGAGGTCGGACGCCTCGATCGGGGATGCCATCCAGAGGCTGGTCACCCACTTGAACCAGGGCGCCGGCTGCTGGATCTTGATGATGAACGTGTGGGCGTCAGGTGCCGAAACGCCAAGCCCATCGAGGAACTGCTTGACGGCTTGCGGCTGCTTGGCGTCCACGTTGGCGTAGTTCTGGCCGCCTGCGATGGTCCCGTCGAAGAACGGGTCCGCGTACGGAGCGGCGATGGTCGGGTCGAGGATTCGCTTGTATGACGCAACGAAATCGCCGGCCACCACCGGGTGTCCGTCGCTGTACTTCCCGTCGGAGCGGAGCTTGAACGTCCAGGTAAGCCCGTCCGTCGAGATGGTCCAGCTCTCCGCCGCCGCGCCCACGACGTCAGAGTTGTCGGCCTTGGCACGAGTCAACGCCTCGTACATGTTCCGGCCGGCGTCGGCCTCATAGACCCACTGCTCTTGAGTGGGGTCGAGCGTCGAGGGCTCCGTGTCGATGTTGACGTTGAGAACCTGTTTGTCGGGAGAAGCGGGTGTCGCGCCACCACCTGTGTTGTTGTTGCCGCCACAGGCGGCGGCAAAGCACAGACCGGCGGTCGCGAGCGCTAACGCCCGGCCGCGAAAACCACCATGCATACGCGTCTTACCTCTCAGACTCATCCTGCAGCCTTCTTCCCGGAGGTCGGGGCGAGAGTGCGCCGGCAGCAGGTCTTACTCACAGCCACACGCGGCCAATT
>DATNMQ010000014.1:0-83901 GCA_035602465.1 Candidatus Sulfotelmatobacter sp. | reverse complement strand
GCCGCTGTTGGTGAAGCGCCACTGCGGCTGCTGGAACCGCCGCGCGAGCTCGCGGGCGACCACGATGTTCTCGGCGACCGGCTGAGCGAAGTGCGTCCCTCGGTGCAGCTGGGCCTCGACCGCGCTGACGATCGCCGGATGCGTATGGCCGACCACCATGACCCCGAACCCGTTGTGGAAGTCGACGTACTCGTTGCCGTCGACGTCCCAGACCCTGCTGCCCTTCCCGCGCTCCATGAACACCGGCTGGGGGGACGCGTCCTGAAACGAGGAGGGGACGCCGCGAGGCATGACCTGGCGCGCCTCCGTCCACAGCTGATGAGAGCGCGGCCGCGCCCGGCGAAACCGCTCCTCTTCCTTCTCGGTCAGCTCGGCGACGCGGCCCGCAGGGATTTCGCGGGCCGCTGTCACCATCTCCTCCGCGCTCGGCGCGGGATCAATCCAGCGCGTTCCTCGGCGCTGCCTCGGTCGGCATGTGGAAGTACGGCGGACGCCGACGCCAGTAGGCGTACGCCAGAGCCGGCACCGCGGTCAGCACGACGGCCGCGGGCACGATTACCTGGAACTTTCCGTTGGTGGCGTCGGCCGCGATCGAGCCGCTGGTGGTCCAGTCCTGGTAGATCAGATAGATCGCCAGCCCGAAGAGGGTCAGGGCGCTGAGCACCGGGAACACCCCGGCGAACGCGAACCCCTTGATGTTGGAGGTCAGGGCTTTCCGGTGGTAGACGGCGCAGGAAATGCCGACCAAGCCGTAGTAGACGGCCACCAGCAGGCCGATGGCGGTTACGCCGGCGCCGACTACGGCGTTCAAGGCACCGAGCCTGGTGGAGCCGATCGCGATCACTGCCGAGATGGCGCCCATGATCACAGTTCCCCACGCGGGGGTCTTCCAGTTTTCGTGAACCCTCGCCCAAACCCGGCCGAGCATCCCGTCGCGGCCCATGGAGAACGCGGTTCGCACGCTTGGCAGCAGGGTCGTCTGCAGGGTGGCGATGGTCGATGAGAGGAACGCAAGGATGGCCAGGGATCCCCACTGCTGGCCAACCAGCTTGTCCGCGAACGCAGTCAGCGTCGTGGCTGAGTTGGCCTGGATCTCCTGCGGGGTCAGCACCTCCTGGATCGAGATGCAAGCGACCAGGAACAGAAACAGCAGTGCGAACATTCCGATGATTCCGGCGCGACCGGGGTTCTCAGTGGCCCCTTCGGTTTCCTCGTTCAGGTTGGCCGCGGTGTCCCATCCCCAGTAGAAGAAGACCGAGATCACGACTCCCGCAGCCAGCGCTTTCCAGCCACCCATAGCGCCTGGGTTGAGCCACGCGAGGTCGAAACCGCTGCCCCCTTTCTTGAAGAGGCCGATGATCGCGAAACCCAGCACGATCAGGTACTCGAGGCCGAGCAGAACCCATTGCAGCCTGGCGGCCACCTGGATACCCACCATGACCATATAAGTGACAAAGGCCAGGCACAGGACGCCGAAGAAGACGGCGCTGTAGTTCGCGTACCAGGCACCGGTCGTCAGGTCCAGGCCGCCAATGCTGTTCAGTCCCCACGCATTGAGCAGCTGGAGGACGGCGGATCCAGCCTGCGGCGCGGCGAAGGACATGAAGAGGATGTCGGTGACGATCACGATCCATCCGTTGAGAAACCCGACCGATGGGTGCAGGGCTTTGCTGGCCCAGGTGTACGCGGCGCCGCAGTTGGGGTCGATCCGGTTCATGTAGTAGTAGGAGACCGCGATGCCGGTGACGGGGATGAACCCGAGCCAGATCGCGGCAGGCCCGGCGAGACCGACGGCGAGGGCGAGGGCGCCGATGGAGGTGGCGATGGAGTAGGCGGGCGCCGTGCTCGAGACCGCGATGACAGCGTCGTCCCAGAGCCCGAGCGCCCCTTTCTTGAGCTGCGGCTGAGTCGATGCGCCCGCTCCCGCGGGCGCCATAGCGGCGGTCGCTGTCAATTCCCCTTCCTCCCCAAAACGAACCGGCTGGCGGCTTGCGCGTATGTTGCGCGATCCGCCGGTCTGGCGTCAAAGGCCGGGTTGGCCTGGACCTCCCGCAGCCGAGCTACCGCGGCCGAGAGAGACCTCGTCCTTCAGTCGCCGGAGATCGTCGGTGCGGCGGGCTTGGTCCCGTGCAGGGGCAGCGTGAAGTGGAACTCGGAGCCGGCTCCCGCCGCGCTGTCGACCCAGATCCTGCCGCCATGCAGCTCGATGATCTGTCGGGTGATCGCGAGGCCGAGGCCTGTGCCGATGATGTTGGTGCTGCTCTTCTCGTATCGCTCAAAGCGGCCGAAAAGCCGCTGGATGAAGTCCGGCGCGATCCCGATGCCATGGTCGCGCACGCCGACGTCGACGGTCCCTTTGCCCCCGGTGCTCGTGACCGTGATCCCGCCGCCGCCGGGCGAGTATTTGATCGCGTTGCTGAGCAGGTTGGCCATGACCTGCGCGATCCGGTCGGGGTCGGCCGTGGCGATCGGCCGGTCCGGGTCGAGGTTGCAGACGAAGAGGTGCTGTGCGCTGGATGCCCGAGCCCTGTCGACCGCGTCCTCCAGCACGCTGTTGATGTCGACCGGCTGCATGTGGAGCGTCAGCCGCCCTGCCTCGATGCGGTCGAGGTCAAGCATCTCGTTGATCATTCGGTTGAGACGCTCCGCGTCCTTGTTGATGTCGCCGGCGTAGCCTTTCGCCTCCTCCAGCGTGACGTCCTCGTCTCGGATCATCTCGCTGAAACCCGAGATCCCGACGAGCGCCGTGCGGAACTCGTGGCTGACCAGCGAGACGAACTCGCTCTTCAGACGGTTGAGCCGCTCGAGGCCGGCCAGGTGGGCCGCCGCAGCCTCGTTGGCGGCGTGCTCCGAGTCGGTGTCCTCGTACATCGCGATGAAGTATTCGATCTTCCCGCTCGCGTTCCGGACCCCGGTCGCGCTCCAGTGCAGCCAGACCTCTGTGCTGTCGGCGCGAACCGCTCGGCTGTCCGCTTCGACGGTCTCGACGGCGCCCTTCCACAGCGGCTGGAACACCTGGAAGACGCGAGCCAGCTCATCGGGATTCAGGAACTTGGCGAGCGGCGAGCCGATCATCTTCTCCGGCTCGGTGCGCAGCAAGGCGGCGAGCCGAGGGTTGGCGTCGATGATGTTGGTGTCGGGGCGAACCCGCGCGATCCCAAGAGGTGCATGCGTGATGATCTCGTTGAGCGTCATGTTGCGCCGCCCGAGCTGGGCCTCGGTCCGCTGGCTCTTGACCAGCAGTGAAAGCGAATCGCGATGCGACAGGACCTGGCTTCCGACCAGGAGCACGCCGATGCCGCCCGCGAGCACGGTCTCGAATCGATCGAGGTTCCTGTCCGTCGAGGCCAGCCACATCGCGGTCACTGCCGCCGCGGCGACTGCGGCCCACGGCAGCGCGAGCTGCCAGAGCGCGATCGGTCCTTCGGCCTGCTCGAGCTCGCCGCCACGACCCGGCCAGAGCGGCGCGAGCGCGATCAGCAAGTAGCCGATCACCCAGCCCGCGTCAAGCACGCTGCCCTGCGCCCCGTAAGACCCGTTCGCCGTCAGGTAGGCGAAGGCGCTGTTCGCGAGGGCGACGAAAGCGAGGCCGCCGAGAAGCAGGACCATCCGTCCGACCTCGGTCCGGTGGGCCCGGCGGAGGGCCAGGACGAGGACAGTCGCCGTGACGATGTCGCCGACCGGGTACGCGAGGCCGATGAGCTGGGCAGCCGGGCTGGCCGCCGACATGTCGTAGACCTTGCCCAGGCCGGCAGCCCAGGCCACGAACAGCAGCGACAGCGCGACGACCGCGCCGGCGAGCAGCGCTTCGCCGCGCGACGTGAGCCGTGTCGGCACCGAGGTGAAGGCCAACACGCCGCCAATCGCCAGCGGGATCGCGGCCAGGAAACCAGCGTCCGCCGCGCTGGGGAAGGGGACCGCGACGCCCAACCCGACCTGGTAGATCGACCAGACGCTCTCGCCGAGGCCCCAGCTCAGTGCCGACGCGGCAAAAAACGTCCACGCCAGGCGGGTGCGGCCAGTGTTCCGGACGGCGGCGAAGCCGCAGCTGGCGGCGGCGATGAACGCTGCAACCGCCTCGCCGATGTCGTCCAGGTCGATCGTCGCCTGGTCGCCGACCCAATGCAATGCGGTCCAGGCCGTGAACACGACCGAAACCAGGCCCGCCAACCCGGCCGCGGCAACGAAAGGTCGCCAGCCCTCGAGCCCGAGGCCGGTCACGGTCAGCTTGCGTGGCTTGAGGACGAGGACCGGGCTCGCTTGCACCGGCCGAGCGTAGGCGGGACTACCCAAGGCGGCTCACGGTTACGAAAGTTTCTCCTGGCCCTGTTAAGTGTCCCCGGTATTGATTTAACATGACGGGCAGCTACTTGTAACACAGCTCCGGGGGCGCGGAGCATCGCTAAGGAGGAACGGCGCGATCGCGGCTTTGGGCACCGGAGGCGCAGGGGAGCTGGAGATCGACGAGCTCCACTCGATGGGCGGTCAAACGGCCGCCGGCCTCGTTGTGGTCCTGATCGCGGTCGTCGCGCTGGGGCTGTTGCCCGCGGTGGTAGCGCTTGGCGTGGCGCCAGTGACCGCGGGCTGGCTGGTCGCTGGATTTGGGGGCTTGGCTGCGGTCGTCGGGGGGGCGAAGGTGGTGGTGGTGATATGGGCGGCGATGGGCCGCCTGTCCACGAGCCGGGGGGCTCTTAGCGCGTCACCTTCCATCGATTGAATCGGGGGTCCTTTCGGACCGGGGCCGGCACCGTCTGTGCGGCAAGGGAGGTGAGCTTGAGTGCGCAAATTGCTTTTTGCCGCGATCCTCGCGGCGTCAACCTTTCTGACATTTGCATTGACCGTCGCCGCCGATCAGGCGGGTCCTTGCTGTCACTAGTTCTGTAAAGAATTCGTCAAGTAAAAGGCCCGTACGTTAAGCTGGCAGCCGTGTCAGACGGACTTGTGCACCCTATGGAGACGGACGGCTCGAGAGGGCAAGGGAAGGCCGCCTCGAGCCGCCGTCGGGGGCGACGCCGCGGGCTCGAGATTCGCCCCGGCTCTGTTAAGCAGGCTCGCCTGGAAGCAGGCCTCAGCCTGGGCCAGGTGGCGCTGAACGACATCAGCCGGACGGCGATCTACTTCGTGGAGACAGGCAAGGCCAAGCCCTCGATGGAGACGCTGCAACTGATCGCGCAGCGCACGGGCCGGCCGATCGACTTCTTCCTCGAAGCCGACGCGGACCGTACTCGTGCGGAGGCCCGGCTGCTGGAGCTCGAGAGGCTCCTCGCAAGCGGCGACAACGCCGGCGCTGTGGCGGCGGGCGAGGCCGCACTCGCACTGCACCCGGATGCGGCGACCGAAGCACACATCAACATGCTCACCTCGCTGGCCCACCTAAGGGTTGCCGAACCGGTGGTCGGCCGCCGCCTGGCCGTCGCGGCTCGTGCCTATTACGAGCGGACAGGCGACCTCCTGATGGTGGCGGAATGTCTCGGCAACGAGGCGCAGGCCGCCTTCTTGATGGAAGACCCGAGCTCAGTGCAGATCGCTGAGGGTGCGCTTGCGACAGTCCGGTCCATGAAGCCGGTGCCCCGAATCACTGAGGCCAGGCTGCTAGCAGTCGTGGGGGCCACGTTGGTGCACGACCACCAGTGGGAAAAGGCCATCGAGTTCTATGAGCAAGCCATCGCAGCGGCGGACGTTGTCCAGGACCTCAAGAACCTGTCGCTCCTCTATAGCGGCTTGAGCGTGTCGTATGAGGCAACGGGGCAGCTCGAAAGAGCCGGTCACTACGCACAGAGAGCGCTTCAGATCCACGAGACGCTGAGCGACCGCATGTCCCTGGCACGTTCGGAGAATAACCTGGGCCTGCTCCTGCTTCGTGGTGGGAATCCAGCGGCTGCCAAGCCCCACATCGAACGGGCATTGCTCCTGTTCGAGGAAGTGGGAGTTGAAACCGGTAAGTCGCACATCCTCCTGAGCTCGGCAGAACTCGCCCTGGCCAAACATGAGCTTGGTACGGCCGAAGACTTTGCGAGACAGGGGCTCGAGCTTGCCGGTCGGCTGGGCGAGAACGCAACCGTCGCCGAGGCCCACTTCTGGTTTGCGCAGATCGCTCACGCCAGGGGCGATTCGCGGGCAGTCGAGACCGAATTCGCGGCGGCGCTTCGGGACCTGGATCTGGCTGGTGGTCGCGAGCGTACGGCGCGCTATCGAGCGGCGTACGCCGAGATACTCGAGTCGCGGGGCGACCTGGCGGGAGCCAACCAACAGCTGAAGCTCGCTCTGGCGGAGCTGGGAGCCCAGCCCGCTGCCGCCATTCAGAGGACCGCCTCCGCCTGACCGATTTCGGTTTGGGGCCGCCTGTCAGGCGTTCCTATTTGCAAGCCCTGGCGGAGCTCCGCTAACAATAAGGAAGCGGCGCCAGGGGCTCAAAGGGGGCGTTGGAGCTGATGCCGGTCGTCCTGGTCGTCGACGACGGTGCCGCCAACCGCGATCTCATCAAGCTATTTCTGTCGGCGATCGACTGCGAGGTTCAGCTCGCGGCCGACGGGCCGACCGCGCTCGCCCTGATCGAGTCCGCGCCCCCGGACCTGGTGCTGCTCGACGTCCGCATGCCCCGCATGGACGGTTATGAGGTTTGCCGGCAGATCAAAGCGATGCCCCAGGGCCGCCTCCTCCCGGTTGTGATGATCACCGGCCTCAGCCAGACGGCGCACCGTGTGGCCGCCCTGGAGGCCGGCGCCGACGACTTCATGTCCAAGCCCGTCGATGGCGCTGAGCTGATCGCGCGTGTCCGCTCGGCGCTCCGCCTGAAGGAGCTTTACAACACGCTGGACAGCGCCGAGCACGTGATCTTTTCGCTCGCCACCGCGGTCGAGGCGAAGGATGCGTTCACAGAGCGACATACGCAGCGCGTCGGTGAATCCGCACGCCTCCTCGGCCGGCGCATGGGCCTTTCCGACTCGCTGCTCGACATGCTGTATCGGGGCGGCATCATCCACGACATCGGAAAGATCGGCGTCTCCGACTCGATCCTCCACAAGCCGGGGCCGCTCGACCAGACAGAGATCCCACAGATGCAGGCGCACGTGGAGATCGGCGAGAACATAGTGCGGCCGCTTCAATCGACCTCTGGGCTCCTGCCGATCATCCGTCACCATCACGAGCGGTTTGACGGGAGCGGCTATCCCGACGGATTGCGAGGGCGCGAGATCCCGCGCGTGGCTCGCATCGTTTCGGTGTGTGACGCCTTCGACGCCCTCGTCAACGATCGTCCGTACCGGACGCGCCGCTCCACCGAGGAGGCGATCGCCGTATTACGGGCCGGGGCCGGCACTCAGTGGGATCCCGAGACGGTCGACCTGCTCACGAGCGAGCTTCCGGCGATCCAGCACCTCGGTGCCGCTTAACGCGGGCTATCCCGTGTTCTGCAACCCCGCCGCCACCCCGTTGACCGTGAGCTGAAAGACCCGTTCCGCCCTTGCCTTTTCGCTCCGCTTCGTGCGGCCTCGCATGTCTCGCAGTGCCCGCAGCTGCAGGTGCGAAAGCGCGTCGACATACGGATTTCGCAGCTCGATCGCCCACGAAAGGACGCGGCGGTCCTCGAGCAGGCGGCGATGGCCGGTGACCGCGAGCACCCGCTCCAGAGTCAAGGCGTACTCCTCGAGCACCAACGACGCGAGGTCTTCGCGGTCGCCGAGGGCCAGATAGCGCTCGGCGATCCTACGGTCCGTCTTGGCCAGGCTCATCTCGGCGTTGTCGAGCATCACGTTGAACAGGGGCCAGTCCCTGTAGGCACGGCGCAGCTCCTTGAGCGGCGCGGCCGCGAGCCCGCTGCCGATTCCGTACCAGCCGGGCAGGTTGAGCCGCATCTGCGACCAGGCGAACACCCACGGGATCGCGCGCAGGTCCTCGAGTCTGTGTCCGCTCGCCCGCCGCGTGGGCCTGGACGCGATGCGAAGGCGGCCCAGCTCCTCGATGGGGCTGACCTGCAGGAACCACTCCTCGAACCCGGGCGATTCGACCAGCCGGCGGTATGCGGCACGCGATGGACCATCGATCAGCGCGGCGAGGTCGCGAAAGCCGCGCGCAGGGTCGCTGCGCGCCGGCCGCGGTATCGATGCCTCGAGCACCGCGGAGGTGACCTGCTCGAGATGCCTTCGCGCGATGGCGCGGTTTCCGTAGCGCGCGAAGATCACCTCGCCCTGCTCGGTGACCTTGAAGTGGCCGCCGACCGAGCCGGGGGCCTGGGCGCGTACGGCGCGATTTGCGGGGCCGCCGCCGCGGCCCAGGGCGCCGCCCCGGCCGTGGAACAGCTTCAGCCGCAGGCCCTTGCGCCGGGCCCACGCGGTCAGCGCGGCCTGCGCGTCATGAAGGGCCAGGGTCGCCGACAGCGGGCCGGCCTCCTTGGCCGAGTCCGAGTAGCCGAGCATGACCTCGATCTCCCGGTGGTTGGCGGCGACCCGCTTCTGAACGGGGTCCAGTCGAAGCACCTCGTCCATCACCGCCGTCGCTCGAGCGAGAGCATCGAGGGTTTCGAACAGCGGCACGACGTCGAGCACGGGCGCCTTCCTGCCCGTCGCATGACGCGCGAGCTCGTACACGTTCGCGATGTCCCGCGCGTCGCGCGTGAAGCTCACGACGTAACGGCGGCAGCTCTCGACGCCGAAGCGCGACTGGAGCGAAGCCATGACGCCCAGGGTGCCGACCACGTCGCGCGTAAGCGACGAACGTTCCTCGCCGGCGCGAATCTCCTCGAGCGCGGTCTCATGGACCCTGCTGTGCTGCCGAACCTCGAGCTCGGCCAGGTGGAACCTGAACGTCTCGGCCTGCCAGACCAGGTGCTGCACCTCGCCATTGGCGAGTCGCGGCGCGCCGGCGGCCGCGAGCGATTCGCGGACCGTACGAAGGTCATCGAGCAGCTCGTCCGGCGACGCGTAGGCCGGGCCTGCCTGCAGTCGCGTCGCATCGATGCGGTCCGCGATGCGCAGCATGAAGACCCGATGAGGCTCGTCCGAGGAACGAGTCGCGAGCGCGTCCATGCGCTCCGCGTCGGCCCTCCGCGCGGCTGACAGAAGCCGTCGCAGCTTCGCCGACGGCGGCGTGGTCGCTGCGTCCACCGTGAGCGAGCGGCCGACTCTTTGCGCGGCGTTGCGCAGCGCAAGGAGCGCGTGCTCGGCGTGGACGCTCATCGTGTCCGCCGTCACCTGCGCGGTCACGGCTGAGTTGCCGTCGCGATCGCCGCCGATCCAGCTGCCGAAGCGAACGAAAGGCGGCGGCGGCGCACCGAGCGCGGTGTCGAGCGAACGCATCAGCTCCGGCACCATGCGAAACAGCGTCTCGTCGAACACCGCCATGAACGAGCGCACCTCGTCGAGCGGCTGCACGGACGCGGCGCGCAGCTGCGCGGTCCGCCAAAGGGAGTCGACCTCCTCGGCCAGCCGGCGGTTGGCATCGCCGCGCTCGTCCTCGGAGATTCGCGGGTCGTCGAGCCGTTCCAGCTGCTCACCGACTCGGTGAATCGCCGTCACCACTGCTCGCCTTCTTGCCTCAGTCGGATGCGCCGTGAAGACCGGGTGGATCTCAAGGCCGGCGACGAGTTGGGCGAGCCGCCTGCGTCCGAGTTTCGGCCGCAGGCCGCGGACCGTCGCGGCGATCGACTCCGGCGGCGGCTCCGGTCCGCGATCGCGTTCGCGAAGGACACGCGCGCGATGGTGTTCTTCCGCGAGGTTGGCCAGGTGGAAGTAGCAGGCGAACGCCCGCGCGACCAGCTCCGCGCGCTCGAGCGGCCACGACGCGACGAGCTTCTCCGCCGCGCCTTCGTGCCGGCCGTCATCGCGCGCGCGGATCACAAGCCCGCGAAGTTTTTCGACGTCGCGCAAGAGACTGGCGCCGCCGTAGTCGGCGACCACCTTGCCGAGCATGTCTCCAAGCAGGCGCACGTCGCGCCTCAGTGCGGGCGGGATCTCCTGACGTGCGGCTTCTCTCGTGTTACTCGAGGATTGCGTACTCCAGCGAATCGACCAGGGCAAGCAGCGAGGCCTCGATGATGTTGCTCGAACACCCCACGGTGGTCCACCGCCTCGTCCCGATGCCGGACTCGATCAGCACGCGAGTCGTGGCGGCGGTACCCGCATCGCCGTTCAGGATGCGCACCTTGTAATCGTGGAGGCTCACATCGTCGAGCGCCGGGAAGGTCGGGCTCAGGGCCTTGCGCAAGGCCGCGTCGAGGGCGTTCACCGGTCCATTGCCCGACGCGGCGGTGTGATACGTCGTGCCGCCAACATCCACCTTGACGGTGGCTTCCGCGTGCACGGCACCGCCGTTCTTGCGCACCTGCGTCGTGAAGTCGGCAACCGCCCACGGCGCGACGTATCCGGGCTGAAGGCGGCGCAGCAGCATCTCGAATGAAGCGTCGGCGGCCTCGTACGAATAACCCTGATGCTCTAGCTCCTTCAGGTGTTGGACCAGCCAGCGCGTCTGCGGATCGTCGCGGTCGAGCTCCAGCCCGAACTCGCGCGCCTTGGCCAGCACGTTTCCCCGACCGGAGAGCTCTGAGACCAGCACCCTCGCCTCGTTGCCCACGAGGTCAGGGTCGATGTGCTGGTATGCGTCCTTGTGCCGGAGCACCGCGGCGACGTGCTGCCCGCCCTTGTGCGCGAAGGCCCCATGCCCGACGAACGGCTGCTGCAGCGGAAGCGCCAGGTTGGCGATCTCCGCCACCGTCCGCGAAAGCTCGCTGAACTGCTTGACCGACTCCTTCGGCAGCGCGTCATAGCCGAGCTTCAGCACGAGATTGGAGACCACCGAGACGAGGTTCGCGTTGCCGCAGCGCTCGCCATAGCCGTTGATCGTGCCCTGGACCATTTCCGCCCCGGCCGTCACGCCCTCCAGCGTGTTGGCCACCGCGAGCTCGCAATCGTTGTGCGTATGGACGCCGACCTTCGCCTCGCTTCCAGCCCCGGCCAGCGCGCTGCGAACCGCTTCGACGCCCTCGTTGATGCCGGCCGGACGGCTGCCGCCGTTCGTGTCGCACAGCACGACCCACGACGCACCCGCCCGCGCCGCGCTGAGGCATACCTCGACCGCATACTCGGCGTCGCGCGCGTATCCGTCGAAGAAGTGCTCCGCGTCGAAGATCACCTCGCGCCCGAGTCCGACGCCATAGGCGACCGATTCCTCGACCATCGCGAGGTTCTCGTTGTTCGTCGTTTGCAGAACGGTCGAGACCTGCCATGTATCGCTCTTGCCGACCAGCGCCCAGACCGGCGCCTTGCTCTCGACGAGCGCCTTCAGGTTGGCGTCGTCCTCGCACCGGCCGCCCGCACGCCGGGTCGCGCCGAACGCGGCGAGCTTGGCGTGCTCCAGCGGCTGTTCGGCAAGGCGCGCGAACAGCTCCTCGTCCTTCGGGTTCGAGCCGGGGAATCCGCCCTCCACGTAGTCGAAGCCGAGGCGGTCGAGCAGGCGGGCGATCCGCTCCTTGTCCGCCGCGGAAAAGGACACGGACGGACCCTGCGCGCCGTCGCGCAGGGTGGTGTCGTACACCACGATCTTTCTGGCGGACATAAAAAAACCTCCCGACCTTCTTGAGGTGGGAGGCCCAACCGACTTCAGCGGCGCGCGCTAAGTCGGGGGACCTCCCCGGCTAATCTCGATCGCAATCGCGCGCAGGTTGCGCACCATGCGGCAAGCCTAGGGCATCGCTCGGCCGGCGCGTATGGTTTCGGGCACCAATCCGACGGCCGGAAGATAGTGAGACGACGACAGGCCAGCGCCCCGTCTACGTGCAACCAGCCCGACGTTTACCCCACGGCCTTAATTGCCTGTTGACAAACTGTCTGGTTGGGGGTACGGTTTGCGAAACGCGTTCGACAATGTCGAACACTAGTCAGAATAAACAGGGGGTTTCACGGAGATGTACTCGATTCGACAGCGGGCGTTGGCGGAGGTATTCGGCACGGCCGCTCTGGTCCTGGTGGGACCTGGCTCCGTGATCGCGACGTTGACCCTGGCGGGCAAGGCCGTCCCCGCCGTGACCGAGGCTGACCTGCTGGGGATCAGCTTCGCTTTCGGCTTCATCATCACGGCCCTCGTCTACGCGATCGGCAAGGTGTCGGGCTGCCACATCAACCCGGCGGTGACGTTTGCCCTCGCGGTGACGAAGCGGTTCCCCTGGAAGGAAGTTCCCATCTACTGGGTCGCT
Source organism: Candidatus Sulfotelmatobacter sp. (assembly GCA_035602465.1). Lineage (GTDB taxonomy): Bacteria > Chloroflexota > Dormibacteria > Dormibacterales > Dormibacteraceae > 40CM-4-65-16. The sequence goes on along the minus strand of DATNMQ010000014.1, from coordinate 71,717 downwards.
CAGTACGCCGGCGGCATCATCGGCGCGTTCGCCATCTGGGGCGTGTTCGGAGCGAACGCAGTGACCTTCGGCATGGGCCAGACCCACTTCGCCACCGACGCCAGCACCTCTTACTACCTGCAGGCGGCGCTCGCGGAAGCCCTCGGAACCGGGCTGCTGTTGTTCGCCATCCTCGGCATCGTCGACGGCCGCTCTCCTGGGCAGCTGGCGGGTTTGGTCATCGGGGGCGCTGTCGTCGGGATCATCCTGATCTTCGGCCCCATCACCGGCGCTTCGCTCAACCCCGCGCGTGCTTTCGGTCCTGAGCTGGTGCAGGCGCTCGCGGGCGGCACCACCTACTGGGCGCAGTACATCCCCGTCTACCTCATCCCGGGGCTCGTTGGAGCCGCCCTCGCCTCGTTCGCCTATGACTACTTCGCGAACCCGCGAATCATCGAGGAGCCGATCGAGGAAGCCGTGACCCACGAAGAGGCGCCCGCGCGCGCGGCTTCGGCATAGAAAAGAAAGGAAAGACAAAATGGCAGTCGAAACCAACCAGATGCGTAAGTTCCTCAACGACCCGGCGACGATCGTCAAGGAGTCGTTGGCCGGCCTGGCGGCGGCACATCCGGACATCCTTCGTTACGACGCCGCCGCGCAGATCGTCGTGCGCAAAGACGCGCCGAAGCGGGGCAAGGTCGCGCTGATCTCGGGCGGAGGCTCCGGGCACGAGCCGCTCCACGGCGGTTTCGTGGGGCTCGGGATGCTCGACGCCGCAGCCCCCGGCGAGGTGTTCACGTCACCGGTCCCCGTGCAGATGCTCGCGGCCACCAAGGCGGTCGACGGAGGCGCGGGCGTCGTCCACATCGTCAAGAACTACACGGGCGACGTCCTGAACTTCAAGCTCGCCGCCGAAGACGCGGCGGACGAGGGCATCAAGGTCACCTCGGTCGTCATCGACGACGACGTGGCCGTGCAGGACTCGCTCTACACCGCTGGGCGGCGTGGCGTCGGCGCGACGGTGCTGGCGGAGAAGATTGCGGGCGCGGCGGCGGAGTCCGGTGCGGACCTCACCAAGGTGACCGACACGATCAAGCGCGTCAACGACCGCTCACGCTCGTTTGGCGTGGCGCTTTCGTCCTGCGTTCCGCCCGCCTCCGGCAAGGCGATCTTCGAGCTGCCCGAGGGCCAGATCGAGCTGGGCGTCGGCATCCACGGCGAGCCTGGCCGGCGCCGCGCCGCGCTCGGCTCGGCCAGCGAGGTGGTCGCGATCATGGTCGAGGCGGTCATCTCCGACCTCAAGCCGAAGAGGGGCTCCAAAGTTCTCGCTTTCGTCAACGGCATGGGCGGCACTCCGCTGCTCGAGCTCTACCTCGTTTACAACGAGGTCGACAAGAGGCTTCGTGCGGCGGGCGTGGAGCCGGTGCGAAACCTGGTCGGCAGCTACATCACGTCCCTCGAGATGGCCGGCGCATCGCTGACTGTGCTCGAGCTCGACGAGGAGCTGACGAAGTTCTGGGATGCCCCAGTCCACACAGCCGCATTGCGCTGGCGCGCGTAACGGATAGCCTTGATCAGCGAAAGGGTCATGGACGCGGCCACGATCACCTCATGGATGCGCGAGGTCGAGATCGCTGTGCGTCGAGACAGGGACCACCTGGTCCAGCTCGACGCGGCGATCGGCGACGGAGACCACGGCACCAACATGACGAGAGGATTCGAGGCTGTCGTCCAGGCCCTGGACGCGGATGGCGGCTCGCCGCCGGGCAAGCTGCTCATCCTGGCCGGCCGCACCCTCGTGTCGACGGTTGGGGGCGCGAGCGGACCACTGTGGGGCTCGGCGCTGCGGAACGGCGGGCGTGTGCTGGGCGACCAGGCGACGTTCGACGGCGCGCAGCTGGTCGAGGTCCTCGCCGCGGCGCTGGCCTCGGTCAAGGACCTTGGAACGGCGGCCGTGGGAGACAAGACGATGGTCGACGCGCTCGAGCCTGCGGTGGACACGCTTCGCGCGCGACTCGCGGATGGAGCGTCCCTTGACCAGGCACTCGATGACGCGGCCGGGGCGGCAGAGTCGGGGATGCGGGCGACGATACCGCTCCAGGCGCGCAAGGGCCGCGCCTCCTATCTCGGCGAGCGGTCGGTGGGTCACCAGGACCCGGGCGCGACGTCGACAGCGTTGATCCTGCGGGCGCTGCAGAAGGCCGTCACCGGTACGGTCTAGTGGGCGAGCTTGCCCTGCAGGGGGTCGGCGCCGCCCCGGGCATCACGGTCGGGCGAGCCATGGTGCTCGACGGCCCAGGCGTGATCTCCTCGACCCTGGTCCCGCCTCCCGAACGCCACGACGAGGCACGGCGCGCCATCCAGGCGCTTGCGATGGCCGCGTCGGAGTTGGAGAAGATCAGCGCTGAGCTGCGGCGCGGCGGGCGGGGCGATGAGGCCGACATCGTCGAGACGGGCGTGCTGATGGCGGTGGACCCTGAGCTGATCTCGCGGGTCGAAACGCTGGCCATCGAGCTTGGACTGCAGGCCGGCGAAGCGCTGCGCGAAGCCACCGATCAGATCGCGCTCGAGATTTCGCAGCTTGCGGACCCGACGCTCGCCCTGCGTGCCGACGACGTGCGCAGCCTCGGCCGCCGCGCCGCGGCGCGGGCCGAGGGGGCGAACGAGCATGCGACCGGGGGCGTCCTCATCGCGGCCACTCTCGGTCCCGCCGACGTCGCCGAGCTGGCGCCGACGGCGAAGGCCATCGCGCTCTCGGGCGGAGGCGTCTCCGCCCACGCGGCGATCGTCGCGAGGTCGCTTGGCCTTCCGATGGTCGTTGGGCTGGGGAGCGAAGTGCTCGAGATCGAGGATGGGGAAGAGGTCGTGGTGGATGGTGACGCCGGCGTCGTCGTGCGCAGACCATCCGCCGGGCTCGTGTCATCGGCCCGTGGCGCCACGGAGCGCCGCCGCCTCGAGCGTGAGACGGCCGTCGCGCGCCGCCTCGAGCCGGCGCAGACGTTGGACGGACGCCGCATCCGGGTCCTCGCCAACGCCTCGACGGTCGCGGAGCTGGAAGAGGCCACCCGCCAGGGGGCCGAAGGCGGTGGGTTGATGCGGACGGAGCTGCTGTTCCTCGAGGCCACGAGCTGGCCCTCGCTGCAGGAGCAGGTGAACGTCTTCCGGCCGGTGCTCGCTCAGCTGGCGGGTCAGACCGCGACGGTGCGGCTCTTCGATTTCGGCGGAGACAAGACGCCGCCCTTCCTCCGGGGGATCCGCACGCGCGGAGTCGAGGTGCTGCTCGATGCGCCTGAGGCGATGCGGACGCATCTCCTGGCCGTGGTCGAAGCCGGCCGAGGCTGCGACCTTCGCATCCTCGTCCCGATGGTGACGAGCGCCGCGCAGCTGCGTGCCGTGCGCCATGCGTTGGACGCGGATGCGCAGCAGGTCGGTCCGATGATCGAGACGCCCGAGGCCGCAGCGAGCGCGGATGAGATCGCACGCGAATCTGATTTCGTGAGCATCGGCACGAACGACCTGACGCAGCTCGTGCTTGGTCTCGACCGCGAGCAGTCGAGGCGGGCGCCGGTGCTCGACGTCCGCGTCCTCAGCCTGATTGCACACACGATGCGAGCGGCGCACAAGGCGCGCATTCCGGTCGACGTGTGCGGTGAGGCTGCATCGGATGCGAAGGCGCTTCCGATCATGGTTGGCTTCGGGGTCGATGAGGTGAGCGTCGCGGCGGCACGCGTCGGCCAGGTCCGGCAGTGGATCAGGGGCTTTGACTTCGCCGAGTGCCAGGTGGAGTCGGAGAAGCTACTCCGCGAGCCCGGACACGCAAGTCGCGAGCGCGTCTAGAGCGGCCGGCGCATCTTCGCCCTCGGCCTTCAGCTTGAGCAGCGTGCCGCCGGTCGCGCCCAGGGCAAGGACCGCGAGGATGCTCTTCGCGTCGGCGATCTTTCCATCCATGCCGACCGTGACGCGCGACCGGAAACGCAACGCGGTCTTGACGAAGCTCGCCGCCGGCCGCGCGTGCAGAGCGACGTTTTCGGGGAGCGCGACCTGGACCTCCCCTGACTCAGAACTTGCTTGCACCGCGCGCCTCCTCCGCGGCTCGCGCCACCTCGTCGAGGTCCTGGCCGGCGGAGGACATGACGGCCGCGGCGATCGCCCCTTCGACGAATGGGGCGTCGACGAGGCGAACGTGGCCGTTGGCCCGGCCGTCCTCGAGCAGGTGGCGCACGGTCAGGATTGAGCTCCCGAGGTCGGCCAGGACGACCACGCCCTGGCCGCAGTCCGCCTCTTTGATGGCGTTCCATACGACGTCGCCAGTGGTGCCCAGCGTGCCGTCGGGATGCCCTCCCGCCGGTTCGATGCGGACCTCGTTCCCAGCGACCTGGGAGGCCAGCGCGGCGAGTCCGTGGGCCAGCTCATAGCTATGGGAGACCAGTACAATCCCGACCAAATCAATCACACTCCGAGGGTGCCGGGGCTGATTCCAATCGACGGCGCTAGTCTACACTACCGACAGCAATTCAGCAATGCCGAATAATCCCGCACCCGGAAAGCGGCGTTCGTCGATCCAGTCGATCGACCGCGCCACGGCGATCCTGAAGGCCCTCGCGAGCGGCCCGCGCCGGCTCGGCGTGAGCGAGCTGGCTGAACGGTTGGGCCTTGCGCGACCCACGGTGCACGGCTTGCTTCAGACACTGCAGTCGCACGGCTTCGTGGAGCAGGACGCTTATTCGGACAAATACCAGCTCGGTCCGGGACTGCTGCAGCTCGGCTACTCGTACCTCGACCTGAATGAGCTGCGTGCCCGGTCCATCACCTATGCGGACCACCTCGCGACGAGGACCGAGGCGGCGGTGCGCGTGGGCGTCATGCACGGCTCGAGCGTCGTCGTCGTGCACCACGTGTTCCGGCCGGACGCAGCCTTCGGGGTTCTCGAAGTTGGCATCCAGCTGCCACTTCACGCGAGCGCCCTGGGCAAGGCGATCCTCGCCTACTCGCCCGCGGAGATGGTCGACGACCTGTTTGCGGAGCCGCTGCCCCGACTCACCAAGCAGACGTTGAGCGAAGCCGACCTGAAGCACGAGCTCGCCGTGATTCGGGATTCGGGGATCGCGACCGAGCGCGAAGAGGCCGTGCTCGGTGAGTCGAGCGCGGCGGCTCCGATCTTCGATCACGGCGGGCAGGCCGTCGGCGCGATCGGCGTCGTCGACTCGACCGAACGCATCTTCCCCAGGGGCTTGGCCCGCGGCCTGGGCGCCGCCGTCAGCGAGGCTGCGCGCGGCATCTCGCGCGAGTTGGGCGCGCCGCGGTGGCCGTACGCCGCCGAAGCGTAGCGCTGGCCTTATCGTTCTCGCCCAATGGCTGGGCCTGACGTCACGGGTCTGCTCGTCGAGTGCCGCGACGAGCCCGGCGTGCTCTATCGGATCACCGAGGCCATCTTTCGCCACGGCGCCAACATCACGTACGTCGCAGGTGGTGGACACCGCGAAGCCATCGCGGAGCTCCAGCTCGAAGTCTTCGGGGCTCCCGACGAAACGCGCCTGATCGTGGACCTCCAAGGCGTGCAGGGCGTGACGAAAGTGAGCGTGGTCCCGACCTTCCAGACGATCTACGGCAAGCGCGTGATCGTGATCGGCGGCGGCGCGCAGGTGGGGATGGTGGCGCAGGGCGCGATCTCGGAGGCCGACCGGCACAACATTCGCGGCGAGCGCATCTCCGTCGACACCATCCCGCTCGTCGGCGAGGAGCAGCTCGCGGACGCGGTGCGCGCAGTCGCCCGCCTCCACCGGGCGCGGGTCTTGGTGCTCGCTGGCGCGCTGATGGGCGGTGACATCACCACCGCGGTGCGCGAGATCCGCGAGTCGGGGATCCTCGTCCTGTGCACGAGCATGGCGGGCTCGGTGCCGGACGCGGCCGACGTCGTGGTGAGCGACCCGGTCGAGGCCGGCGTGATGGCCGTGATGCTCATCGCAGACACGGCGAAGTTCTCCATCGAGCACGTTCGGGGCAAGCGGTTCTAGGACGCCATAACGCGCCCGCCAACGGAGCCGAATCAGGCGCTTCGTGAGGCTTCGGTGGATCCAAAGGGGCGGATCCACGAGGTGGGATTAGCCGATCGCGCGGGTCCTCACGCTGATCGACATCGTTCCGGTCGCCGACCCGACGTAGACGCCCCGCGTGGGCGCGGCGTCCGTGTAGTCGCGGCCCACCGCGAGCCGTACGTGATGCTCCGTGGTGCGGACGGGGTGTGTGGCGTCGAAACCAACCCAGCCGCGGCCGGCGATCCACACTTCGGCCCAGGCGTGCGACGCGGCGGCGGTGCGATCGCCCGGCGTGTGGATGTATCCGCTGATGTAGCGCGCAGGCACGCCCATGGCTCGCGCAACCGCGAGGAACAGGTGGGCGAAGTCCTGGCAGACACCCGCGCGCAGCTTGAGCACATCGTCCACGGCGCTGTACACGTTGGTCACCGTGCGGTCGTAAGCGAAGTTCCGGCTGATCGTCAGGGTCAGCTCCTCCATCGCGCTCTCGACCGCCTCCGGCATTGAGTGATCGCGGATGGCGTGTTGCTGCGCCAGCTCCCTCACGCCGTCGACGTCCTTGACCGGCGAGCGGAAGCGAAGGAAGTCGAGCACGAGCGCCTCGCCGGGGTCGGTGTCCGGCCCAAGGCCGGTTTCGACGGTCGAACGGCTGATCACGTTCAAGGCCGAGTGCGGCCGGACCAGGTTGAAGTAATGGACTGTGTTGCCGTAGCCGTCCATGTAGGAGCGCGCCTTGACGCCGTGGCTCAGCTCGAGGTTGAAGTCGAGGCAGCGCTGGCCGTTGCCGTCCATCGGGCGCAGCCTCACCTCCATGACCGTTTCGGCGATCGGCCCCGTATACCGGTAGCGCGTGCTGTGGATGATCTCGAGCTTCATTGCTGCTGCTGCGGCATGCCGCGACCCTCCTCGCCGATGACGGTAGCAGGCACCTTGCTCGGGTGGAAGTACGTCTCGCGCAGGGCGATCTCGAGCAGGCGCAGCGTCGCCCGGCACTCGGCGTCGAATTCGAGCGGGCTCTGAGCGATGGACTCCGTATTCGCGTTCTGGTACATCGCGTTAAGGCGGACCAGCAGGCGCAGCGGCTTGGAACGGCGCGTGCTGCCGTCGATGCGTGCCACAGCCTCCATCGCCATGGCCGTGGAGAATCGTGCGGAACGCGGCAGTGACCGGTCGAGGAGCAGGCACTCGATCACCCCATCCGGGGTCACGCCGCCGGGATATCGCGCCTGGTACGACTCGAACGCAAAGCAAGATTTCAAGACGGCGGTCCACTCCAGCGCGTCCTCCGGAGATTCCGCGAGCTCCGCCGTCTTGCGCGTCACGACCAGCGTGACGTTGCCCGCGCGCTCGACAAACTTGCCGAGGCGGACGAAGTCCCGCGCTTCGTCGTGAAACATGGTGTCCTCGAGCAGGCCATCGACCAGCCTGATGCTCATCTGCACGTCCATCAGGAAGGGGTAGAGGTCGCGTTGGAAGGGAGCCTCCTGGGCGCGCCAGTGCAGGGCGTTCACCTGCTCGTACAGCTCGGTCGGCAGCGACGGCCGGACGGCCTGCGCTGCAATTCGAGCGGCCGCGATGCTTGCCCGGACCGACGGCCCAAGCGTGCCGGCCACCACCATCTCGATCGCCTGCTCGCGCCGTCCTGTGTCGCTGCCTCGCCATCCGGCGAGCTCCATGAACCGGACCCAGAAACCTGGCCCGGGCTCGTCGGTCCGGTCGAGCGAAAGCGATACGTTCACACCTAGGATTCGCGCCAGGTGATCCGCCCTCTCGAGATGGCGGCCCAGAAGCGTGAGGGAGGTGGCGGCCCGGCTAAGCATCCGCCGGCTCCAGGCCGTCGTCTGCCATCACCCAGGTGTCGCGGCTTCCGCCGCCCTGCGAGCTGTTGACGATCAGCGACCCGGGCTTCAGCGCGACGCGCGTAAGGCCGCCGGGCGTCACGTAGACGTCCGGGCCGGTCAGGACGAATGGCCTGAGGTCCTGATGCCCGCGGCGCAGGCGTCCGCCGTCGAACACGGGTTGCACAGACAGGGCGATCACGGGCTGCGCGACGAACGCACGCGGCCGGGCGATGATGCGCCGCCGGAAGTCTTCGCGCTCCTCCCGCGTCGACATGGGGCCGATCAGCATGCCGTAGCCGCCGGACGCGTCGACCGTCTTGACGACGAGGTCGTCGAGGTGCTCCAGGACGTAGCGCCGGTCCTCGTCGACGGCGCACAGATACGTCTCGACGTTGGGCAGGATCGGGTCCTCGTCCAGGTAGTAGCGGATCATCTTCGGCACCAGCGTGTAGACGGCCTTGTCGTCCGCGACGCCGTTGCCCAGCGCGTTCGCGATGGCGACGTTGCCGGCGCGGTACGCGTTGACGAGCCCCGCGACGCCGACAAGAGACTCCTGCCGCCCGAAAATCGGGTCGAGCCACTCATCGTCGATACGTCGATAGATGACGTGAACCGGGCGCAGGCCTCGTGTGGTACGCATGAAGACGTGGTCCTGGTCGACGACCAGGTCTGTGCCCTCGACGAGCTCGACGCCCATCTGCTTCGCGAGGTAGAGGTGCTCGTAATAGGCGGCGTTGTTGATGCCCGGGGTGAGCAGGACCACGGTCGGGTCGTCGACGCCCTCCGGCGCGAGCCATCTCAGGTGGCGCAGCAGCTCGTGCACGTATCCCTCGACCGGCCGCACCGGGTAGCCGGCGAAGAGATCGGGGAGGATGCGCTTCATCACGTAGCGGTTGGCTTGCACGTAGGACGCCCCCGAGGGGGTTCGCAGGTTGTCCTCCAGGACGAAGAATTCACCCCGCTCGTTGCGCACGAGGTCGATCCCCGCGATGTGGCAGTGGATGCCATGGGGCACGTTCAAGCCCGCGATCTCGCGCAGGTAAAGGGAGCTGCTGAGCACGATCTCGGGCGGGATCGCCCGCTGCTCGAGGATCAGCTTCCGGCCGTACACGTCCTCGAGGAAGTGGTCAAGCGCCCGGAGGCGCTGCTTGAGCCCGGCCTCGAGCCGGCGCCAGGTGGACGCCTCGATCACGCGCGGGATGACGTCGAACGGAAAAACCTTCTCCGTGCCCTGGGCGTCGGGGTAGACGGCGAACGTGATCCCGTGGTTGCGGAACATCTCCATGGCGAGGCCCCAGCGCCGCTGGAGCTCGTCAGGGCCGAGGCGGTTCAGGTGCTCGTAGAGTCGGCGGTAAGGAGGGCGCGGCCGGCCGGCGGCCGCAAGCATTTCGTCATAGAACCCGTTGACCTCGTAGTTCATGTCAAGCACGGAAGCCACCGTTATAGTTTCAGCGCCATCCGCACACCTGCCAAGACGATCGACCTACGGGTGGGCTGCGAGTTCAAATACGACGTGAGCGCTCCGACCGTCGCCACGGTCCAAGTACGCCCGCGTTCCGACGCCCGGCACCAGCTGGTCACCGAGTCATGGTCCACCCAGCCGCCCGTGCCGATCGACGAGTACGCCGACTTCTACGGCAACCCGGTCAAGCGACTGGTCATGCCGCAGGGCGAGCTCGCCCTGCGTTATGACGCTGTGGTCGCCGTGCCCGACGAGCCCGACCTGGACGGCACGCCCGCCCGCCAGCTGACGCCCGACCAGATCCCAGGCGAGCTGCTCCACTTCACGCTGCCCAGCCGGTACTGCCAGTCGGACCAGCTGATGGGCATGGCGTGGGAGCTCTTCGGGCAGACGGAGCCCAGCGGGGCTCGGGTCCAGGCGGTCTGCGACTGGGTCCACGCCAACATCACCTTCCAGTACGGCACAAGCAACCCGCTGACCACGGCCGCGGACGTCCTGGAGCAGCGCAAAGGCGTTTGTCGAGACCTCGCTCACCTCGCGATCACGTTTTGCCGCGCGTTAAACATCCCTGCACGGTACGTGTTCGGTTACCTTCCGGACCTGTATGTGCCGCCCGACCCCGCCCCAATGGACTTCGCCGCGTGGATGGAGGTCTATCTCGAGGACCGATGGTGGACGTTCGACCCGCGCAACAACATGCGGCGGGTCGGCCGTGTCCTGATCGGCCGTGGCAGGGATGCGCTGGACGTGGCGATGCTGACCACCTTCGGGGCGGCCGCTTTCAGGTCGATGACCGTCTGGGCGGACAGGGACTCGTGATGGCGATCAACCCGGCGTCAGTCGACTGGGCGACAGCCAGGCGTGCGTCGTATCGCGTGCTGCAGACGTTCCGCTACGAGTACCCCGAGCCCATTCGAGAGCTCAACCACCGCCTGGTCGTCATCCCGCCAGAGCGCTTCGGTGACCAGCGCAGGCTGTGGCACCAGGTGTCGATCGGCTCGGGCACTGCCGGCGCGCGGCTCGAAGACCGCCGCGACCGCTTCGGCAACGTGATCTTCGAGGTGTTCGCGCCCCGGGTGGCGGACTCGATCGAGTTTGTGGCGGAGGTGTCGGTCGAGCGCCACGCCGCTGAGCCGAATCGCCTCCCGGACGGCTGGCTTTCCGAGGCCTACCTGCTCGAGCCGTCGGTCCTGACCGAGCCGGACGATCTGATCATGCGTGCCGCGGACGACCTCGCGGCGTCGGCCGAGTACGGGCTGGCGCTGGCGGACAGGATCAACGACTGGGTCTACCAGTCGATGACCTACCGCTACGGGGTCACCGGCGTGCGGACGACCGCCGCGGCGGCGCTCGCACTGGGTGCGGGCGTGTGCCAGGACTATGCCCACGTGATGCTGGCCCTGTGCCGCGCGTGCGGGCTGCCCGCCCGCTATGTCTCCGGACACTTGCTCGGCCAGGGCGGAACCCACGCATGGGTCGAGGTCCTCCTTCCCACGAATGACGGGACCGGCGACGCGATCGCCCACTCCTTCGATCCCACTCACGCCAGCCGCGGGGGGCTGGGCCACGTCATGGTCGCGGTCGGCGCGGACTACCTCGACGTAGCGCCGACCTCGGGCACGTACCTTTCGGGCGCCCGAGGCCGGCTGACGGCGACAAAGCGCGTTTCGCTGGTCGAGGTGGAGTAGGGGAGGGGTCTGCTCCCCCGCCCCTCACCCCACATCCCGCTCCCCTGAAGGGGAGAGGGAGCCGTACTACATCGCAGGGGTTATCTCGTAGACCGTGATTTTGCCGCCCGACTGCAGCACGGGGCAGCCTTTGGCCAGGTCGGCCGCGGCGTTCAACGAGTCCGCCTTCAGGATCGAGTAGCCGGTCGCTGGCGGGTTGCCGACGGCGCCTTCATGCACCGCGCCGTTGGAGACGTTCTTCGCGTGCTCGCTGAACGGGTTGCCTGCGTCGACGATCTTGTCGCCGAGCTTGCCGAACCAGGCGCCCCAGGCCCCCATGATCTTTTCGCGCTCCGCGGGCGATGTCCCCGCGCTGCCTCCGGAATACAGAAGTACGTAGTTAGCCATGCCTGTCTCTCCTTGCGTGTGATGTCCTTTGGACTCACCTCATGCGACGAACAGACTTGGCCGATTTCGACAAGGGTCCCAACCGACATCGCCTTGGCGGCCGGGTTTAACCCGGCCGCGACTAAGCCTCAGACGTCTGCCAAACGTCGCATCGAGTAACTACTTCGACAATCCGAACCGTATACCGGAAAGAGAGCAGGCCCGTCGCGCAAGCGACCGGCCGATGAGAGGGAACCATATGGGTTCCCTCTCATACTTCGCTCGGATGACAGGCTCGCGGATTCTTGTGGTCGAGGACGATGCCCGGCTCGCGGCGACCCTCGGTCGTGTCCTCGGAGCCGACGGCTACGACGTCGAGCTCGCCGGCGACGGCAACGAGGCGCTGCGCCGCGCCCGGGAGCGCCCCTTCGACGTGGTCGTGCTGGACATCATGCTGCCCGGCCTGGACGGCATCGCCGTTTGCCGGCGCCTCCGTTCCACAGGTCCGATCCCGATCCTGCTGCTCACGGCGCTCGGCGGCACGGAGGAACGGGTCCGGGGCCTCGATTCCGGCGCCGACGACTACCTGGTCAAGCCGTTCGCGAATGAGGAGCTGCTGGCCAGGGTGCGCGCTCTGCTCCGCAGGACGGCGCCCGGCGACCACATGCGCTTCGGCGACCTGCGACTCGAGCCGGCCAGCCGTGGGGCGTGGCGCGGTGAGCGCGCGATCGACCTGACCGCGACCGAGTTCGACCTGCTCCGGCATTTCCTGCGCCACCCACGCCAGGTCCTGTCACGCGAGCAATTGATCGACGCCGTGTGGAAGGGAGAGGCCGACAGCGACAACGTCGTCGCGGTGTACGTCGGCTACCTGCGCCAGAAGCTGGAGCTGGATGGCGAGCCGCGCCTGCTGCACACGGTGCGCGGCGCCGGCTACGCGCTGCACGAATAGTTGCCGCTGCGCCTTAGGCTTGCCCTGTTCGGTGCGGGCGTCGTCGCGCTCGCCCTCGTCCTGTTCGGCCTGCTGCTCTACGCGCTGCTCGCCCAGGGCGCGTTCACGAACCAGGACGACGCGCTTCGCGCACGCGCCCACGACGCCGTCACGGCGCTTGGGGGTGCGATCCCGGCGCAGCAGCCGGTGGTTGCTCCCGCCAACCTTGCGACGAGCACCGACGTCTTCCTCGAGGTGATGTCGGCCGACGGCTCGCCCATCTACACGACCGGCGTGATGAACGGGTCGCCTCCCGCGGCGAGCCAGTCGCTGCTCGGCCAGGCGCAGCAGCATCACGGAGCGTTCGCCACCCAGGGCTCGCTCAGGCTCTACGTCGTGCCCTTCGCGAACGGCTACGTGATGACTGGGCAGTCCACGCGCGTCCCCGAGTCGAACCGGTCGGGCATCATCGTCTTCCTCGTCATCTCCGCGATCCCGGCGCTCCTCGCTGCCCTGATCGCGTCGTGGCTCGTCGCAGGCCGAGCTCTCGCGCCGCTGAAGTCCGTTGCCGGCGCAGCGGCTGACATCGGGCGGACGCGTGACTTCGGGCGGCGGCTTCCGCAACCGCGCAGCCGCGACGAGGTCGCGACGCTGGCAGGCAGTTTCAACTGGATGCTCAATCGTCTGCAGGACGCTTTCGAATCCCAGCGGCGCTTCGTGGCCGACGCATCGCACGAGCTGCGGACGCCGCTGACCACCATCCAGGGCAACGCCGGTCTCTTGAGCCGCGGACCCGCGCTCACGGAGGAGGTTCGCGCGGCGGCAGTGACCGACATCGCCGAGGAGGGCGCGCGCATGGCGCGCCTCGTCGACCGCCTGCTGACGCTCGCGCGCGCCGACTCAGGCTCGCAGCTGTCCTTGGCGCGGACCGATGTGAAACCGATCGTCGAGGAGGTGTGCCGGCAGGCGGGCACCCTGCGTCCGGATCGAATCCTGACCGTCGAGGCCGGTTCAGCAGCTGTCGACGGCGATGAGGACGCGCTGCGCCAGCTTCTCTGGATCCTCCTCGACAACGCCCTTCGCCATGCCAGGAGCACCGTCGACGTGCGCGTTTCGGCGGAGGCGGGTTGGGCGCGCATCCTGGTCGCGGACGATGGTCCTGGCATCCCCGCCGCCGATCGCGAGCGGGTATTCGAACGCTTCTATCGCGCCGATCCGGCGCGCTCGGGCGGCCACGCGGGCCTGGGCCTGGCGATCGCGAGGTGGATCGTCGATCAGCTCCACGGCCGCATCTTGGCCGGCGAATCGCCGTCGGGCGGCGGCGCCTTCATTGTCGACCTTCCTCTCTTACGCCCTTCTTAAGCCGGGCGCCGACGATCGTGGCATGTTCGACATCTCACCGGATCACGCGATCGGTCTCTACTTCGGCCTTGCCGCTCTCCCGCTGGCGCTCCTCGCGCTGAGGCTGCGGCCTTCGCGCCGCACCGTGCCGGGCACGGTGCTCGGAGCTTCGGTCCTGATGGCGATGGCCGGCGCCATCCACCTCGGCCTCGTATGGACTCATTTGGGCGAGATCATCACCACGGCGCTGTTCGTGATCAACGGCCTCGCGTACATCGCGCTGTCGCAGTTGTTCACGTGGCGCTGGTGGCGCGTGGCCTCGGCGTCGCTCATCACGATGACGCTGCTCGGCTACCTCGGCTACATCGTCCTGGGCTTTGACACACCGGACCAGGTGGCGCTCGCGACCAAGCTCATCGAGCTGACCGCGCTGGGCCTGGTGCTGGTGCCGGTGCGAGGCGAGCAGAGACGGCGCCGGTGGCGATGGGGCACGCTCGGCGTGGCGGTTCCGTTCCTGACAGTGGTCTCGCTCTCAGTCATCTGGATCGATGCCCTCGCAAGGCCCGATGCGCAGCACGCGCACGCTGGCGCGCTGCTGCAAGCGACGAACGACGTGGCCACTCCTGAGCAGGTGGCCGCAGCTCAACAGCTCTACGACGCGACTGCAGTGGCGATCGCGCCGTACCGCGACTGGCACGCGGCGTGGGCGGCCGGGTACCGGCCGGGCGGCCCGCAGAACATGCCGTCGACGCACTGGATGAACCAGCACAATGTCGACGCGGGCTACGTCATGGACCCGCGGCATCCCCAGGGTCTCGTCTACGCCAACACGAAGCACGGACCCGTTTTGCTAGGGGCGATGTTTCAGATGCAACACATCGGACAGTTCGGTCCCGACCCCGGCGGTCCGCTGACCGCATGGCACCAGCACGAAAACATCTGCTTCACGCCATTCGGATTCGAGTTCAGCTTCATGACGCCGACCGCGACGTGTCCCATCGGCGCGATCGACATCAGCGCTTCCCCGATGCTGCACGTTTGGATCGTGGACAACCCCGGCGGACGGTTCGCCGTCGACATCGATGACAAGGTGGTGAGACGAATTGATCAAAGCTGAGACGTCAAGCAAGCCGGAAGCAGCGTTCGTGCTGCTTGGAATGCAGAGCCTGTTCTGGTTCATCGCTGCAATCTCGTCCGCGCCGTTCGTCCTCGCGGGCGAGTACGCGATGGCCGGCCTGGTCGTGGTCACCCTGCTCCTGTCACTCGCGACGTTGCTGCTCGGCATCGGCGTGCTCTGGCGGCGGCGTAGGGCGCGAGGCTTCGCGATCGCGCTCGAGGTCGTCTGCCTTTTCGGCGCGGCCCTGCTCCTCCTGATCCCGATCGGCGCGAATCACGGGCCGGTCTCGTTGATGGTGAACGTTGCGCTCCCCATCGCGGTGATCGTGCTGCTCCGCAAGGACCCCCGAGAGTCGTTCTCCTAGACGGCCGCGGCGAGACTCAGTACGAGGCCCGCGCCTTCAGCGTCCGCCGTTTGAGCGCGGCGTCGGCGTCGTCTGAGGTGACGTACCGGCGCCGGAAGTTGCGCAGCGCGAAGCGGTCGCATGCGGTTTCGGCGGCCGAACCTTTGCCGAGCACTTCGTGCAGGTACCAGTGCATCCACTCGTGGCAGTAAAGGAACCGCAGCACGTCGCGCCGGCCGCGGAAGGAAACGGTTTCCGAAGCCCACGCAAAGCGCATGCCCTCGCCCCGCTTCCGCCGCGCCGCATAGATCACCGGCTCCTTGAAGGGCCGAAACGGGATCGGGACCTGCAGGACGATCCGGCGGTCATCGAACTCGCAGCGCGCCGCGAGGTGGGGGGCCCGGCGATACCGCAGCGGCTTGATCACGATGTCGTAGTCGCAGCGCGGGAGGCCCTCCAGCGCGCGCCGGGCCTGGGCGGTGCTGTAGCCGGCGAGCTCGGACCGGATCGCCATGGAAGCCACAGGATAGGCGTTGCCCAGGCCTGGGAGAAGGGCATTTACCTGACTCTTTTCGAAGCGGAGGAGGGGCTTCGAAAACTCAAGGTTCCAGGGCTCGTGGAAGCCGAAATTCCTGCTCTAGGAGGGGACCACCCGCAGGTGGTGTCGGGGGTCCACCCTCATATGCAGGCGGACGACGGTGCCATTGTCGAACGTGCGGATCTGGACCAGGTCGCACAGGTGATTCGCGAGCCAAAGCCCGCGGGATTCGCGCAGACCCGGTCCCGGCTTGGCGCGGTCGGCGAGCGGCAGGTCGTAGCGTCCGGCATCTCGGACCTCGCAAACGAGGTTGCCGGCGTCCCGCCACATGCGGAGAGTGCCTCTGCCGCCGCCGTGAAGGATGCTGTTCGTGGCGACCTCGTTGACGGCGGTGACGAGCTCGGTCGCCCTCGCCGCGCTCAAGCCTGAAGAGGTCGCAAAACGGATGACCCCTCCTCGCAGCTCGAGCAGACTGTCTGCCTCGAAGCTCAGCTTTCGTGAACCTGCCTTCGGCGCCGGGAACGGTACATCGAAACAGGCGCCGCAGGCTTCGACGCCACGGAAGTTCGTGCTCTGCGCGGAAGCGCTTCCACCACTGACGAATTCGTGGCTGCGTCGCGCTTCGTCTATGACAGCCGGATCGAGGTGCTCGACGTCATACGGACAGATCAGCCACCACGGCTGACCCTGCCAGAAGGCGACGTTGAGAAGCGATTCGTGGCGCTGGCACTCCACCAGCTCGTCGGCGGTTCTTCCGTTCCAGATCGGTTCCCCGATCCCTCGGACGCGTTGGTTCTCCGTGCCGTGACGGGTGACGAAGTCGCGCCACGCTGGGATGATCCGCGCCGGGTTGGCACCCACCTGAGCCATGTCGGCGAACATCACGCTTTCGCCATCCTGGCCAAGGGCTTCTCGCAACAGCCGGATCTTTTCGGGGGATTCGACGACCAGCACCGGCTCGCCCGCGTCGATGCCGCCCTTGATGAAGGGCACCATCCCAGAGACGAATTCGGCCCAGCCCGAGTAAAGAAAGGCTTCGTGCCGGAACCTGGTCTCCGCTGGGATGTTCATACCGCTCTTGCTCCGCAATTGCAGATCGAGAGGTTGGGCATGTCCGACCAGCCTGTGACCCGCATCACCGTCTGCAGCTGCGCCGGCAAGCCGTGCAGCAGGAGCCGGCGCCCGTCCTCGAGCTCGGTAGCGACCTCGATCAGGGCCCGGATGCCGCTGATGTCGCAGAAGCTGACGGCGCTCAGGTCGAGGTGATGGTCCCCGCCGCCATCCGGAAGCGCCACCTTCAAGCCCTGCATGACCGCTTCAGAATTGGTCAGGTCGATTTCGCCGGCAAAGCGCAGGCCCGGCGGTGTCGCCGTGCGGGTTACGAGCAGGTGTTTGTCCGCGTACACCGGTCCCTCCCCTCCAGCCTTGAAGAGATCCTGAATGAAATACCCCTCCGCGGTCCAGAAATAGCCTGGACCTCTCAAATTCCTCACCAAGAGCTTAACAAAGCAGGCGCAATGTCTACTCAAGTCTAGTTTTGCGTACGCCAAAAGTGGTGCCAAATAAGTCCGCGGAAACGTCGGTAGACGGCTTGCCCCGCTCGTTAGTGAAATCGGAGGCGCTTGGCCAGCAATGGCCGAGCCCTCCAGCCATTTCTGGCCCTGAATCGCCGGCTCGATGGTCGAACCAAAGTTCAACTGCGTTCCTAGTGTGTGAGAGAAGGGGAGCCGGCCGAAGACGACGTTGCTGAACCGGGTGGGGAGATTCAGGACCCGATCCTCAAAACCATCGCCGCCGGACCGAACGCCGAACCGCCCCGCGAAGAGCTGCTGAAGCGGGATTACAAGCCCGGCCAGGAGGCGGACACGGGATCGGCCGCCGCCGGCCGAACGACGCTCGAGGAAGCGACCAGGAGAGGACCGCTTGGTTGGCTCCAGCTGTTGGGCCCTGGACTCATCACGGGAGCAAGCGACGATGACCCGAGCGGGATTGGCACCTACGCGCAGGTCGGCAGCCAGTTCGGATACTCAGTCCTCTGGACCGCCATCTTCACCTTTCCGTTCATGTCCGCGGTCCAGGAGCTGTGTGCCCGCATCGCGCTCCATACGGGCGTCGGCCTGGGTACTGCGCTGCGTCGCAAGTTCCCCACGTGGCTGGTCGGCGCTTGCATCGCCGCCCTGTTCGTGGCCAACACCATCAACGCCGGGGCGGACCTTGGCGCCGTAGCCGCAGGAGGATCGCTCCTCACCAAGGGCGCGCTGCATCAGCTTTGGCTGGTCGTGCCAGTAGCGGCACTCGTCCTCGGGTTGCAGCTGTACGTCACGTACACGGTGATCTTCAAGATCTTCAAGTGGCTGACAATCGTGCTTTTCGCATACGTGATCACGGGCGTGCTGGTGCACCCAGACGTGCGGCAGGTGCTGCTCGCCAGTGTGATTCCGCACGTCGAGCTGAGCAAGGACTTCATCGCCGCGCTGGTCGCCATCTTCGGTACGACGATCTCGCCCTACCTGTTCTTCTGGCAGGCGTCGTCCGAGGTCAACGAGATGCGTGCGGCCGGCCAGCTGAGCGAGGCTGAGAGGCGCGGAGTTTCGATCTCCGAGCTCAAGGCGGCCCGCACGGACATCGTGATCGGAATGTTGTTCTCCAACCTCGTGATGTACTTCATCATCCTGACGAGCGCCGCCGTGCTGCACGCGCATGGCAAGACCGGCATCCAGTCCGCCGACCAGGCTGCGCAGGCGCTGGCGCCGCTGGCCGGCCAGTGGGCCTTCGTCCTGTTTGCCGTCGGCATCATCGGCACCGGGCTGCTGGCGATCCCGATTCTGACCGGCTCGGCCGCTTACGCGGTCAAGGAATTCTTTGGCCTCAAGGGCGACCTGTCGGACAAGCCGACGTACCGGCCGACCTTCTACGCGATCATGGCGATCTCGACGATCGCCGCCATCTGCCTGAACCTTCTCCGCATCGATCCAATCCGCGCCTTGTTCATCACCGCGGTCATCAACGGGCTGGTCGCGCCGCCGCTGCTGGTGCTGATCGTCCTGCTCGGATCCGACCGCCAGATCATGAAGGAACGAACCAGCGGCCCAATCAGCCGGTCCCTGACGTGGATCACGACCGGGGTGATGGCTGTCGCCGCGGTCGCTTTGCTGGTCACTCTCCTGGTTCCCTGACGTCGAGCGTCAGGCGGCACAACGCGCGTAGCGCCAATACGCGAGGCGTTGCACAAGCGAGGAAAGCTCGATTGCGATCGCCGGTTGAAGGAACGGTACACCTGCCCCAGCGCGCAAATGCGCGTGGCCTGGTCGCCTTGATGATCAGCGACGCCCAGCGGCTGGTGACGCTGGAGATCGCACTGGCGAGGCAGGAGCTCAAGGAGCTGATCGCGACCAATGCCATCGCCGCGGGCATAGTGGCATTCGGCGCCTTGCTCATCGTGCTTGGGATCCTCGTGGCGATCCCGGCGATGGTGGTGTGGCTCGTGCCCTGGCACTGGCAAGCCGCGGCTGTCTGGGCGATCGCTTACGTCGTGATCGGAATTGTCCTCGCCCTGCTCGGCAAATCCCGTTTCAAGGTCGGGCTGCCGAAACGGACGATGGAAAGCCTGAAGGAGAACAAGGAATGGGCGCTTCGGCGAATGAGATCGAACGGCAGATAGAAGAGACCCGCAGCCGAATGGACGAGAACCTGGGGGTGCTCGAGGACCGGGCGGCCTCCAATGCGGTCAGGTACGGACGCATGGCGGCCGTTGCGGTCGGCGCGCTTGCGTTGGTCGGGGCCGGTTACCTTGTTTACCGACGCATGCGCAAGCCGACCCTGCGGAGGAGATTCATCGACGGTCTGGACCGTGTGTCGGTGGAATCGCTGCGCGACTTCGCCGGCGACATGCGCTCCCGCCTCAAGGAATCGCTTCCGTCGGTGACGCTCACGGTCAACCATAGGAGTGAGGAGCCCGGCACAGGGGAAAGCATCGTTCGCAAGGTCGCGCCGGCGATCGTCGGAACCGCCTCGACCGCTCTGCTCGAGAGAGCGGCCCGCGCCGGCGCGGGCCACGACGTCCGGCGGACGCCGCCCCAGGCCGACTGACCCGCGCATGAAGGCGCGGATTCAGTCCCTGGTCAAACGCGCTCAGGGAACGCTTCTCGCCCGCGTGCTCACCGCTTACGGAGAAAGCCAGGCGAGCAACTACGCGCTCGCGCTTGCGTTCGCAGGCTTCATGGCCATGTTTCCGATGATCCTCGGCGCGCTGTCCATCGTCGGCCTGGCCATTCGCGACCCACGGACCGAGGCGCAGTTCCAACTGTTCGTGCTGCAGGTGTTCCCTGCCAGCGCGCAGCCGGAGCTGCAGCGAGCGCTGCTGGGCGTCAAGGCATCCGCGGGCTGGTTGGGGCTTGTTTCGCTCGGAGGTCTTGTCTGGAGCGCGAGCAGCATCTTCGCGACGATGGAGTTTGCGCTCACCCGGATCTTCGGCACCCGGCAGCGCGACATGCTGCGCCAGCGCCTGATGGGGCTGATCATGATGGTGATCCTCGTGGCCGCGATCGTGGCCACTGTCGCTGTCAACGCCATCGCGGGCTTCTTCCCGTACGCCGGGCTGTTCAGCTTCGCGGTCGGCTCCCTAGTGATGATCGGCCTGCTCGTCGCGCTGTACCGATTTGTCCCGAACCGTACGTTCGGGGTGCGCGATGTCTTGCCCGGTGCGCTGGTGGCTGGCGTCCTGATTGAGGTCCTGTCGTTGGCCTTTCCGATCTACGCGAGGATCGCCGGCGGTTTCAACACCTACGGCGCACAGTTCGCCCTGTTCTTCCTCCTGGCGACGTGGTTCTATCTCTTGAGCCAGCTGATCCTGCTCGGGGCCGTGTTCAACCGCTTCCGGCTGGGTGACCCCTCACACCGAGGCATGATCGCCAGCCCGATGGCGGAGTCCAGGGCGAAAAAGAGCCCGGTCGAGTCGATCGAGCGGAAAAAGGCCCCTGACGAACAGGTGGCGAGCTAGGTAATCCGCCCAGTTTCGGGCGTTACCGAATAGAGCGGCCCAAGCGACGACTCGATGCGAGCGAAGGGGTGTGGGTCGTAACCAAATCTCAAAGGAGGTTCGTGCGTCTTGGGGACTCTGCTGTTCATTCTGCTCGTCATCCTCGTGCTCGCCGTGCTTCTCGGAGCCGGTGGGTACAGTGTTCGCCGGTACTGGAGCCCGGCCGGAACTGAGGTCGTCGAGACAAGCGACACCGGTGGCGGGGCAGGCGCGGGAATGGCCGCGGCCATCCTGGCCCTGCTGGTTTTGATCCTGCTGTTCTTCGGCTTCACCCAGTGGAACTGGTTCGGCACCAGGTCCGCGGCGCCGTCGAACAATCCGACCGTCACATCTCCGGCACCGACCGCCCAGCCGGCCAATGGCGGCGGCGGCGCTTCGCCGAGCGCGATGCCGTCTCCTTCGTAACGGCTCTCCCTGACCCTGCTCGGGGAGCGCAGAAGGGCCGGTCTTCGGACCGGCCCTTTTCATTCCCGCCGGCGGCAGCTCATGAAAGGTGGCAAGACCGTTCCAGGCGCTCGCCAACACGCACCTTCCCTGATGTTCTGATTTCTTGAGTTGCCACTCCTCGGCCGCGATGGGGGTGGCTTGCTGGTAGCGCTGTGTTGCGGCCGGAATGAATCCGGCCGCCCTTGCGACCTTTCGAGGCATTACGTTTTGCGTGCCTGATGCGAAGAGTGTTGTTGTGGTGTGCGCAGAATCGGTGGCTTTCGACGCACGTGCCTCGGTGGGGGTTTGTTAGACGCGCCGTCAAACGTTTTCTTCCCGGGGAAGGATTTGACGCCGCGCTGAAAGCGGCGATGGACTTCAGGCAGCAGAACGTCGGCGCGCTCTTCACCTTACTCGGCGAGAATCTGACCGACCTCGAGGACGCGAACCGCGTCGTCGAGCACTACGAAGAGGTGCTCGCGGCGGCGACGGGCATCGAGGCGGAGATCTCGGTCAAGCCCACCCAGGTCGGCCTCGATATCGACGCCGCGGCTTCCTACGCCAACCTGCAGCGCCTGGCCCGGGCGGCCGAGAAGGCGAAGAGCTTCATGTGGATCGACATGGAGGGAAGCGCCTACACGGACCGAACCCTCGACCTATACACCCGCCTGCGGGCAGAGCATCCACACGTTGGCATCGCGCTTCAGGCATACCTGCGACGCACCGTCAACGATGTGGCGAAGCTCCTGCCGCTCAAGCCGGCGATCAGGCTGGTCAAAGGCGCGTACGCCGAGCCGCCCTCTGTCGCGTTTGCGGCGAAGAAGGACGTCGATGCGAACTACCTCGCGCTTTGCGTGTTCATGCTGCCCGAGGTCAAGCGACGAAGGCTGCGGCTCGTGCTCGGCACGCACGACACGGCTCTGTTCGCCAGGGTGTGGGGTTTCGCCGAAGCGCTCGGCATGGAACGGTCGCAGGTCGAGGTCGCGATGCTTTACGGGATCCGCACCGACGAGCAGCTGCGGCTTGCGCGCGAGGGCTATCGGGTGAGGGACCTCATCGCGTACGGGGACGCATGGTATGGGTGGTACCTGCGCCGCCTCGCGGAGCGCCCCGCCAACGTCTGGTTCGTCGCGCGGCAATTGATCCCTTAGTTGCAAACCGCGAAAGCCCCTCTCCCTTAAGGGAGAGGGGCCGTTCCTTTGTGGGGTGAGGGTGACGCCTACGGAACCGTCGGAACCTGTCCCGCGTTCTCCTGCGCCTCACGCGCCGCGCTCTCGCCCGCCTCGTGGGTCGGGTCCTCGTTGGGCACGAACTTGCCCGGAGTCGTGGCGGTGCTGGACGACGGGCTTGGCGTCGGCGACGTCGCCGCCGATGCGGAGAGCACGGTCGCGCCGTACAAGACGGCACCGGCCACACCTCCAACGAGCATTGAGCCCGCGACGGTTGCCGCCATCGCGGTCCTACGAATTGCGTTCACTTTCTATCTCCTCCTGCGTGTGATTCGCTCTTCACGAGCGTCGAGACCCAGACTGGCGGCCGCCGCTCAGCGCCCCTTGTGAGGTAGCTGTGAGTTGGCCGAGTCATCGCCCCGCGAGGAGGGACAAAGAAAAAGAGCCGGCGGCACCCGTGCCCGCCGGCTCTTCCATTCACTGTGAAACGGAGCGCTAATTCTTGCCCGGGACGATCGGCGCGCGCTGCTCCTGCTCGCGCAGCATGTCGGCCTTCTCGAGCTCGTCCTCTCCTTGCTCTCCGCGTTCGTCGAGAGGATGCTCGCGCTCCATGTGGCCCTTCATGTCCTCGGAGTTAGCGAGCTCCGTGCCGCAGATTTCGCATTTCACGGCCTACCACCTCCATACGAGGTCTGAGGTGCCCGAACCCTGCGGCCCCAGCGCCTCAATAACAAAACGCGTGCCCGATCGCCGCTACCTAGCTCCCTCTCCCCTTCAGGGGAGAGGGTCAGGGTGAGGGGCAACGAGAGAAGATCAGGCCGCTCTTTGCGCCAGCCGGAGCGGCCTCTTCACCCTTTCGGCCAGAGTCGTTTGCGCCCGTCGGCTCGACGGTGCCGCAATCAGCTCCCGCAGAGCCGACTCGTAGCCCCACTCGATCAGGTCGCGCGTGCGGCTGAAGTCGGCGGGCGACACGTCCGCGAGGTCGAGCGAAGGCATGAGCCGGATCTCGGCGACGTTCCTGTACGAGGCCACGTCCGCGTCGAGCTTCTGCTCGACGATGCGCGCGAGCGCGTGGAGTGCCATGCCGAGTGCGTTGGTCGGCTCCCGGTTGAGCCACGGATAGCCGACGGGCAGGACGAAGATCCTGCTCGCGCCGAGCTCCAGCGCGACGGTGATCGGCGTGTGGTTCGCCACCCCGCCGTCGACGTAGTCGCGCTTGCCGATTGTCACGGGCGGGAACACCCCCGGGATGGCGCAGCTCGCGAGCAGCGCGGGAACGGCGGCCCCCGAGCTCAGGATGGCCGCTCGGCCGCTCTTGAGCTCAGTGGCGACGACGTGGAGCGATAGCGCTGGATCCTCGAGCCGCTCGAAGAGGAGGTGTCTCTCCAGGACCGCGCGCAGGCTGGAATTCGAGATGAAATGGTTGCTCCGGCCGAGAAGACCGGCGAAGCCGGTCATCGGGCTGAGGGGGAAGACATCCTGGCGGCGGAGGCTGAGCCAGATGTCCGCGAGGTCGTGCGCGCCATCGACACTTGGTCGCCCGGCGATCCAAGCGGCGTTGACGGCACCGACCGACGTGCCGACGAGGAGGTCGGGACGGACGTTGTTCTCGAACAGGGCTCGGAGCATCCCGACCTGGACGGCGCCCAGGCTTCCACCGCCGGAGAGGACGAAGGCGGTTCGAGCCTTACCCTTCGACCCCACTTGTTGGGGTGCCCGCGCGCCGAGCTCGGACAGGGGCCGCCGGATCATCGATCGCCTGAGACCAGCCTCGTCATGCCGCCTTGCTCAAGTCGCCGTGCTGTTCTCGTTTGTCTTGTGGCGCTTTTCACGCAGGCTGTCCAGCATCTCGGCGGCATCGATGCGGTCCCAGAGGCGCCAGTCCGATTCGGACCGCCATACCTGGTCGAGCAGCGACTCGAGTTGGGTGTGCAGGTCGGGCGCGTCGGACTTGGTTCTGAATCTCACCGTTCGTTTCCTACTTCCAAAACGCGCACGTACCCAATTGGCAGCTACCACTGTTGGACGGTCTTTGAAAACCACTTTTGATCTAGGGCACCCACACCGGCGCCGATGCGGAGTCGAGACCGAGGTCGGTGGTGATGTCGCGGGTCGATGCGGGCCCTGATGAGCCGACGGTCCAGAGCTGAAATCTGCCACCGGGCCTGGAGGGCGCGAGGAACGCGATCGTCTTGCCGTCCGGCGAGAACGTCGGGGACGCGACGAGCTGCCCGGTGACCAGTGCGGCCGGCGAGCCGAGCGTGAACGTGGTCGGGTCGAACGTGGCGACGTCGAGCTCGGCCGTCTGGTTGCCGCCCTTGTTGCAGACCATCGCGATCAGCCTCTCACCGGGCGACAGGGCGGGCTCTGCGCATCCGAGCTCCGGGGCGGTCAGCGCTTGACCCGCGCTGCCCGCGCGCTTCTGGAGCCAGATCTGTCCGTGGACCTGGAAAGAGTCGTCGATCGAATACTTGGTGTAGATCAGTCCGCCGCCGCGTAGAGGGAGCGGGGTCACGTCGCCTCCGGTGTAGTTATTCGGCTGAGTCCACTCCACCGCCTTGCCGTTGGCGTTCAGGGGGCTGGCGAAGATCGCGAGGTCGACCCGGTAGCTGTCGAAGTAATCCTTCGGGTCGAAGTCGTAGTAGAGGAGCGTCCCATCCGGGGAGAAGCGTGGATAGAACGTCCAGTGGTTCTCCTCAGCCGACACGGTCGAGGAGTTGTGCGACAGCTGCGCGACGGTCTGGCCGCCGGTGGTCAGCAGGTAGAGGTCGGAGTAGTTGGGCTGCCGGCGGACCGCCACGAGCTGGTTCTGCGGCGCCAGGGCCGGCTGCATCCAGCCGTTCTCGGGGGTGATCTGAGTGAAGGATCCGTGCTGGAACCTGTAGATCGCGCCGCCCTGGACGACGTACATAGTCCCGGGCAGGGTCGGCCCAGAGATCTCGGTCGGCCGGTGGACGGCGCCCTGGGCGCCCTTCAGGAGGCCGGCAGCGTGGTACACGCCGACGCCGAAGGCGAGCATCGCGATCACAAGCCCGACGCCGACCAGCCAGCGAATCACGGAAAGCTCTGGTGCACTAGGGGGACGATCTGCCCCCAGACCGGGAGCACGACGCTCTGGCCGGCGACGAACCCTTCTGACGTATAGGGCGGGACCAGCACGACCCGGTGGATGCTCGAGCTGTTGAAGTTGTTGGCGATCGACAGCAGCTCGCGGATGTGCTCGATCCCCATGCTGGTCTTGATCTCCCCGTTGAAGGCCGCGGCGAGCCCAGGCAGGTCGGCGATGTTCAGGTGCGACGCCTGCGCCTTGACGGCGAGCAGGACCTGCTGCTGGCGTTCCGAGCGCGCGAAGTCGCCGCGGACGTCGCCGTGGCGAGAGCGGACGTACTCCAGCGCGTGGACTCCGTCCATGTGCGTCGCCCCGGGCAGCACCGCGACGCGGTAGTAGCCGTAGGGATCTGACGCGCTGTTCAGGTCCGCCGGGAAGTAATCGTCGAGGACGGGGTTGGTGACCTGGACATCGACCCCGCCGAGCTTGTCGATGAGCTTGACCAGCCCGTTGAGGCCGATCCACACGTAGTCGTCGATGTGGACCTTGAAGTTGCTCTCGACGGCGGCCATCGCCCCCTGCGGGCCGCCCGTCTGGTAGGCCCAGCTGATCTTGCCGTAGCCCTGATTCGGGATCGGCACCCAGAGGTCGCGCGGGATCGAGAGCATCGTTGCCTGTTTGGTCGTCGGGTCGACCCGGACCAGGATCATCGACTGCGTGTTGAGGCGGTCAGGCGCGAACTTCGAGTCGTCGTCCGAGCCGAGGAGCAGCACGGTGAAGGGCTGGTTCGGCGAATCGACGACCGGGTTTGGATTCGGGAGGGCGCCCGCGCCGATGGTGGAGGTGGCCGCGGTCTGGAAGAGCGGCAGGAAGTACGCCCCCAAGCCACCCAGCCCGGCGAGCAAGAAGCCAAGGACGACGATCCAGGCACGTGGCATCTGCGGTTGTCGAACCTCCACCGGAGCAACGCGCAGGGACCCACAAAGCCCCGCCGGGAGCGCCCCGGCGAGCCGCCCGAACCGCGCTAGGCGGCCACGATCGAGTGCCGGTTGGAAGCGGAGATCGAGTATTGGCCCGCCGAGGTCGTGACGTGCATCGTCACCACGTAGTCGCCCTGGCTGGACGTGCCGACGTTGTAGGCGCCGCTCGTACATGCGCTCGAGAAGGTGACGTTGAGCTTCGTGGTGGCGCCGGCCGCGATAGTGCTTGGCGAGAACTGGACCTTGTCCGCTTCGTACTTGTCACCGATCTTCTCGAGCCAGCTCCCGGTGATGCCTTCGAGCGTCATCGACGCCGTCACCGCCTGGACCGTCACCGCCGACGACTTGCCGTTGCGTGCCTCGATCGTCGCGTGGAGATCGTAGGGCGCGTTGATCGATCCGCCCGGGCACCAGTGGGTCGGGTCGACCGACGCGCCCGAGAGCGAGAAGGTGGAAGGCTGGCCGGAGGAGCAGGCGCTCAACATCACGGCGAGCACAGCCGCGACCACGGGACGCACGGCGCGGATCATAGGCACTGGAGCTGTTCTGTCGCCGCTCTTGGGCGCAGAGGAGGCAGGCCTCCCCTGCGAAACCCCTCCTTCCACAATCGACCCAGGCGGCGTCTGGTGGTCGAGCCTTGGTGACGGCCCGAGTAAATCGGGCCTGAGATTCCACCTCGTTTCCTTCTAATGTGTGAGGACACGCGCATATGGGGCACCTCGATTCGCAGCGTTCGCTGCCCGCCATCCGTCCCGACAAGGGTGGATTCAGCCCACTCGCCAAGAAGCTGCGTTTGGCGCCCGAGCACAGCGTCGCCGTGCTAAACGCGCCGGAGGGTTACCTGTCCCAGCTCTACCCAGGTCCTGCCGGCATCCAGACCGACCTGCAGCCCGAAAAGACCTATGACGCGGTGCTCCTCTTCGTCAAGGACGTCGACGAGCTGCGCCGCCTCGGGCCGCAGGCCATCCGCGCGTCCAAGCCCAACGGCCTGCTGTGGATCGCATACCCCAAGGGCGGCCCAAATGGCGAAAAATCGCGCGGGGTGACCGACCTGCCGACCACGCCGTGGTGGGTCCAGCGCGACGTGCTCGGCGAAATCACGTCGGTTACCGGCTACAAGCCGGTCGCGTTCGTCGCGGTCGACGAAACCTGGACCGCCCTGCGCTTCAAGCGCGTATAGCCGCAAGCCACTGCGCATCCTCGCCGTCGCCGACGAGGTCGACGAGGTCCTTTACGGAGATCGGCTCGGCACTCATAGGCCAGACATCGTGCTGTCGTGTGGCGACCTGCCCTTCGATTATCTCGAGTACCTGGTCAGCCGCCTCGACGTGCCGCTGCTGTACGTGCCCGGAAACCACGACCCGAACCTGCAGTCCCCCGACCTCAGCTGGATGCCGCTCCGCGCAGAGGTCCCCATCCCCGGTCCGGCCGGCTGCGACAACATCGACGGCCGAATCGTCGACGTGCGCGGCCTTCGCATCGCCGGGCTCGGGGGGAGCCTGCGCTACAAGGAAGGGGCGAACCAGTACACGCAGCCCCAGATGGGCCGCCGCGCGCTGAGGCTCGAATTTCTGATCCGGCTCAAGCGCCTGCGGGCCGGTCGGAAGCTGGACGTGCTGGTAACGCACGCGCCGCCGTTCGGTGTCGCTGAGGCAAAGGACGCGACGCATGTGGGGTTCGTCGCGTTCGTGCGCCTGATCCGCAGCTTTCAGCCGGTGCTGGCAGTACACGGCCACATCCACGCGTTCGGGCGCACGATCCCCGAGCGCCGGATCGGGGCGACCCGCGTCGTCAACGTGGTCCCTTCGCGCATCATCGAGATATGAGTGTCGCGCCGCCGACCGGCCTTGCATCTTCGCGCCCTAGTCGGCCGGGCGCCTGCGGCGCTGAAGCCCGCGTCGACTCCTGCGCGCGCTCGGTCGGCAGCCCCGCACAACGATGCGGGGACCCCAGCATGTATGCGCTTCCTCGCGTGCTCGTTGTCTCCTTGGCTCCGGCCGCCGAGGTCGCGAATATGCGGCGGCAGGCCGGCGTCGCGACACTCTAGGTGCTCGACTCTTAAGTGCTCGACTTTCTGAAGAACGGGAAGCTGCTGACGCTGATGATCGGCCACTTCACGGTCGACAGCTACGCGGGGATCATCCCGGTGCTTTTCCCGCTGCTCATCGGCCGCTTCCATCTGAGCCTGGCAACGGTCGGCCTTGTGAGCCTCGCCTACACCGGGATGGCGTCGATCTCGCAGCCGCTGTTCGGGATCCTCGCCGATCGATTCGGCACGCGGTTCACAGGAATTGCGCTTGCCTGGACCGCCGCCACGTACGCGGTGCTCGGGTTCATCAACAGCTTTCCGCTCCTGCTCGTGCTGGCGTTTGCCTCCGGCCTAGGCTCCGGAGCCTTCCACCCTCTCGGAGCGCTCGACGTGCGGGCGCTGCTTCCCGCCTGGCGGCGCAGCCTCGGCATGTCGGTCTACGTCTCCGCCGGCACCCTGGGCCTTGCGACCGGCCCCCTGATCGGCATTCTCGTCTTCGGCATCTTCGGCCTGCACGGGACGGGGCTGCTCGTGATTCCCGGCGTCGTCACTGGTGCATACCTGCTGTGGCGCATGCGGGGGCAGCTTCGACCCGCGGCGGGCGCCGCCTTTGCAGCCGCCGTCTCGCAGCGCCCGCTCCCGCTCGTTGCGCTCGCGGCGGTCATGGGCGTGATGATGTCGCGCTCCTGGACGGTCGGCGTCTTCCAGGCATTCACGCCGACCTGGTACCACCAGCTCGGGTACGGCCCCGCCTTCTACGGGCCACTCGCCACGACGCTCGTCCTGGCCAGCGCGGTCGGCACGGTGGGGTGCGGGACGCTGGCCGACCGCTACGGCCGGCGCATCGTCATCCTCGGCACCCTCGTCCTGTCGGTGCCGGCGATCTTGCTCTACACGGTCTTCCCGGGACCGTGGGCATTCGCGTCGGCGATCGCCATCGGATTCCTCGCCGCCTCGACCGCGCCGCTGCTCCTGCTCATGGCGCAGCAGCTGATGGCGGCGCGGGCGGGCCTGGCGTCAGGGCTGGTGATGGGGCTCGGTTTCGTGACCGGCGCAATCGGAATTCCAATCAACGGGGCGATCGCGGACGCGATCGGCCTGCAAAACTCGCTGATGACCCACGTCATCCTGGTGATCGCAACGATCGCGATCGCGTGGTACCTGCCCAAAGAGGAAGAGATCGAGTTGTTCGCCGCGGCGCCCGAGCCTCTCCAGCCGGTCGTCGAGCACGGGTAGGACGCGCTCAACTCACTTGGCGGGCGGTGGGTACCTCGCCTCCCACAAAAACAGCACTGAAGAGGCGAGGCTTGTGCCCGCGAGCACGCCGAAGATCACGGTGCCAACGACGGGTACTGCTTCTGTCAGCGTGCGGAGTGCAAGTACCGCCAACACGATCGCTCCCAGGAGGCCCCAATTTGTTCGACCTCTTGTGGTGGTCACGCGGCGGCCGGCTCCGTAACCTCGACGCCGATAGTCACGCCACCATGTCAGCACAACCGTGAGGGCGATGCCCAGTGCGATGGACGCCGCTGTAACGACGAGCGTATTGACGCCGACTCTCCAGTTGAGCAGCGCATCCGGCCCTCCCAGTGAGGCGACCACACATCCGGCGCCTAGCAGGGCCGAGAACGGCGCGGCCCACCACGGGTACTTCGTGCGGAGGGACCTCTGAGGCGTGCTCGTGCCATCCGGTGAGCTCATGGGTCCTGTCGTGAAAACAATGCTCGCTCTTGTTCGATCACCAAGTTTCCGCGGACAGTATGTTCTTCGAAGTGCTGACCACCGAAGATCAGATCGAGATCGACGTCCACGACGACGCCGCGGCTCTCGCGCGCCTGCTGACGCTCCCGGCCGATGCGCGACTCGAGGCGCTCGCGGAGATGAATGGGATCTCTGCGTTCGACCAGACGGGCATGGCGCGGCTGAAGGAGGTGCATGAGTCGGGCGACGGATTCCGCGTCCACGTCGACGATCCGCGCTATGCGCCGGCGCTGCAGCGCCTGGTCGAGGCCGACGCGTGGGGCCAGCTCCGTCGCGAGCTGGGCCGGGCGTGGGAATACCAGCGCGCCGTCCTTCCTGGCATCAGGCATCCCGAACACATCGACGTCACGCTCACGCTCGGTAACCCGGACGACCCAACGTTCACCGAAAAAACCTTCGGTTATTACGGAATGGGCGCGATCCCGGGCACGATCTGGCTGGTCGCGTGGCCCACCGACTACAACCTCACGCGAATCGGCGCATGCGGCGTGCACGAGCTGGTCCACAACCTCCGCACTCCCAACATCGAAACCAGCTTCAACGTGGCGGAGTGGGTGATCCATGAGGGTCTCGCCGAGGTCTTCACAGTCGAGGTGTGCGGCGCCGAATCGACGGGCGCCTGGTACGCGAACGTCACCGGGCGTGCGTTGGAAGCCGCGTATGAAACCGTGACCGGCGCGTTCGACACCGGCAACGGGTTTCGCGACTGGACGCCATACGTGCTGGGGGACCTGGTGGCAGAGCGGATTGGGGCGCGGCCGGTCGGCGTCCCGCACATGGGCGGCTACGCCGTGGGGAGGTTGATCGTCGAGCGCTACCTCTCGGCGACCGGGCTGAGGGCGGCGCAGGCGATCGTGCGTCCGGTCGCAGAGATTCTCGCGGGTGCCGGCGTGCCGGCGCGCAAGTCAGGCTGAGGCGCGCTCGGGTTCAGCGGCTACGTCGAGCCCTACTCCATACGCGACGACCGCGATGGCGAAGAAGCTCGCCATGATCATCGAGCTGAAGTCCTCGTGATAGTTCAGGTAGCTGCCGCCGTTGAATCCCGCGGCGAGGATGGCGATCGCGCCGATCACAGAGGTGATGACGAGGCTGCGCGTCCCTGAGCGGATCGCCTGAAACATCACGCTTGCCCCCATCACCACCAGCACCAGGCCGAGGATCGCGTGCAGGATGAGGAGGACATGGCGGTGGAGGATGGCCCACGTCACGCTCTGCACGACGCCGCTGAAGTATTCGGGCGCGTTGGCGCCCGGATGGTCCCGTGGCATCGCTGATTAGGATCGCATTGTGCTCAGTCGCAGCGTTTACGAGCTCGCCGGCGGAGAGAAAACCTTCCGGCTCCTCGTGCGGCGCTTCTACGCGCGCGTCGCGACCGATCCAATCCTCCGAGCGGTCTACCCCGATGAGGACCTCTCAGGCGCGACCGAGAGGCTGACCCTGTTCCTCATCCAGTACTGGGGTGGACCGACTACGTACAGCGACCAGCGCGGACATCCGCGCCTTCGCATGCGGCACCAACCGTTCGTCATCGGCCAGGCCGAGCGTGACGCGTGGCTCGGGCACATGAAGACGGCGGTGGACTCGCTCGACCTCGCGCCCGCGGTGCGCAAGGCGCTGCTCGATTACTTCGAGACCGCGTCGACCGCGATGATCAACCGGCCTGGCTGAGCGGCTCGGGCTTGACCAGGTCCTTGGCCACCACGGGCGCGTCGGACAGGCCGGCGGCCACGCCGTTCCCACCCGCTTTCACGCGCCGCAGGGCTGTGCGAAGGTTCGGGATCTGCGCGCGCAGCGGCTGCTCCATCCAGTCGAACGCGATCACGCGCTCGTTGACCTCCCAGAACAGCCCGCTCTGCATCGACTCCATCCGGACCAGCGCCGCGTCGACGAAATCGGGCGGAGCGGCGGCGATACCTTCGACGAGGACGTGCGTGATGTCCTTCTCGTCAGATGCCATGGCCCAACACGTCAGCTTGGCCACGCCCTTGAAGAGGCCGTTGAGCCCGATCGGCCGCGCGTTTGGGATCAGGTCCAGCAGGTTGCGGACGAGAAGCTGGGCCAAGCGAAACGATACCTGCGGGTCGCGCACGCGGGCTTCGATCGCGAGGTCGGCGACGTCCTCCGCCGCCGCGCCGAAGATTGCCGGCATCTCCGCCTCGTCGAAGTGGCGGCCGTAGCGAAGCAGGTGGGCGGCCGCCTCGACCGCCAGGTCGCGCCGCCACTCGAGCGCACCGATGGCGTATCGCCGGTACTCGTTCATGATCCCCGACGCGAATGTGGGCGCGGACCGGTTGATCGCGGTTCGCAGGTAGGTGTTGAAGAAGCGTACGCAGAGCTCGGCGACCTCCGGGTCGCCGACATCGATCGCGGCCAGGCCGACGTTGCGCGTCGCAACCGCGATCGCGTAGACAGCCTCCTTGCGGTGGATGGGGGTCAGCCCGACCATGTCGACAAAGCTGGACAGCACCATGTACTCGAACCAAGTCCGCCCGCGATTGACCTCGGCGATGATCTGGTCTGAAGCTCCAGGCAGCTCCGCGTGGCCGACCTTGTACCACTCGGTGTCGAGAGATTTCTTGCTGGGGATGTAATCGCGGGACAGGAACTGGCCGAGCACCTCGATGCCGAGCACGGCGACCGGTACGTCACCCAGCTGGATCGAACCGAATGCGATGTCGGTCACCTGCGCGACAGACGTCATCAGCGAGCTGCGGTGGCGCCGCGAATCGCGGCCGCGCACTGCCCTTCGCAAATTGCGTCTGGCGGTGCGCATGATGCTCTGCACCAGCGTCTCGGGGCGCATGACCTCGAAGACGTAGAGCACGTAAGGAAACAACAGCGCGAAGTTGATGATGGCCAGCACCTCCGCGACAGCGACGCTCGCTATCGGCACGTACGTCGGCTTCACCTCGGACCGGACGAGAAACGTGTAGAGGATCGATGCGAGGGCGAAGCTCAGCACGAAGGCGTTCAACGCGTTGCGCGTGAAGATGTCGATGATGCGCGGCGAGTAGCGGGCCGAGGTGGTCTGGATGCCGAACATCACTCCGAGCAGGACGATGCTCAAGGTGACGCCCTCGGCCCCGCCCACCAGCCCAAGCGTGCCGGCGGCGGCGGTCGGGTCGGGGGTGAAGAAGTCCGCGATGGATCGGTAGCGCAACGCGTCGAGGACGCCAAACAGCACGACGAGCATCAGCGCCACGGTCACCAGGGCAAGGCCCGAGAGCATCGACCTGACCCAACCGATGGAGCCGCTTTTCAGCTCGGTCCGATCCTGCGTCACAGCACGGCGATCCTAAGCTTTGGGACGTTGATTCGCGCCATCGTGTTCGACTTCGACGGCCTGATCCTCGACACGGAGGAGCCCGTCTACCGTTCGTGGCTCGAGGTCTACCAGGCGCACGGGGAAGAGTTGCCCTTCGAACGCTGGGTGCAGATCGTCGGCTCGACCACGACAAGCTTCCACCCGCAGCACCACCTCGAGGAGCGGCTGGGCCGGCCGCTGCCCAAGGAGGTGCTCGATCGCCGCATCGGGCGGCGGACCGAGATGATCCTCGCCCAGCGGGTGCTGCCCGGCATCCTGCAGCGCCTCGACGAGGCTAAAGACCTCGGCTTACGTCTCGGCGTGGCGTCGAGCTCGACGCGCGAGTGGGTCAGCGGCCACCTCGCCCGGCTCGGCATCCTCAAACGCTTCGACTGCATGCGCTGCCGCGACGACGTGGCCAACGCGAAACCCGAACCTGACCTGTACCTCGCCGTGCTCGATTGCCTCGGCGTCAAAGCCGACGAGGCGATCGCCATCGAGGACTCGCCGAACGGCGTCGCCGCGGCGAAGCGGGCCGGCATGCGCTGCGTGGCGATCCCGAACTCGATCACCGCGCGGCTCGACCTGACACACGCGGACCTGCTGCTGAATTCGCTCGCGGACGTCACGCTCAGCCAGATGCTGGACAGGCTCGCGATCTGTTGACCGGTACGCCTTAACCTATCTCCCGTGCGCATCGGGGTCCTCACCGGCGGCGGAGACGCGCCCGGCCTCAACGCGGCGATCCGCGCGGTCGCCCGTCGCGCGTTTCAGCTCGGGCACCAGGTCAGCGGCGTCAAGAACGGCTGGGCCGGCTGCCTCGGCGAGGGTCTGATCGACGAGCTCAAGCCCGCCGACGTGCGAGGCATCCTGCCTCAGGGAGGAACCATCCTCGGCACGTCGCGCACGAATCCTCTAAAAGAGCAGAACGGGATCGAACGGGTCATCCGGGCGCTGCGACACAACGGCATCGACGCGCTGGTGCCGATCGGCGGCGACGACACGCTGAGCGTGGCGGCCAAGCTGCACGAGGCGGGCTTCCGTACGGTTGGGGTCCCGAAGACGATCGACAACGACCTCGCGGTCACCGAGTTCTGCATCGGGTTCGACACCGCGGTCGGCGTGGTGACGGAGGCGCTCGACCGCCTGCACACGACGGCCTCGGCGCACCACCGCGTGATGGTCGTCGAGGTGATGGGACGTGACGCCGGGTGGGTCGCGCTGATGGGCGGGATCGCGGGCGGCGCGGACATGATCATCATCCCGGAGTTCGAGATACCCCTCTCCGACGTGGTCGCACACCTCTACCGCCGGCGCGGCGAGGGCAAGCTGTTCAGCATCATCGTCGTCGCCGAGGGCGCCCACATCCTGGAGCTCGAAAGGGAGATGGGGGGCGAGGCGGAGAAGGACGCGTTCGGCCACATCCGGCTGGCGAAGCGAGGCCTCGGTGACCTGCTCGCGAGCAGGGTGGAGAGCGAAACCGGCTTCGAAACCCGGGTCACGGTGCTCGGACACCTCCAGCGAGGTGGCTCGCCGTCGCCCGTCGACCGGATCTGGGCCACCCGGCTTGGGGTCGCGGCGGTCGAGCTGATCGTCGACGGCAAGAGCGGTGTCATCCCCATCCGCCGCAACGGCGACGTGGAGGTGGTGCCTCTGACCGAGGTGATCAAGGAGACACGGCGCGTGCCGAAGGAGCTGTACGACCTCAGCCGCGTCTTCGAATAAGCACAAGCCCGGGGCGCGAGCCCGCAAGAAGCGGATGCTCGAGCTTGCAGGAACGGGCGACGACGGCACGACCGGGCTCCTCGGCGGCGGGCGCGCCCCCAAGGACGATCCTCGAATCGAGGCTTTCGGCACGGTCGACGAGGCCTCGAGCGCGCTGGGCCTCGCTCGGGCGCTGAGCCGCCACGCGCGCGTCACCTCTATCTGTGAGGAGCTGCAGCGTGGCCTCTACGCGGTGGGGGCGGAGCTAGGCACGAGCCCCGACGCGGCCAGGGCGTTCATGACCACCGGCCCGGCGCAGGTTGGCAGGCTGGAACATTTGATCGAGGAGCTGGAGGCCGCGGTGACGATGCCGGAGGGTTTCATCCTCCCGGGAGCGACCCCGGCTTCGGCCGCGCTCGACCTCGCGCGGGCTGTCTCGCGGCGGGCCGAGCGAAGGTGCGTGACCCTGGAGCGCGCGGGCGGGCTCCAGAATCCGGAGGTCCGGCGGTGGCTGAACCGCCTCAGCCTCCTGCTCTTCGTGCTCGGCCGGTACGAGGAAGACCTGGCCGGGCGTCGCGCCGAGCCCGCAAAGGGATCGCGCGCGAGGCGTTCTCGGTAAGCTTCGCCTCGGGTGACTCTCGTGACTTACGTCGCGGTCGCGATGGCCGCTTTCCTCGTCCTCTATATCGCGCTTTCCTACCAGGTCTACCGCCGTGCGTTCCTGCCTCCGAGGCCGGTCTGGCTCGACGATTTCAGCTTCACCCCCTTCGAGTTCCAGGCCGACTACGAAGAGGTCGAGCTGGTCACCGCGGATGGGATCAACTTCGGCGCGTGGCATTTCCGGCAGCCGGGATCGCCGCAAACGGTGATCATCTCGGGCGGCCACAAGGGCCAGCGGCAGGGTGCGCTGGGGATTGCCGTCGCGCTGTGGCGCAAAGGGTTCAACGTCGTCCTCTACTCGTATCGCGGCATGCCAGGTAGCGATCGAGCCCCGATCACATTCGGCATCAAGGAGGTCCTCGAGCTGCAGGCGGCGATCGCGTTCGCGCGCAAGCGCATTCCGAACGCGCGGATCGGCCTCCTCGGGTACTCGATGGGCGCGGTGGTCTCCATGCTTGGCGCCGCGGGCGAGCCCGGGGTGCAGGCGCTCGTGCTGGACAGCCCGTTCAGCGACCTGCGCCGCCTGCTGATCGAGAGCGTGCGCAGGTCGAGCAAGCTGCCGGGCACGCCGTTCGTCTGGCTCGCGGGCGTGATGCTGTGGATGCGCACGCGCTGCCGGCTTTCCGACTGCAGCCCACAGGAAGTGCTCACCGCACTCGAGCCGCGCCCGCTGTTCTTCATCCACGGCGGCGCGGACGACATCACGAACGTGAACCACAGCCGCCGGTTGTACGACGCGTACCGCGGCCCGCGCGAGATATGGATCGTGCAGGGCGCGCCGCACACGGGCGCCTACTTCGCGGATCGCCCCCTCTACCTGGAGCGCGTCGCCGGATTCTTCGCCCGGCACCTTGGCCTAGATGTGAGCAGCCACCTGCGCCTGGTCGAAGAGGAAGAAGTCAGCTAGCTGTAACAAATCCCCCGGCGGACGACAGGTATAGGTGAGACATGCAGCGAATGGCAGATGTCGATCCGTCCACCGCCGTGAAGCCGACCAGCGAGGCGACGTTCGCCGACCTGCTGAAGCCGCTGATCGAGCCTGGCTTTCGCCTCGCGCTGGCGATGCTGCATGACGCTCAGGCGGCTGAAGATGCCGTCCAGGAGGCGTCGTTCACGGCGTGGCGAAAGCTGGGCCGGGTGCGGGACCGGAACCGGCTGCGCCCGTGGTTCTTGGGCGTGGTCGCCAACAAGTGCCGCAACGCACGCCGCACGAAGTGGACGAGTGACGTCAGCACCGGCCTGCCCGAGCACCTGTCCGTTGTTTCCAGCGAAGAGAGCATTCTTCGGGGCGCCGATCTGCGCCGCGCCATATTCAGGCTCGGTCACGACGATCGCCTGGTCGTAGTTCTGTACTTCTATCTCGACCTGCCGGTGGATGAGGTGGCCACAGTCGCCGGCCGTTCCGTGGGCGCTACGCGCGCGAGGCTCTACCGCGCGATCAAGAAACTGCATCCGGAAGTCGCGATCGAGGAGGCGCTCAGATGAGTCTGCGGCAGGACATCCACGTGGCTTTCGACAGCATTTCGCACTCAACGGCCGGGATGGCTGAACGCGTCGTTGCGACCGTTGTCACTGAAGACCCCGTTCGATACCGGAGAGAGCGACTCACGCTTCGCGTTTGGCCTCCGCTCTCGTCGGTCGCGGTGTTCTTGATGATCGCGACGGTCGTCGCGGTCCTGGCGGGGACCAGGCTGGTCAACGACTACCGGCAGCAGGCTTCGGCCGGTCAATCCTTCGCGTCAAAGACTGCGCAACTTGAAGCGAGACCTCTTCGCATCCCAGCGCTAGCGTCACCATCTGAGTGCACGCCCCCGCCGCTCAACGCTCATCTCCACTATGGATCGGGACCCGTCTATGTGGGCAGCGGCGCACCCCTCAGCACATCCTGGGGCCGTTACTTTGACGGCCCGCTGTACGCCGATACTGACATCGCCGGACCGATCCTTGTTCGGACGCGCGACGCCATCAACGGCATTAATGCGGTCTTCGTGGGCCAGTTCGCATACGGGCCGGTCGTAGGCAACGACAGCCTGGGCGGCAAGGTGGTCGAGCAGCGGCCCAAGCTCGTCCTCAGCGAGGGCCGTGCGTCGAGAAACGGCAACAGCTTCTATAGGTACGAGTGGGACGTAGTCGTCGGTTTTCCTAACGGTTCGTCGAACACGATCGGTTGGCAGATCGACGGCGCCGACTTCAGCGAAATCGTCTTCTTCTGCTGACACAAAACGCCCTGTTGGCGACGTGAATAGGCAAGCGAGTCAAGCCACGGCGCCGGCTTTCGACACCAAATGAACCTCAAGGAGAAACCAAACCATGGAGGCGAGTGCATCTTTTCGCCGGACGCGGATACCGACCGGCGTCATCCGCACGTTTCTTGTCGCATTGGTCGCAGCGTTCCTGCTTGGGGGCGTGGGCGGCTACGTCGTTCGAAGCTCAACCGCGTCGACGTCTTCTGGGACCCAAACCACAAACCACCCGTTCGTCATCGAGCAAGCCCCGTACAGCAGCTCTCCGGCTGTTTCGCCGGCGTCCGCACCGACTCGCGACCCGAACGGAAACGCCGTTCCGATCTAGCCGGGTACAGACCTGTTGCAGCGAGTGGCCAGCCGGCCGGTCAGCACGCAGACAGTGAACGAGCAGTCCTTCACGGACCTGCTCGTTCCGGTCGTGCAGCCCGCCTACCGGCTGGCCTGCGCCTTGCTTCACGACCCGCAGGCGGCGGAGGACGTCGTCCAGGAGGCCTCGCTCATCGCTTGGCGGAAGCTGGATCGCCTCGACGATCAAGGCCGCCTCAAAGCCTGGTTCTTGGGCATCGTGGCTAACGAATGCCGCAACGCCCGAAGGCGCAGATGGACGAGTGCGGTCAGAGTCGGCCTGCCCACGGAGCTTTCAGTGGTCTCCCGCGAGGAACGCGCGGTATCGAGGGCGGACCTGCGGCACGCTCTACGCCGGCTCTCTCGCCGGTGCCGACTTCACCGAGGTGGTCGTGATCAGCGCATGAAGGGCCTAGCGGCCCAACGTGCTCGAGAGCAGGATTCCGTTGGCCCAGTAACGACCGGTCGCTCCGGATGGCAGTAGGTCGTACGTCCGCCCCTCGGTGTAGGGCACGAGCTCCCAGAACGTGATCGTCGAACCATCGAGCTCGTCGCCTTGCCGCAGCGTGCCCGCAGGGCGGCCGTCGGCGGTCTTGTGTCCGGGCGAGACGAGCAGCTCGCGGCCGTCGGCCAGGACCAGGTGGACCATCCGGTGACCGGCAGGCGCCTGCATGCTGCCGACCTCGACCACTGGAGCGGCGACTCGAGAACCGTCCGCGGCCTGAGTCCACACCACCATGCCGACGCGCACGTCGGTGACCCGCACGTCCCCGTTCGGCGTCGCGATCATGGTCGAGGCGGCCAGGCAGATCGGGCAGTTGGGCGGCCCGGAAGGGGTGCGCGACGTGATCGTCACGACGCCGTCCACCCGCGCCGTGCCGCTGACGAGCTCGTATCCCGCGGTCGCGCTGGCTCGGTACTGGAAGGTGTAAACGTCGCCGGCGGAAGTCGCCGTGAGAACCAGGGCGCGAAGCAGCTTCCACGCGCGATAGACCACGAGCTTCTGCGCCTCGGTCAGGTCGCCGGAGGGAAGGTGCTCGTGCGCGACGATCGCCGTGTAGGTCGCTGCGTCGGCCTGGATGTGCGGGTACTGGGTATCGGCGTTGGCCTGCTCGACGCCCTCGCGCGCGACCGGGTAGAAGTCGGAGTCGCAAAACACCGGTTTGCCGGCAGCGTCCATGACCGCGAACTTCAGCTGAGGCTCGCTGATCGGGCTGCCTTTGGCCGGCTGCGGGGTCGCAGATCCGCACGCGACCGCCGCCAGGACCAGCAGCGCAAGGAGGAGCTTCATCTGCTCACCATGACGTTCCAGCGCGCATTTTGTAACGAGAGGCGGAACCAACGACCCCCCTCACGCGTATTCAACTGAGGTGGGACACCAGAACGGCGAACCTATAATCGCGGGAGTGGGGGCAGCCGAAGTCGTCACCCGGGTCGCCGATGCGTTCCTCACGAACGTCAGCCGAGCGATCGTGAACAAAGAGGACGAGATCCGGCTGTGCATGGTGACCCTCCTGTGCGAGGGGCACCTTCTCATCGAGGACGTGCCCGGTGTCGGCAAGACGATGCTCGCCAAGTCCCTCGCCCGCTCACTCGACTGCACCTTCCGCCGCATCCAGTTCACTCCCGACCTCCTTCCTTCGGACGTGACCGGCGTGCGTGCCTTCAACCAGAAGCTCAACGAGTTCGAATTCCGGCCGGGGCCGGTCTTCGCTCAGATCCTCCTCGCGGACGAGATCAACCGCGCGAGCCCGAAGACGCAGGCCGCGCTGCTCGAGGCGATGGAAGAGCGGCAGGTGACCATCGACGGGGAGACCCACGTGCT
Organism: Candidatus Sulfotelmatobacter sp.; assembly: GCA_035602465.1. Lineage (GTDB taxonomy): Bacteria > Chloroflexota > Dormibacteria > Dormibacterales > Dormibacteraceae > 40CM-4-65-16. The sequence goes on along the minus strand of DATNMQ010000014.1, from coordinate 31,540 downwards.
GCCCAAGCCCTTCATGGTCATGGCGACCCAGAACCCGGTCGAGTACTCAGGCACATTCCCGCTGCCCGAGGCCCAGCTCGACCGGTTCCTGATGAAGGTGAGGCTCGGCTACCTGACGGAAAAGGAGGAGGCACACCTTCTCAGCCAGCACAAGGTCGAGTCGCCGATGGACGAATTGCAGCCGGTCGTCTCGCCCAACGAGCTGAAGGCCGCCCAGGCCGCGGTTCGCGACGTGTTCGTCAAGCCCGAGCTCCGCGAGTACATCGCCCGCCTGGTCGGGCGCACGCGCGGAAACCCCGAGGTTGCGCTCGGCGCCAGCACGAGAGGCACGCTGAACCTATATCACGCGAGCCAGGCGCTCGCCGCGATCCAGGGCCGCAGCTACGTCCTGCCCGACGACATCAAGATCCTGGCCGAGCCTGTGCTCGCGCACCGCATCATCCTGCGGCCCAACGCGGAGATGCAGGGCCAGAGCGCGGGCAAGCTCGTCGCGGGCCTGCTCGAGCGCGAGCATGTGCCGCAGATGGCTTACGACGGATAGGGGCGCGACAACCCCAAGGCGAGCATGAGCAAGGTCGCCCTCGCCGGTGCGCTTGGCCTGCTCCTCTTCTTCACGTATCTCACGGGGATTCGCGTCGCCTACCCGTTTGCCTATGCGCTCTGCCTCCTTTTCGTGATCGCGTGGGCGTGGCCGCGCCTGGCGATCAGGGGCGTGAAGGTCACCCGACACGTGGACCCCGGCACGCCGACTGTGGGCGAGGCGTATGAAGAGGTCTTCGAGGTCCGCCGGGCGGGATGGATCCCGGCGCCCTGGGTCGAGGTCCGCGACCTGAGCCAGCTGCCCGACTACCAGCCGGGCAGGGTCATCTCGCTCGGGAACGAGGTGGTGAAATGGAAGGCCCGAGGTGTCTACCGCCGGCGCGGCTGGATGGCGCTGGGTCCGACCTCGCTCAAGGTGAAGGAACCGTTCGGGCTGTTCGAGCAGGAGCTGAAGCTCACCCAGCGCACCTCCATCCTTGTTTATCCGCGTGTCCGCCCGGTGCCCGACCTCCTGACGCCGAGCGCGCAGCAGATGGGCTCCTCGCCGACCCTCGGCTCCTGGGCCGACTATCCGCCCGAGACCGGCGGTGTGCGCGATTACGCCACCGGCGACAGCTTCGGCCGCATCCACTGGCCGCTCTCCCACAAGCACCAGCGGCTGATGTCGAAGACTTTCGAGCAGCCGCTGACGACAGACCTGTGGATCCTGCTCGACCTCGACCGCTCCGTCCATTTCGGTGAGGGCGAGGAGTCGACCGTCGAGTATGGCGTCAGTCTCGCCGCGTCGATGGCCGCCCAGGTCCACGGCCGCGGCCGCCAGGTCGGACTGATCGCCAACGACTCGCGAGGCACCGTGCTCGAGCCACACCGCGCAGTGCGCCAGGACAGGCTCATCCTCGACTACCTGGCGGTCTGCCAGGCCGACGGCCGCACGCCGCTGACCCAGACGCTGGCCTGGGATCGCATCCGCCGCCTGCCGCGGCGGGCTGTGGCGGTGATCACGCCGAGCGCCGACCCCGCGTGGGTGCGGCTGCTGCAGGCCGTGCGCGGGCGGCGCTCGGCCCTGATCGTGTTTTATCTCGACCCGGCAAGCTTCGGCGGCCCGGACCTGAACCCGAGCTTCGACCTCGGCCAGGACGTGGACCTGTACGTGGTCAGGCGTGGGGACGACTTCGCGCGCCTGGTGAGGACGAGGGATGCAATCCGCATCGCCTAACGGCCGCCTCCAGTTTGCCGGCGTGGCATGGGACCGGGCCCGCGAATCGCTGGGTGGCGGCCGCACATGGTCGGCGGTCCTCGTCCTCCTTCTGACCTTCGCGGTGGCGCGGTCGACGACGACGGTGCACTGGGTCGACGGAATCGAGGTCATCACCCTCATCGCTCTGGTCGGCGCACTGGTGATGGGGCTGCTCGCGCTGCTTCCCATCGCCGAGCCGCTGTCCCTTCTGGCGGGCGCGCTGCTCGCCCCTGTGGCGGCGGTGATCGGGGCTTGGCCGCAGATCCACGCCACCCATCCGACGGACGTAATCGGTCCGCAGCTGATTCGGGTGTGGTGGGACAGGATCAGCGACGGCTCCGCGGGTTCGGACCGTTCCTTCTATCTGGTGTTGATCTGCCTGCTGCTCTGGGTCGCGGGTGGTTGGCTCAGCTGGTGTGTGGTGCGCTGGGGCAAGCCGATGCTCGGTCTCATCCCCGGCGCCGCGGCCTTCTCGACCAACCTGCTCAATTTCCCGACCGACCAGAACGGGTACGTCCTGGCGATCCTCGTCCTCATCCTTGCTCTGCTCCTGTGGACCAACTACACGGGGTCCATCGCGGCCGCGGTGCGCGCTCGAGTCAAGCTGACGGGCGATGCGCGATGGGACTTCTGGGAGAGCGGCCTTGTCGCGATGGCGGCGCTCATCGTGGTCTCCATCCTGCTTCCAGCGCTGTCGACGGCGGATAAGACTCTTGACGTGGAGTCGGGCGTGTTCCAGGGCTGGGCGCAGCTGCAGCAGCAGCTGAGCCATCCGGGCTTCTTCAACACGGGCGCGGGCGGTGGCGGCGTCACGGGCTTCAGCGACGACGTGAAGCTCAGCGGGCAGCTTCAGCGCACGACAGATCCGGTGTTCATCTACAACGTCGTCGGCGACCTCGCCGGCCCCAGGTATTTCCGCGGCGTCGATGCGACCGTGACCGTCAATGGTGAGTGGCGGTATCGATCGCTGAACAACGGACGCCAGCAGACGATCCAGAAGAACGAGGTGGCACCGTACGCGGACAACTCGCTGAAGCTGGGCGTCGCCGGCGCGACCGTGCGCATGGTGCGTCTGCCTTCGGGCTATGGCAACGTGGTGTTCTACCCGGGCGAGTTCTACAAGGTCGACCGCGTGACCCACGCGTACCAGGTACCGCTGCCCCTCGGCTCGAACAGCCACCTGTACTCCGTCGACCGGCTCGACAGCGTTCAGCCCCCGACAGCCGCCGGCACGTACACCGTCACGGTCGAGTTTTCGACCGCGACCGAGGCCGACCTGCAGAACGCCGGCACCAACTACCCCGACTGGGTGGGGCAGTTCATGGATCTGCCTCCGGGTGGCTACCGCAGCCCGGCCGTTCTCGCCGAGGTTCACCAGCTGGCGGTGGACATCGTCACCAAGGCGGGCGCCAGGACGCCCTATGACGCGGCGACGGCGATCCAGAATTATCTTCGCGACGGCAACAACTTCAAGTACACGTTGCAGCCAGAGCCGAGCCCGCCGCCAGGCGCCGACAGGCTCGAGTGGTTCCTGTTTCACTCCAAGCAGGGCTACTGCGAGTACTTCGCGACAGCGATGGGCGACATGCTCCGCTCGCTGGGCATCCCGACGCGGCTGGTCAACGGCTACGGTCCCGGCGCCTTCGATCCGACGGTCAACGGCAACGTCGTACGTGGAGACGACGCCCACACGTGGGTCGAGGTCTACTTCCCGACCTACGGATGGATCCCGTTCGAGCCGACGGCGGACGGAACCTACAACACGATCCCCCGCGGTCAGACCGGCCCGAACGCGTGCCTCCGCGACAATGGGTGCGACCCCGGCTCGGTCCTCGGTGCGGGTGGGACGGTCGCCACGCCGCCTTCGACCCGCCCCCGCCAGACCCAGGACCCCGGCACCGCCATCGGCCCTGGAGGCCTGCAGATGCGGGTGCCTGACGCCGGAACGATCACCAAGATCGTGGGCATCATCGTCGCGTTGCTTTTGCTGGCGCTCGTAGCCATCTCGCGCTATTTGCGTCCGCGGACCGTGATGGCGGTGTGGAAACGTACGCTGGCCCTCGCAAGGCTGGCCGGGGCTGAACGCCGGCCGGGCGAGACTCCCCTGGAGCTCGGCCGGCGGCTGCAGCGAGCGTTCCCCGAGGCGGCCGAGCCGGTCGGCGCCCTGGCGAGCGGGTTCGTCGTCGCCGCGTATGCGCCACCCGACGTCGCCTCGACCACCAAGTCGTCGGTGATGGAATCGTGGTCGGCCCTCCGTCCGCTGCTGCTGCGCCGCGTGTTCGCCCGTCTCAGACCAAGCAGGCCGGTCAACTAGTCTTTTCCGCGTGACGGTGGTCGCCGGCCGGACATATCCGGCGGTGAAATTCGAGATCGAACCCGAGCGCGTCGCCGTTTTTGCGCGCGCGATCGGCGTCGACCCAGATGACGGTGTGCCGCCGACGTTCGCGGCGGTTTATTCGCTCGGTGTCACAGTGCCTCACCTCTTCGGCGATGAGGAGGCCGCGGTGGATTTCTCTCGGCTGCTCCACGCCGAGCAGGAGTTCGAGTGGACGCGCCACCCTCGCGTGGGGGAGACGGTCGTGTCGCGCGGTCGGGTCGCGTCCGACATCAGCCGCCGCGGCATGCGTTTTGTCTCCTTCGAGACGGACACCACTGACGCCGAGGGTGGCCCGCTGTGCCGGTCGCGCGCCCTATTTGTGATTCGTTCATGACAGAGCGCCGCGTAACGTTCACGCGCGAGCAGATCGCCGCGTACGCGGAAGCCTCCGGCGACCAGAATCCCATCCACCTCGACGACGATTTCGCAAAGACGGTCGGTCTTCCGGGCGTCATCGCGCACGGCATGCTGCAGATGGGCATCCTCGCCACAGTCGCGGCCGAAGAGGCGGGCGGGCCGTCGCGGTTGCGCCGCATCTCCGTCCGCTTCGCGGCGATGGTCGTGCCCGGTGACACGGTCACCTTCATCGCGTCGCGCGGGGCAGGTGAGAGGCTCGAGCTGACGGCCGTGAACCAGAAGGGGGAGGCGGTGCTCACCAAGTCGTCGGCGGACATCGCGTGACCCTCGAGTTCGCGCTGACGCCGGAGCAAGAGGAGATCCGCCAGCTGGCCCATCAGTTTGCGGAGAGGGAGATCCGGCCGGTCGCCGCGCATTTCGACGAGACCGAGGAATTTCCGTATGAGGTCGTGAAAAAGGCGCACAAGCTCGGTCTCAGCCCGGCCGCTTTTCTGCCCGAGGAGTACGGCGGGCAGGGCTTTGACTTCCTGACCGAGCTGATCCTCAACGAGGAATTGAGCTGGGGATGCGCCGGTATCGCGGTCTGCATCCAGTCGATGGCCCTTGCCATCGCCGGCATCAAATCCAGCGGGACCGAGGAGCAGAAGAAGCGGTGGCTTCCGGAGTTCACCAACCCGGACAGGCTGGTGATCGGCGGCCTCGGACTCACCGAGCCCGACTCGGGCTCCGACGCGCTGGCGATGAAGACACGAGCGACGCGGGTCGGCGGCGAGTACGTGCTGAACGGCACCAAGCAGTTCTGCACCAACGGCGGCATCGCGGACTACCACGTCATCTACGCCAACACCGACCCATCGAAAGGACCGGCCGGCATCGCCTCGTTCCTGGTCCCAAAGGACACGCCCGGCCTGCGCATGGGCCGCAAGGAAAAGAAGCTCGGCGTGCGGGCGAGCCACACCGCGCAGGTCATCCTCGAGGACTGCCGCGTGCCGCTCGACCACCGGCTAGGTGGCGAGCCCGACGCCGACAACGCGGGACCGGGCGCGCTCGGGGCGCTGATGACGCTGGAGGCAACCCGCCCCGGAGTCGGTGCGGGAGCCCTCGGCATCGCCCGCGCCGCGTATGAGTTCGCGCTCGAGTACGCCCAGGACCGCAAGCAGTTCGGCAAGCCCCTCTGGCAGCACGAGGCGATCGGCTTCAAGCTCGCCGACATGGCGATGAAGATCGACGCCGCGCGCCTGCTCATCTGGCGTGCCGGATGGATGGCGACGCAGGGCCGGCCGTTCGAGCGCGCGGAAGGCTCGATGGCCAAGTGCTTCGCGGCGGACGTTGCCATGGAGGTGACGACCGACGCCATCCAGGTGCTCGGCGGCTACGGCTACATCAAGGAGTACCCGGTCGAGAAGTGGTTCCGGGACGCGAAGATCTACCAGATCTGGGAAGGCACGGCGGAGATCCAGCGGCTCGTCATCTCGCGCGCCATCGTGGGCCAGCGCGCAACGATCAAGTTGAGGGGGTGAGTTTCCAATGTTCGATCTGAAAGGCAAGGTGGCTGTCATAACAGGGGCCTCACGCGGGCTCGGTCGGCAGGACGCGTTGACCCTCGCCGAAGCGGGCGCCGACGTGGTGATCACCGACATCCTGGTCGAGGACGACCCGGACCTCCAGAAGACAGCCGACGATGCGGACAGCGCGCTCGCCCAGCTCGCGTTGTCGCAAGGGTGGGTCCATTCGAATCAGACGGCTGAAGACATCCGCAAGATGGGACGCAAGTCGCTAGCGATCAAGATGGACGTGACGAACCGCGAACAGATCCGCGACGTCATGAAGAAGGTCAAGGACGAGTTCGGCCGGATCGACATCCTGATCAACAACGCCGCGACCCTGGACAACGTGGCCCGGATCGAGGCCATGGACTACCGGCTGTGGGATCGCGACATCAAGGTCAACCTGACGGGCGCCTTCAACTGCACGAAAGAGGCGTGGCCTTACATGGTCGAGCAGAAGTGGGGTCGCGTCATCTTCATGGCCTCGGTGGCCGGCACCATGGGCGTGTACGGGCAGGCGAGCTATTCGGCGAGCAAGGCCGGGTGCATCGGCCTGGCCAAGAGCTGCGCGCTCGAAGGCGGGCGGCACAACATCACGTCGAACGCGATCGTGCCCGGGATCATCGCGACCGAGGGCTTTCAGTTCCTCGACCCGAAGTACAAGGAACGCGAAACCGCGCGCACGATCTTCAAGCGACCTGGGGAGCCGAAGGACATCTCGCACGCGATCGCATTCCTCTGCTCCGACGAGGCGGGCTACATCACGGGCACCACGGTCGAGGTCGCGGGCGGAATCCCACTGTTCGTCTACTGATGGGTGAGCTGGTCGACATCAAGCGCGACGGCGCGATCGCGCGCGTCGTCATGCACCGCAAGGGCAACAACTCGATCGCCGAGGACCTGATGTCCGAGCTGGCCGCTGCGTTCGGCGAGCTGGGCACGGACGTATCGGTGCGAGTCATCGTCCTCGCATCCGAGTACGAGAAGTACTTCAGCGTCGGCGCCGATCTGGCCTCGCTTGCAGGAGTGGACCGGACCGCACCGGACGCGGTCGACCAGATCGCCCTCTTCATGCGGCGCATGAACCATCACTTCAACGCCATCGAGCGCTGCCCCAAGCCTGTGATCGCGGCCATCAACGGCCACGCCCTCGGAGGCGGCAGCGAGCTGGCGCTCTGCTGCGATTTCCGGATCATGGTCGAGGACGGCCGGTCGCGGATCGGGCAGACCGAGTCGTCGCTGGGCATCATGCCCGGCGCCGGTGGGACGCAGCGCCTTCCACGCCTCATCGGCAGGGCCCGGGCCCAGCGCTACATCATCGAGTCGACTCGACTGTCGGCCAGGGAGGCGGAACGGGTGGGCTGGGTCGACCGCGCCGTGCCGAAGGAGGAGTTCCCGGCCGCGGTTGACGAGCTCGCGGGCAAGCTCGCCCGAGCTGCCACGTTCGCCATCGCAATGATCAAAGACGCGATCCAGCGCGGCTGGGACCTGCGCCTTGACGAGGCGCTCGAGGTCGAGTCTCAGAACTTCGCCCGAGCCGCCTTGAGCACGGACGCCGCGATCGGCATCATGTCCTTTCTGAGCAAGCAGGAGCCTGAGTTCACAGGCTCATAGCGCCTGTCGATTTGGGCGAGGTCCGTTCGTCGTAGGGGAAGGAACGCCGATCACATCTGGAGGTTCGAGATGAAGTACGTGTTGATGTTCGCCGGTTCGATGGATGACCAGGCCGCCTGGGAGAACCAGTCGAAGGAGGAGCTTGCCGCCTCCTACGCCCGCGTCGGCGAGTGGTTCGACGAATACGCGAAGGCAGGGAAGATCGTCGGGGGCGAGGAGCTCAAGGGCCCCCAGACCGCGACCACCGTGCACTTCAAGAACGGCAAGACCGTCCTCACCGACGGCCCGTTCATCGAGTCGAAGGAGGTCATCGGGGGTTTCGCAGTCGTCGAGGTGGCCGACCTCGACGAGGCGATCGAGATGGCCAAGCGATGGCCGGGCGGCAAGATGGTCGAAGTGCGGCCGGTCGTGGAACACTGAGGGCCTGACAGAGGCACGGACCGAGGCAGAAGCCACAGTTGCCACCGTCTTTCGAGAGGAGGCGGGAAGGCTCGTCGGCGCCATGGTGCGCCTCATCGGCAACTTCGACATCGCCGAGGAGGTGGTCCAGGACAGCCTGCTGGCCGCCTTGGAAACATGGCCCGACCAGGGCATTCCCGACAGGCCCGGCGCATGGCTGATGACGACGGCGCGGCGCCGCGCCATCGATCTATTGCGCCGCGACCAGCGCTACACGGAGAAGCTCCTGCTGCTGGAGCGGACCCCGGTGACGCCTGAGCAGTCGGAGGCGGACGACCGCCTCCGGCTGATCTTCACCTGCTGCCACCCGGCGCTGGCCCAGGAGGGCCAGGTGGCGCTGACCCTGCGAGCCGTCGCGGGCTTCACGACGCAGGAGATCGCGGCCGCGTTCCTAGTTTCCGAGTCGACGATGGCCCAGCGCATCGTCCGAGCTAAAAGGAAGATCGTCGAGGCGAACATCCCCTATCGCGTGCCGCAGGGCCCCGAGCTCGTGACGCGGGTCGACGCCGTCCTAGCGGTCCTCTACCTGATGTTCAACGAGGGTTACCTCAGCCGCGGGCCGCAGGCTGCCATGCGCCGCGACATGGCCGAGGATGCGAGCTGGCTCACAAGCCTCATGGCAAGGTTGCTGCCGGAGCAGCCGGAGGTGCTCGGGTTGATGGCTTTGATGAAGCTCCACCTGGCCCGCTCCCGAGCGCGGTTCGACCTCGATGGCGAGATCGTGCTGCTGGGGGCGCAGGACCGCTCGCTGTGGGACAGCGTCGGCATCGCGGAGGGAGTCGAGCTGTTGCATCGAGCGGCGGAATTGGGCGCCCCGGGCCCCTACCAGCTCCAGGCGGCGATCGCCGCCGTCCATTCGGAGGCCGCCTCGTGGGCCGAGACCGATTGGCCGCAGATCGTCCTGCTCTACGACACGCTTCTGCGCATGACCGACACGCCGGTGATCCGCCTCAACCGGGCGGTCGCGCTGAGCCGGTTCGCGAGCCCGCAGGTCGCTCTCGGCGAGGTGAACGACCTCGCGATCTCACTGGGCGGATACCACCTCTTTCACGCCACGCGGGCCGAGCTGCTCGACGAGCTTGGTGAAAAGGCGCTCGCTCGCGAGGCTCGCCTGCGCGCGCTCGAGCTCTGCCAGAACCCGGCAGAGCGCTCGCTGCTGGAACGAAAGCTCCGGGAGAGCTAGGAGACCGCGGAGAAGCCGAGCGTCAGCGCCTCGCGACGCACGACCTCGATCGCGGCTTCGACCCGCTTGGGATCGGAGCCCAGGCAGCGGATGACGAGCTCCTTTGTCTCGAAGTTGGGGTACGAGCCGACCGAAACGTCGGGAAACGTCTCCTCCAGCTCTCGCATCAAGGGATAGAACTTCGCCTCGACCGCGAAGGTGAAGCGCACCTCGCGGACTGTCGCGGCCGAGCCGCCGGCGAGGAACTCCGGCTCGATCTCCTCGGTGAAGATGCCTTTCATCTCCATGGGCACGCCCGGCAGCACGAAGATGCGCTTGCCGTTCGCCTCGTAGATCGTGCCGGGCGCCATGCCGCGGCGGTTCCGGAACACGTGCGCCGGCGCGGCCGGAATGCGCGCCATCCGCAGGTTGCCCTCCGTCAGCTCTGGTGACTCGAGCAGGCCCATCGCGTGCATGCGCTGGACGCGGCGCTCGATGCGCGTCCGCGTCTCCTCCCAGACCACGAGCTCTTTGCCCAGCGCGTCGGCGAGGGCGGCGAACGTGCGGTCGTCGGGCGTCGGCCCGAGGCCGCCCGTGAGGAAGACGTCCGTGACCTCTTTGTCATCGAGCTCGCGATGCAGCTGTTCGACTATCTCGTGCGGCTTGTCGCGGATCTGCGTCACCCGCTTCACCGGATAGCCGAGGAGACGGAGCCGTTCCGCCATCCAGTGTGAGTTCGTGTCGAGGGTGAAACCGCCGACCAGCTCGTCACCGATTGCCACGATGCTCGAAGTCCCCACTAGAGTGTCCCGCTCCCAATGCTCCGGGCAGCTTCGCGAGCTAGACGGCCGGGCGCCTGCGGCGCTGAAGCCGGCGTCAAGGGGCCCGGCGCTTCCTCGTCGTGCATCTGCGATGCACTCCTCGTCGCGCCACCCTTTCCTTGGCTCCGGCCGTCGATCTCGCGAATCTGCGACGGAGCCTGGGAGCGAGACACTCGACGACCATATAACCATGGAGCGGCTGCACGCGGTGGTTCGCGGCGACGTGCAGGGCGTCGGCTTTCGCTACTTCGTCCAGCGGAGGGCGCAGCAGCTCGGCCTGCACGGCTGGGTGCGCAACAACGACGATGGAACAGTTGAGCTCGTCGCCGAGGGCGGACGTCAGGAGCTCGAGCAGCTGAAAAACGCGGTCCAGGAGGGCCCCCGACAGTCACGGGTCGAGGGGGTCGAGGCGCGGTGGTCGGAGGCGACGGGCGGCCTGGACCGCTTCGAGCTCTCCTGGTGAACCGTCCGGTTCCTTTAACCTATCGCGGCGGCGTTTTTTCTTGGATCGGCTTGTCGAGGGAGGGTTAGTGGATCCGAATACAGCCTGGTTCGGCGTGGCCGGCGGACTGGCCGCTGTCGCCTTTGCGGTCGCGCTGATCTTCGTCGTCCTGAGGCAGCCGTCCGGCAATGACCGGATGCGGCAGATCGCGGCGGCGATCCAGGAGGGCGCGAACGCCTACCTGAACCGGCAGTACACGGTGATCGCGATCATCGGCGTGATCATCGCGGTCGTGATCGGGATCTTCATCGACAAGAAGACCGCCGCCCTTTACATCTTGGGCGCGGTGCTATCGGCCTCGGCCGGCTACGTCGGGATGAACATCGCCGTGCGCGCAAACGTGCGCACCGCGGAAGCTGCGCGTGGCGGACTGAACAAGGCGCTACAAGTGGCTTTCCGCGGCGGCGCGGTGACCGGCTTCATGGTCGTCGGCCTCGGCCTCCTCGGCGTCTCGGCCGCGTACCTCATCTTCAAGAACCCGGATGCGTTGGTGGGGCTGGCCTTCGGCGCGAGCCTGGTGTCGGTGTTCGCCCGGCTCGGCGGAGGTATCTACACCAAGGCCGCCGACGTGGGCGCCGACCTGGTCGGGAAGGTCGAGGCGGGCATTCCCGAGGACGACCCGCGCAACCCCGCGGTCATCGCCGACAACGTCGGGGACAACGTCGGCGACTGCGCCGGCATGGCGGCAGACCTGTTCGAGACCTACGCGGTGACGATGATCGCCGCGATGCTGCTGGCCTCGCTGCTGTTCAAGAACCAGGTCGGGTGGGTCGTCTATCCGCTGCTGCTCGGCGCCGTCAGCGTCGTCGGTTCAATCGCAGGAAGCTTCTTCGTCCGCGTCTTCAACCCGCGCTGGATCATGGGCGCGCTCTATGCGGGGCTTCTGGTCGCGGTAGCGATCGCGGTCATCGGCTTCTACTTCGTGACGCAATACATGAGCAGCAACGGCTATCTTCCCGCCGGCGGCGGCGTAAGCAACCCGAGCAACCTGTTCTTCGCGGGGCTCGTCGGCGTGATCATCACAGTGCTGATCGTCGCCATCACGGAGTATTTCACCGAGACCGCGTACTGGCCGGTCCACCTGATCGCCAAGGCGTCCGTGACCGGCCACGCAACGAACATCATCGCCGGGCAGGCGATAGGCATGATGTCGACCGCGCTGCCTGTGATCGTGATCGGCGTGGGCATCCTGCTCAGCTACTGGCTGGGTGGCCTCTACGGCATCGCGATCGCCGCGGTGGCGATGCTTTCGATGACGGGCATCATCGTCGCCATCGACTCCTATGGGCCGATCACCGACAACGCCGGCGGTATCGCGGAGATGGCCGACTTGCCGAAAGAGGTGCGGGGAGTGACCGACCCTCTCGATGCCGTCGGCAACACCACGAAGGCTGTGACCAAGGGATATGCCATCGGCTCCGCTGGACTCGCCGCCCTCGTGCTTTTCGCCTCCTATACCCAGGAGCTCGCCAGGGCGGGGCATCCAACGACCTTCGAGCTGGCGGATCCGCGCGTGATCGTGGGCCTGTTCTTCGGCGGCATCCTTCCGTTTCTTTTCGGCTCGCTGGCCATACTCGCGGTCGGTCGTGCCGGCGGTCTCGTGGTCGAGGAGGTGCGACGCCAGTTCCGCGAGATCCCTGGCATCCTCGAAGGCACGGCCCGCCCGGAGTACGGCACCGCGGTGCGCATCGTGACCGCCGCCGCACAGCGGGAGATGGTCCTGCCCGGCATCATCCCGGTCCTGGCGCCGCTCGCCGTCGGTTTCATCCTTGGGCCCCGCGCCCTGGGCGGGATGCTCCTAGGCGCGATCGTGACCGGCCTGTTCCTGGCGATTCAGATGACCAGCGGCGGGGCAGCCTGGGACAACGCCAAGAAGTACATCGAGGAGGGCCATCTCGGCGGCAAGGGCTCAGAGGCCCACAAGGCGGCGGTGACTGGCGACACGGTGGGCGACCCAAACAAGGACACCGCCGGCCCGGCCATCAACCCCATGATCAAGGTGGTCAACATCATCGCCATCCTGATCGCGGCGTCCGTGGCGTCCCACTACTTAATCCCTTAGGCGAGTCCTAAACTCCTCCGTGGGGTGGACGACTACCAGAAGGAGATCGCCGACCTCGAAACGCAGGTCGAGCAGCTGGTCGAGGCGGAGGGCGACGCGAAGACCATCGCCGAGCTGTCAATGCAGCTCGAGATCCTGAAGGCGATCTACGCGCGCGCGGCCGAGATCTACCAGCGCGGCCGCCGGGACGAGGGCCTTCGCTATGGATTGCGGATCCAGGGCTACGGCGATTGGAACATCGACAACGTGTACGCCTTCGTCTACGAGCGCTCGGTCGAGCTCGAGCCCAGGGCGCACAGCGCTTTTGTGGGTGGGATCAAGAACACGGATTTCGCGTTGATGCTCAACTCATAGGACGATCTGAGGAGGAAGGCAGATGGAGACGCCGCTCACACCTCTGGAATTCGCGCGACGAGCCCGCAAGCTGTACGGGGACCGCATCGGTGTCGTCGACGGCGACCTGCGCCTGACCTACGAGCAGTTCTTCGACCGCTGCGACAGGTGGTCGTCGGCACTGCAGGCGATGGGGGTGAAGAAGGGAGACCGCGTCGCCTACATCGCGCCGAACGTGCACGAGCAGCTCGAGTCCTTCTACGCCGTGCCTCAGATCGGCGCGGTTCTGGTGCCGATCAACTACCGACTGACGGCCGAGGACTTCGTCTACATCACATCGCACTCCGGGGCGAAGGTCCTGTGCGTCCATCCGGACTACCTCGACGCCATCGACGGTGTGCGCGACCAGCTGACCGGCGTCGAGCAGTTCGTCAGCCTGGGGAGCGCGGGCGGCCGCAAAGGATGGACCGAGTACGAGCCTGCAGTCGCGGCGGCCAAGCCAGATTTCACGCGACCCGAGATTGCCGAGACGGATCTCCTCACGATCAACTACACGAGCGGAACGACCGCCAAGCCGAAGGGCGTGATGATCACCCACCGGAACGCGTGGGCGAACGCGGTCGGCACGCTGGTGCATTTCCACATCACGGTCGGCGACCGCTATCTGTGGACGCTGCCGATGTTCCACGCCAACGGCTGGACCTTCGTCTGGATCATCACGGCCGTCGGAGGCACACACGTCTGCCTGCCGAAGGTGGAGCCGGCCCGGGTGTTCGACCTGGTCCGCAAGGAGAAGGTGGGCTGGCTTTGCGCCGCGCCGACCATCCTGATCGCCCTCGCCAACGCTCCCACCGACGTGCGGGGCGACGTGCCGAAAGGCGTGCAGGTCATCACCGCGGGGGCCGCGCCGGCTGCCGCCACGATCGAGCGCATGGAAGGTGATCTCGGGTGGGAGGTGACACAGGTGTACGGGCTCACCGAGACTGCTCCATTCATCACCATTTGTGAGCCCCGACCGGAGCACAAGAAGCTTGGAGCCAACGAGCTCGGGATCATCAAGGCGCTCACGGGCGTCGAGCTGATCACGTCGGGCGAGCTGCGCGTCGTCGGGGAAAAGGGCAAGGACGTGCCTGCCGACGGCCACACGCTGGGCGAGATCGTGGCGCGCGGCAACGTGATCATGAAGGGCTATTACAACGACCCTGAGGCGACCAAGAAGGTCATGGGTGACGGATGGTTCCACACGGGCGACGCGGCCGTCCTACGTCCCGATGGCTACGTCGAGATCCGCGACCGGATCAAAGACGTGATCATCAGCGGCGGCGAGAACATCTCTAGCCTGGAGGTCGAGGGCGTGCTGCTCCGGCATCCGGCCGTGCAGGAGGCGGCGATCGTGGGTCTTCCGCACGAGAAGTGGGGAGAGGCTCCCTTCGCCTACGTGGTTCTGAAGCCTGGCGCGACCGCCACCGAGGCCGAGCTGATCGCGTTCACGCGCGACCGCCTGGCGCATTTCAAGGCTCCGCACGGCGTGACATTTGTTTCGGAGCTGCCCAAGACGGCGACCGGGAAGATCCAGAAATTCGTCTTGAGGAAAGGCGCCGCGGCGGTCGTCCGCCAGTAGCGCCCGTAACGGGCGGCGTCCGGTTGGCGTTCACGTGGCAATGCGGTTCCGCCTCGCGCTGGCATTTGTCTCGGTCGCCCTCGCGGCGTGCAACTCGACGCCTCCCCAACACGCGGCCGCTACGACGGCCCAGCCGTCGCCGGTCCGGATGCTGCCGAATTGCTCCGGGCAGATCACGGCGATCTATGCCATCCACGTCAACGGCGTGAACGGAGGCGTGTCGGGCGACTCGATCTTCTGCGTCTCCGCCTCCAGCACCACAGACTTCAACACCCGGCTGCTGGAGTGGCCGGTGCAAGGTCGCCAGCTGCTGGCCGCGGATGCTCGGTCTGTCGTCCAGCTCGACGGCGGAAATGTGGTTGGCAGCAGTTTGATCCGGGTTTTCGATCCCGCGTCAGAGGGCAGTCGAGCTCTGGGGACGCTGAGCGAATTTGGTATCAGCGATCCTGGACCTGTCGCAGCCGTGATGAGCCCGGACGGCACGGAACTGGCCCTGGGCGGCGCGCACAAGTTGCTTGTCGTCGAGCTGGGGTCTACCGCCGTGCGCACCCTCGCCTCGGACCCGTCGCGATGGCTGACGCCAATCCGCTGGACGTCCGCCGGCATCATCACGCGGAAGGTCGGGTTCGAGGGTATGGGCGATTTCGGACTTCTCAACATCGATCCCACGACTGGAACTGTTTCGGTTGTCAACCAGGGCCCCAACAATCAGATCGTCATGTCACAGGACGGCAGGTTCCTCGTCACAACAACCAATGTCGACCTGGGCGACGGGCCGACAGTGCGTTATCCCTGGCAGAACGCCATCGACCTGACGGGCCCGGACGGGCACATGACCCGGCTCGCGATGCAGAAAGACCACTGGTTCACCCCGCTGGACGTGACCAACGACGGGAAGGTCCTGTTCTCTTCGGATATGCAAACGGGTCCGGTAGCGCCTGACATGGGTCTCTACCTGGCTGTGGCCGGGCAAGCGAAATTGCAGCTGCCTTCGACCTTTTCCGGCCAATGGGTGCTGGCTCGATTCGCCAACGCATCGAACGCGTTGGTGGCGCACCTCGTCGGAGGAACTGGAAGTGCGCACACCGGCCTGGGTTTCCAGGTGGTGCAGATGTGCCCCGCGACGGAAGCGGGCTGCCAGGTGCAGTGGTCGGGGGACTCGGTCTACGACGGCGCATGGCCGACGCTGATCACGTCGATGGTGATGCTTCCCGCCGCGGCCTAAGCGCCTCAAACCCGCCGGAGCATGCACTCACTGGCCTGAGCCGCCGCGAAAACCCGCGGGAGCCGGCACGCGCGCCGATCATCCGCCGCGGCTCGAAACTACACTGACCGAACAGATGGGTGGGCTGGAGCTTCCCAACCTCTACAACGTCGGCGCCGACCTCCTGGAGCGCAATCTCGAGGCGGGCCGGGCGGGCAAGGTCGCCATCCACTCCGCCTCAGGCGACGTCACGTACGGCCGGCTCAACGACCTAGCCACGGGCGCGGCCCGTGCCCTGCAAGACCTTGGTGTGCGGAGGGAGGAACGCGTCCTTCTCGCCGGCTACGACAGCCCCGGTTGGGTCGCCTCGTTCCTGGGTGCGATCCGCCTGGGCGCGGTCCCAGTCCCCGTCAACCCGCTCCTGCAGCACAGCGAGGACTACGACCACTTCATCGCGGACTCCCTCGCCCGCGTCGTGATCGTCGACGCCAACACCGAAGAAAAGCTCAAGGCGGCGGCGGATAGGGCGCAAAGCAAACCGAGGCTTCTGCGAGCGGACCAGGTCGAGCCCGAAGACGGCGAGATCGCGACCGCTTCGACCCGCAGGGACGACATGGCCTTCTGGCTCTACAGCTCCGGCTCCACGGGCAAACCCAAAGCGGTGGTCCACCTCCAGCACGACATCCCATACACGTGTGTCACGTACGCGGAGCAGGTCCTCGGCATCACCGAGAAAGACACCACGTTCTCCACCACAGGCCTCTTCCACGCCTACGGCTTCGGCAACAACCTCACCTTTCCGTATTGGGTCGGCGCGTCGACCGTCCTTCACGCCGGCCGGCACACGCCCGCGACGGTGCTCGACACGATCGAGAAGCGAAAACCAACACTCTTCTTCTCCGCGCCCACGCTCTACAACGCAATCCTCAACTTCGAAGGAGCCAAATCACGCGACCTGAGCAGCATCAGGCACTGCGTCGCGGCCGCGGAGGCCCTGCCGGCCGAGGTCTGGCGGCGCTGGAAGGACGCCTTCGGCCTGACCATCCTCGACGGCGTCGGCTCGACCGAGATGCTGCACATCTACTGCTCGAACCGGCTCGACGACCTGAGGCCCGGCTCCAGCGGGAAGCCCGTCCCGGGCTACGAGCTGAAGATCCTCGACGACGAAGGCAAGCACGTGAAGGTGAGCGAACCCGGAGACCTCTACGTCAAAGGCGACAGCGCGCTCGCGCTCTACTGGGCGCAGCACGAGAAGTCGAAGCGGTCCATCCTCGGGGAATGGTTCTTCACGGGCGACCGGTATCGCGTGGATGAAGCCGGCTTCTACTGGTACGAGGGGCGCTCGGACGACATGATCAAAGTCAGCGGGCTCTGGGTTTCACCAATCGAGATCGAGTCCGCGCTGCTCGAGCACCCCGCGGTGCAGGAGAGCGCTGTGGTGGGAGTCGAGGTCGAAGGTTTCGTCAAGATCAAGGCATTCGTGATCGCGAAAAACGGGGCCGCCACAGGCAACGCGCTGATCGCCGAGCTCCAGGAGCACTGCAAGTCGCGGCTGCAGCGCTTCCAGTACCCGCACATGATTGAGTTCGTGCCCGAGCTGCCCAAGACCGTGACCGGCAAGATTCAGCGCTACAAGCTGCGCGAGAAGGAAGCCACCCCTGCGTAAGCACGTCGCGGTCCTGCCCTGCGACGGGGCGGGCAAGGAGGTGGTGCCCGAGGCAATCAAGGTGCTTCGCGCGGCCGGCGCGGACTTCGACTTCCAGGAGTACGAGGTCAATGCCGACCAGTACATCCGCACGGGCCAACCGATCCCCGCCGCGACATGGATCGAGCTGCAGAAGTCGGACGTCATCCTGTTCGGCGCGGTCGGCGATCCGCGTGTCAACGACGCCGCGTACCTCGCCGGCGTGCTGCTCAGGCTTCGGTTCGAGCTCGACCTCTACGTCAACCTGCGCCCCGCGAAGCTGTACGACGATCGTCTCTCGCCGCTGCGCCGGGAGCAAAAGCGAAAGGTCGACCTGCTCATCGTGCGCGAGAACACCGAGGGCCTGTACGTGGGCATGGGTGGCCGCTTCAAGAAAGGCACCGACAACGAGGTCGCGATCCAGGAAGACCTCAACACTTATGCCGGCGTGACGCGGATCATCGATTACGCATTTCAGGTTGCGAGCAGGGAGGTGGTGATGGTCGACAAGTCCAACGCCATGACCCACGCGGGCGGCCTGTGGCAGCAGCAGTGGAAGGCCGTGGCGGCGAAGCATCCGCACATCAAGACGCGTCATCTATATGTGGATGCGGCCGCCATGCAGCTCGTCAGAGACCCGAGCCAGTTCGAGGTCATCGTGACCGGCAACCTGTTCGGCGACATCCTGTCGGACCTGACGGCCGAGCTTATCGGCGGCATGGGCATCGCGCCCTCCGGGAACATCAACCCGGAAACCGGACGCGGACTGTTCGAACCCGTGCACGGCACCGCGCCGGACATCGCCGGGAGGGGGATCGTGAACCCGATCGGGGCGATTCTGAGCGCATCTATGATGGTGAGACACCTGGGTTTTTCTGAAATGGCTAACGCGATCGAGGGTGCGGTCGAATCAGCCATCCGCGCAGGCGAATGCACGCGCGACCTCGGTGGAAGCCTGTCGACAGGCGAATGCGGAGACGCGGTGGCGAAGAGATTGAGGGACTAGCGCCGATGGGCATGACCATGACCGAGAAGATCCTGGCGCGCGGAGCGGGGCGCGACAGCGTGCGCCCCGGCGACCTCGTGCTCGCGAAGGTCGACTTCGCGATGGGCCACGACCTGACCATCCCGCCGACCGCCCGGATCATGCGCGAGCAGATGGGCGCGGACAAGATTTGGGACCCGGAGCGCGTCGCGGTGACACAGGACCACTTCCAGCCGGCCAAGGACGCGGCGAGCGCAACGCTGGGCAGGCTCACGCGCGAGTTCTCGCGCGAGATGGGCATCAAGTGGTACTTCGAGGTGGGGCAGGGCGGAATCTGCCATACGGTGCTGCCGGAAAACGGGCTTGTCCTGCCGGGTGAGCTGATCGTCGGCGCCGACTCACACTCGTGCACCTATGGCGCGCTGAACAACTTCGCCACCGGCATCGGGTCGACCGACCTCGCCTGCGTGCTGGCCCTCGGCGAGCTGTGGTTCCGGGTTCCGGAGACGCTGAAGTTCGTCTACCGCAACCGCCTCAAGGAGTGGGTCGAGGCGAAGGACCTGATCCTCTACGTGATCGGCAAGATCGGCGTCGACGGGGCGCGGTCCAAGGCGATGGAGCACACCGGTGAGACGCTCCGCTACATCGACATGGAGGCGCGGCTGACCATGACCAACATGGCGATCGAGGCCGGCGCCAAGAACGGCATCATGGAGTTCGACGACGTCACCAAGCAGTACCTCGATGGGCGCGCCAAGCGGCCCTACACGCCGGTGACCTCCGACCCCGACGCCGAGTACGAGAAGGTGTTCGAGTTCGACGCGGAGGCGGTCGAGCTCGGCGTCGCAAAGCCGATGTCACCCGACAACTACGCTCCGCTGTCCGAGGTCGCCGGCACACGGCTCGACCAGGTGTTCATCGGGTCATGCACCAACTCGCGTATCACCGACTTGCGGCGCGCGGCGGCGGTGCTCGAGGGCCGCAAGGTCGCGCCCGGAGTGCGGCTGATCATCACGCCCTCTTCGCACCAGGTGGCGATCCAGGCAGAGAAGGAGGGCCTGATCGGGACCTTCCTCGCCGCGGGCGCCGCGTGGACGACCGCGACGTGCGGCGCTTGCCTAGGCGGGCACATGGGCGTGCTCGGTGAGGGAGAGGTCTGCCTCAGCACGACCAACCGCAACTTCCCCGGCCGGATGGGCCACCCGAAGGCGCTGGTGTATCTCTCCAACCCGGCCGTCGCCGCTGCGAGCGCCGTTACGGGCGTGATCTCTCATCCGAGCGAGGTGCTCGCCCATATGCCCGCGGCGCTTCGGTGAAGCGCCTGGCCGTCGTTGTCGCGATGGGGCTGTCGATGGCCCCGGCAACCGCCCATGCGGCAGGCCCGTCGCCAGACCCGGTAGCCCTCCAGAAGATGCTTGTCAACGCCCCCGACAGCGGGTGGATCGAGTCCTTGCCGGCCCCCAACACGCTGGAGGGGGCGTTCGATGCGCAGACGTTCGTCACTGACGTATACGACGACGCCCCGACGCGAGCGGACGTCACCCTGCACCTGCAGAACTACGGCTTTCTGGGTGGATACGGGCGGACGTTCAACAAGGCGTCGGCGAAAGCGTGGATCGAAGAAGACGTGAAATCGTTCGACACCAAGGCCGGCGCGGTGGCTTTCTGGACCTGGATGAAGAGCTGGCTGCCGGAGGGTGCCGACACGACGACACCGCTGGTCGACACCTCGAAGATTCCCAACTCGTTCGGCACGGAGTGGCTGCTCGCGGGATTCCACGCCACTGACACGCTCTTCACAAAGGGCGCGTACATGTACGACATCGTCGTGGGCTCGGATACCGACTACACCAGGACCGACGCGCTGGCGCAGGCGCGCTCGGCCTTCGAGTTCGCGCCCGCGGGCGACGCGCCCGTCTATCAGCAGGCTGCCACGCCCCTGGCGCCGTCGCTCCCGCCTCCGGGCAACGGCATGTCGATCGCGATCGCCTCACTCGTGTTCCTATCGCTGGGGGCCTGCCTTATCGGGGGTTTGATCGCCGCCATCGTCCTGGTCCGGCGCCGCCCCGGCGCGCCGACCCGAACGGTGCTCTCGCCTGACGGAAATTACTGGTGGGACGGCTCGTCCTGGCAGCCGGTGCCGCGCGCATGACGCTGCCCAAAACCATCCGCGGCCGCGCGTGGAAGTTCGGCGTGAACATCGACACCGACCAGATCATCCCGGCCAAGTACGCGATCTACTCGCTCGACGAGAAGGAGCTCGGCAAGCACGCGATGGAAGGCGTGCCGGGACGGGACACATGGGCGTCGCAGGTGGCGCAGGGCGACATCCTGGTCGGTGGATCGAACTTCGGCTGCGGCTCCTCGCGCGAGATCGCGCCCGTGGCGATCCGCGGCGCCGGCATCTCGCTGGTCATAGCAGACTCGTTCGCCCGCATCTTCTTCCGCAACGCGATCAACATGGGCTACCCGATCCTCCAGTCGCCGCAAGCGGCGGAGGGGGTCGACGAGGGCGACGAGCTCGAGGTCGACCTGGAGGAGGGCGTGATCCGCAACTTCACCAAAGGCGACGAGTACCGATGCGAGGCGTTTCCTCAGTTCATGAACGAGCTGCTTCGCATGGGCGGGCTGGTGCCCTGGGTGCGCAAGCAGCTGGAGGAGCGCCGGCGGGTCGCCGCGTCGCGTGGATGACCTCCAGCCCGTAGAGCTGCAGGAGCCGCTGGCTGAGCTGGCTCGCGACCCGACCCGATTCGCCCACGACCTGAAGTTCCCGCCGGCGAACAGAATCCGCGTCTACGACGACACGCTGCGCGACGGCGAGCAGATGCCCGGAGTCGCCATCACCCCCAAGGACAAGTACGAGCTCGCGCGCATGCTGTCGGACATCGGCGTCCACATCATGGACGTGGGCTTTCCTTCCGTTTCCGAGGGCGAGCGCGAGACGCTGCGTCTCATCCTCGGCGGACGCAAGCGGGGCGAGCTCAGAGCGGACCTCGAGGTCGTCTGCATGATGCGCTCGACCAAAGGCGACATCGACGCGACGATGCGCGTGATCGACGCGCTCGGCTTTCAGCGCGACGAGGTGACGTATTTCATCTTCACCTCGGCGTCCGACCTGCACGTGAAGTACAAGCTCGGCAAGACGCTGCTGCACCGCGACGGAATCCCGGAGTCGGAATGGCTCGAGCTTCCCGTCTCGTACTACCGTGAGGCGAACCTCCGGATGATGTGCGAGGCGATTCGCTACGCGCGCGAACAGGGAGCGAAGTCGATCGAGTTCGGCGGGGAGGACGGAAGCCGCGCCGACGTCGATTACATCGGCGAGATCCACCGCGAGGGATTGAAGGCGGGCGGCACACGGCCGTCGACTCCCGACACGGTGGGCTGCTACTCGCCATTCGCGGTCCGCGAGTACATCCCCGCGATCAAGGCGGCCGCGCCCGACGCTCCTCTTGTGGTGCATTTCCACAACGACCTCGGCCTGGGCGCCTGGAACACCGTGATGGCGCTCGGCTCCGGCGCCGAGGTCTTCACGACCAGCGTCAACGGAATCGGGGAGCGCACCGGTAACGCGCCAATGCACCAGGTCCTGATCCAACTGCGCTACCTGTTCGGGATCGAGATCCCCCATTTCAAGTACGAGAAGCTGCGCACGCTGGCCCGCCACCTCGAGCTGGTGAGCGGAGTCCCGGTCCAGCCGACAGAGCCTGGTATCGGGCTCAACGTGTTCAGCCACGAGTCGGGCATCCATACCGCGGGCATGCTCATCCATCCGGCGATCTACCAGTTCTTGCCGCCGGGCGACCTCGGCGCCGAGATCAGCTACGTGTACGGCAAGCATTCCGGCGCGCTGGGCATCGAGCACGCGCTGCGACACGCGGGCATTCGCCCCGAGCCTGAGCTCGTGGCCAAGGTGCTCGCGGAGGTCAAACGCGTGCGCGAGGAGAGGGCGGAGCGCAGCGACTTCTCAGATTTCCACCGCCGGTACTACGATCACCTGAATCGCATGGGATTGACGGCGGAGGAAGTCGTTGACATCGCGCGAGCGTTGACAGCCTGATGGCGACCACGACGCGCGCCGATACGGCCACGCGCGAGCAGTTCGTCCAGCTCCACCGCTGGATGTGCATGGCCAAGGCGCTCGACGACCGCATGCACATCCTGGTCAAGCAAGGTCGCGCGCCGTTTGTCGGCTCCAGTCGGGGCCATGAGGGAATCCAGGTGGCGTCGACCGCAGCCATCGGCCCAGACGACTGGCTCGTGCCGCACTACCGTGGGCTCGCGAACGCGATCGTGCGCGGGCTGACCATGAAGGAGTGGATGCTCGCCGTGTTCGCGAAGGCCGGCGACCCTCTGTCGGCTGGCCGGAATATCCCAGGCGGCTGCTACAGCTACCGCAGGCTGAAGATCGCATCAGTCTCCCAGGTCGTGGCGAGCTGGGTGCCCAAGGCCGCCGGCATCGCATACGCCGCGAAGCTGAAGGGCGAGGGCAGCGTGACGCTCTGCACGATCGGCGACGGGGGGACGAGCCAGGGCGAGTTCCACGAGGGCGTGAACTTCGCCGCGGTGCACCAGCTGCCCGTCGTCTTCGTCGTCGAGAACAACAGCTACGCCATCTCCGTGCCCATCCGGCTGCAGATGCGCAATCCGGACGTGGCCGACCGGGCCGCCGGCTACGGGATTCCCGGGGTGACGGTCGATGGGACGGACGTGCCGGCCTGCTACGCGGTGTGCCGCGAGGCGGTCGAGAGGGCACGCCGCGGCGACGGGCCGACGCTGATCGACGCCAAGATCTGGCGGATCAACTCCCACACCTCCGAAGACAACCAGCTGAAATACCGGACCAAGGAGGAGCTCGCCGAGGCGGCCGGTCACGACCCGATCGCCCGCTTCACCAAGTGGCTGGTCGAGCGCCGCTGGATCACCGCGGCGGAGGCGGCGGCGGTGCAGGCGGAGTGCGACCGCGAGGCCTCGGACGCAGCGGATTGGGCGGAGGAGCAGCCAGACCCCCTGCCGGAAGACGCTCTGAAAAACCTGTTCGCTTGATCGGAGTCCAAACTCGCTAACGCAAAGTTAGACTGACTTCGATTTGGCTACCAAGCCCCCGGACTCGAAGGATTCGTCCAAGGATTCACCCGAGGATTCGGTGGTCCTGAAGGGTTCCGCGCCGCCCGCGCCGGCCTCGACCGAGCCTGCAGCGGCCGTGCCGACGCGCGAAACGACTCCTGTCTGGGCGCACACCGTGCCGGTGGCGCCGCCAGAGAACACCGCCGATACCCATGACCTGGTGGACGACGAGGCCCTGCCGGCGCTGCCCATGCAGAAGGGCGATCCCGACTGGTCGAAGACCGAGACGTCGGCCAACGGCGAGGTCGACAAGAAGGCCACGCCCGAGTGGGCGCAGACCGTGCCGACCGAGCCGGGCGAGCCGATCGACGAGGCGCACCCGGTTGAGGCGAGTGTCGCCGAACCGGAGGTCGCCGAGCCGAAGGCCGTTGAGTCGGAGGCCGCTGAGCCACTTGCGGCCGAGCCAGTTGAGACCGAGCCGCCGGTGACAAAGCGGCTGACGACGGCGCCGCCACCGGCGACGGAGCCGCCGATGACACAGCCGATGACAGAGCCGCCGGTCGAGGTGGTGACGTTGACCGATCCGCCCAGGTCCAGGGCGACGGACGCTTTGAGGTCGACGTGGCCACCGGCGTCCGAGTCGGCCCCGGCTCCGCCCGAGGAGACCGACATCTGGCCGCCCGAGCCGCCAACGGAGCCTGCGATGCCGGCGTGGCCGCCCTCCTCCGAGATTGCCAAGGCCGAGACCGTGGACGAGGAGCCGTCGCCCGCGCAGCCCATACCAAGCTGGCCGGAGAGCTTCGATTCCAACGCGGGTGCCCTCAAGAGCGAGCCCGCTCCGACCGAAAAGCACCCGACTGCACCCACGGTGAAGACTCGCGCCGCAGCGCCTCCTCCGGTGGCATCGAAGCCACCTCCTGCGCCGAAGGCGCCTGCCGCCAAGGCTCCGGCCGTTGCACAAAAGCCGCCGGCCGTCTCGCCGCCGGCGGTGAGACCGTCGCCACCCCAACCGCCACCTCCACCTCCCACGCCACCGGCACCACCTCGGCCGGCCGCGGCCATGCCCCCGGCAGCTCCCAAACCGGAGCCGAAACCGGCGGCACCCGCCACGAGGCCTCCGGTCGAGCCGACATCAGGGCCGCCGGGGCGTCCGGCCTGGGCTCCCCAGATCCCCGGGACGCCGGATCCAGCCCCGGACGCCAAAGGCGATTGGCCCGCCCCGGTGCAGGTCCCCGCGTGGGCGCCTCAGGTTCCGCTCGCCTCCCAACCGGGCACGCCGACGTGGTTCTCGCCGAAAGAGGCGATCCCGACCCCGCATGTGACCGCCCAGCCTGCCGCGCCCAAGGCGGAGCCCCCGCCGCTGCCTCCGGTTCCTGCGTCAGGCGGCCATCTACCGGTCGCGCAGATCCCGCCAGTTCCTGTCAAGCCGCCGCCGCCGTCCGCGCCTCCCGCCGGCTTTGCGCAGCCGGCCAACTCTCAGGCGCCGGCGAGGCCGGCGTGGGAGGTCGTCGAGCAGCACGGCAAGACGGACAAGAACGCCAAGGTCCAGGTCGGCGTGACGGCGGAAGACCGCTCCTATGCCGAGTGGTTCGCGTGGGCGAAGCGGGGCGGGGCGCCTTCGAGCGCCTGCCACGCCGCCGCGCAGGGAGCATTCGCGGCATTGTCGACCGGAAAGGACCTGGCGACCGCGGTCCAGTGGGCGACGGCCGCGATGAGCCGCGCGCCGGAGCATGTGTCGTTCAACCGCCAGACCTACTGCGCGTGGTTTGCCCTGGCCAACATCGACCTCAACCTCGACCAGCATCGCGCCCATGCATTCGCAAGCGCCGCCCTGCAGGTGCTCGATTCCGGTCAGGATGCCGCGGCGGCGCACGCGGCGGGTCTTGCCGCGGCGGGGATCAGGTAGCCCCCTAACTTAGGCCGTCTTCTCAGCACAGGAGGTCGAGACGTACGAACTCGTGCGCCTGCTGCATCCGAGAACGGCGTTGGTCGGTTTGGAATCGTGCGAACTCCTCCGGGTAGGGGTCGAAAGGATTCATCTTCACGCCTCCTTCGACGGCTCGAGGCGCTCCAACGCCTCGTCGATGTTCAGCTCGCCGCGCGCGACCTGCTCCAGCAGCTCGACCCTCGATGGCGGCGCCGTCGCCGGGCTGCGGTCGATGCCGAGCTTCGCCAGAAGGGCGTCGAAACGCGCGCGCGCGGTCGGATAGCTGACCGCAAGGTGCCGTTCGAGCTCCTTCATGTTTCCGCGCGAGGCGAGAAAGACGCGAAGCACGTCGCGGTCTTCGTCGGTGAGGACGCAGAACTCACACGAAGCGAACGCGCCCGACAGCTCGGTTTCGCAGGACGGACAGGTCAAGCGGGTGACGGCAAGCCGCGTGCTGCAGACGGGGCAATTGGCCGGCGGACGCCGCGCCGGTGTGCGGGCCATCAGGCGACCACCACCTTGACGTTGCCCATCGTGCATTCGACGTCGAGCGTTCCCGCGCCCGAGCCGACCACGTCGTTCTTGATGGCCTCGCCCTCGAGCACGGCCTTGCCCATGGTCGTTCGGGCGTTGATCCGCACGCTCGAGGACTTGTCGAGGTTGATCCGCACCGAGCCCATCTCGCACGTGATCGAGCTCGCCCCGTCGGTCAGGCGTCCGGTCGCCGCCACGTTGCCCGCCGCGACCTCCAGGTTCAGCGGCCCGCGGAAGTCGTCGATGATGCAGTTGCCTGCCTGGACCTGCCCGCTGATGGGTCCATTCATTCCTTTGATCCGCAGGCTCCCGGCCTGGACGGTCGTGAGCAGGGCGAGCGACGGGTTGACCCGCACGCTCAAGCGGCGCCCGAAGTCGAACCCGTTGATGGTCACGCGTCGTTGGGGGCGGCTGAACTCGAAGCTGGTCTCGTCGTTGATGGGCGACTGCTCGATGACCATGGTGTCGCCGTCCTGGCGAGCGCGGTGCGGGCCGTCAGCCACGGCGAATGCGACGTTTGGGTCGCCGATGATCTCGGTCTGGCCGAACCGCGAGATGACGCGCACCTGCCGGACGGCGCCGACGGTCGGTGTCGGAGCCTGGACGGCCGCGGCGGCGGCGGTGGAAGGGCCTGGTTCGAGGGCTTCCAGGCGGGCGGCTCCCTCCTCGGCGGTGAGCGTTCCCGCGGCAACCTGGGTCAGGATTTCACGCTGTAGGTCTTTCATGCGCCAAATTAGAAAGCATTACTTGCTAATTTGTCAAGTTAGCGAGTCAAACAATCAGGCTCCAGGTTCGGGATAAGCTAGGCCAATGACCACGCGGGTCGGCGTCATCGCCGACACGCACTGTCCAGAGTTCATCGATCGACTTCCGGATGCCGTGGTGGCGGCGCTTGCGGGCGCTGCGTTGATCATCCACGCGGGCGACGTGAACGCCGCGTCCACGCTCGACGAGCTGGCGCTGATCGCTCCGGTCGAGGCGGTGCGAGGTGACCACGACCGCCTCCTCTCATCCCTGCCGCCGACCCGAGAGCTGGCGATCGAGGGCAAGCGCATCGTCGTGGTCCATGGCAATCGCTCGCGCTGGATCGAAGAGCCGAGCACGCTGCTGTGGACGCTGAGCCTCGGGTTCTTCCAGCCGCTTCGTGGGCTGTCCCGCAGCCTGCGAAGGCGCTTTCCCGATGCTGACGTGATCGTCTACGGGCATACGCATCGCGCGCAGGTCGAGACGATCGACGGCGCCCTGCTTTTCAACCCAGGCGGCGTGCATCAGTGGAACCCGGTCACGGCAAAGCGACGCCTGGCGCAGAGACCGGGATGGTTCGAGTGGTGCTGGCTGCAGGTCGCGCGCCACATGCGCAGGTTCCAGTCGCCGTCGGTCGGAGTGCTCGAGATCGACGCGAACGAAATCCGCCCAACCATCCTCAGTCTTTAGAGTCTTGCTTCGTGCCCACGATGACGTACAGGCCGGCGACCATCGACGACGCCGAGCTCGCCTCCGACTTGATGAGCGCGTCGTATGTGGCGCTGCCCCAAGACCCGCTGCTCACGCGCTACCGCTGGAAGCATCCGCGCAAGGACATGAAGTCGGGGCGCTTCATCGGCGAGATCGACGGCCGGCCGGCTGCATTCCTTTCCTGGTATCACGGCCCCTGGGAAAAGCTGCCGGACCGCCACTGCGAGGTCGAGGTCTGGCTGCACCCCGCGCACCTGGATCGCGCGCTGCTTCGCACGATGTTCACGTGGATCGGCGATCGGGCGGTAGCGGACGGGGCCGGCCTTCTGCTCGCGTACTGCGCCGAGGACGAGCCTGAGATGCTCGACTCGCTCTCCGATCTCGGTTACAGCCGCGAGCGGATCGAAAAGGTGTGGGAGCTCGACCTTCGGGTACAAGGTCCGAAGCTGGTCGAGGCCGCACGGGTTGAGCTCGACAAGATGGCCGCCGTCGGTGTCGAGCTCACGACCCTCGACGCTTGGTCCGACCCAGACAAGATGCGCAAGGTGTACGAGCTCGATGCCTCTACCAGGCAGGACATCCCGACCTCGCTGCCCATCCTGATCGAAGACCTCGAGGATTTCGTGAAGCGGACGAAGGCGCCGGACCGTCGCAACGACCGAACCTGGGTCGCGCTGGACGACGGGCGTCCCGTCGCGCTTTCCTACCTGAAGTTTCCGCCCGTCCGCGGCACGGTCTGGACCGGATACACGTGCACCCACGCGGACCACCGCGGCCGGGGCATCGCCCGCGCGGTCAAGCTGCAGACCCTCGCCCAGGCGGCCAGGCTCCGGGTGCCGCACGTGCGCACCGACAACGACGCCGAAAACGCGCCGATGCTCCACATCAACGAGGCCCTCGGCTACGTCAGGCGGCCGGGATTCGTCGAGCACCACAAACGGGTAACAAGCAAGTAGCCATGCCCAAGACGAAAGACTTCTACGAGGTTCTCGGCGTGCCGCGTACGGCAACGCAGAAGGAGATCTCGGCTGCCTTCCGCAAGCTCGCGCGCAAGCACCACCCAGACCTGAACGCCGGCAACAAGGAGGCTGAGTCGCGGTTCAAAGAGCTCTCCGAGGCGCACGAGGTCCTCTCCGACGCGAAGAAGCGCGGGCTGTACGACGACTTCGGCGAGAACTGGGCGTCGGCCCAGGCGGCCGGCGTCCGGCCGGGCCAGGGCGGCGGGCCCTTCCGCACGAACTCCGGCCCGGGCGGCCAGCGGGTCGATTACCGAACCGTGAGCCCCGAGGAGATGGAGGACCTGTTCGGCCAGGGAGGCGGCTTCGGCGACATCTTCGGCTCGATCTTCAGCGGAGGCCGCGGGCGTGCCAGGCAGCAGCCGCCACAGCTCGATGTCGAAGCGCCCATCACGGTGAGCCTGGCCGAGGTCTACGGCGGGACGAGCCGAACAGTCGAATTGCCAGGAGGCCGCCGGGTCGAGGTCAAGGTGCCCGCGGGCGTCAAGGAGGGCACGGTGCTCCGCGTCCCCGGGCTGCGGGCGACCGTCCAGGTCGCGCCGGACCCGATCTTCACGCGCGAGGGCAAGGACCTCCGGGTCGTGGTCCCCGTGCCGCTTCGGGTCGCGTTCCTCGGGGGTGAGGTGGCCGCGCCGACGATCAAAGGTGGGCAGGTCAAGTTCAAGGTTCCGCCCGAGACGCAGAACGGGACCAAGATCCGCCTGCGCGGCCTCGGTCTGCCCGACCCCAAGGGCGGGCCCGTGGGTGACATGTACGCGGAAGTGCGCGTCCAGCTGCCCGTCCCGATGGACGAGAAGACGCGCCAGTGGGCGGCAGAGCAACCGAGCTGAAAACTCTGATTTGAACGTACGTGCGCGGCGGCTGCTGCTGGTGCTCGTCTTCATCTCGGGCATGGCGTCGCTGGGCGTCGAGTTCGGCGCATCGCGCCTGCTGGCGCCGTACTTCGGGACCAGCCTTTACGTCTGGGGCGTCCTGATCGGCCTGATCCTCGTCTACCTCTCCGCGGGTTATGTGATCGGCGGCTGGCTCGCCGACCGGCATCCGCGGGCCGACGTCCTGTACCAGATCACCGCTTGGGCAGGGTTGTGGATCGGCATCATCCCGCTGGTCAGCTACCCGATCCTGCTGCTGTCGCAGCAGGGGTTCAAGCAGCTCAGCGTGGGGCTGGTCGCGGGAACCCTCTTCGCCACGGTGCTGCTCTTTGCTGCGCCCGTCATCCTCCTCGGCTGCGCCAGCCCTTTCGCGATCCGCCTGCTGCTGCGCGACGTCGAGACGGGGGGCAACACCGCGGGCCGCGTCTATGCGCTCTCCACCGCGGGCAGCATCCTCGGCACTTTCCTGCCCGTCTTCTGGTTCATCCCGACATACGGCACGAGGCCGACCCTGGAGGGTTTCGGCCTCGCCCTGGTCGGCGCTTCGATCGCGGGGCTTTGGCCGCGCCGCAAGCTCTACGCGTCGTTTGCCGTGGCCGTCATCCTCGCCTGGATCTTTCTTCCGTCCGGCATCAAGCCCCCGCAGATCGGCAAGCTGCTGTACGAGAAGGAATCAGCGTACGGCTACATCCAGGTGGTGCAGGACGGTACGAAGACCGACCTGATCCTGAACGAAGGCCAGGCCATCCACTCCATCTACGACTCGCAGAGCCTGCTCACCGGCGGACCGTGGGATTACATGCTGATCGCGAACGCGTTCCGGCCGGCGCAGAGCTCCGAGGTCCGGCCCAATGACGTGGCGATCCTCGGCCTCGCGGGGGGGACGGCTGCCCGCCAGTACTCGGCCGCGTACGGCACTGGAGTGCAGATCACAGGCGTCGAGATCGACCCCGACATCCTCGACGTGGCGCGTCGCTACTTCCACCTCGACGAGCCCAACGTGCATCCGGTCGTGGCCGATGCTCGTTACTGGCTCGACACGCAGGCGAAGCAGTACGACGTCGTCGTCATGGATGCGTACCGGCAGCCGTACATCCCATTCCACCTCACGACCAAAGAGTTCTTCAGCGAGGTCCGCGATCACCTGCGGCCGGGTGGCGTTGCGGTGGTCAACGCAGGCCGCACCGCAAAGGACTACCGGCTGGTCGACGCGATCGCGAGCACTATGGCCGCGGTCTATCCCAGCGTGTTTCTCGTCGATGTGCCGGAGTTCAGCAACACGCTCGTCTACGGGTCGACGCAGCGCACGACGATCGCGGACGTCGTGCACAACCTCGGCCTGATCCAGGAGCCGCTCGCACAGTCGGTCGCCCAGAGCACGATGATCGACGGCTCGCTGCGTGTGTCGCCGTACCACGACCAGGTTTTCACCGATGACCTCGCGCCGGTCGAGCGGCTGATCGACCAGATCATCTTCAGCTACGTGACCGGTGGCTAGCCCTGGTGCAGCTCTCCCTTGACCTGCTCGCCAGCGAGCGCCTGATCCGCCTCGAGGCATAGCAACCGGACTCTGCCGCCGGCCACGATCCGTTCGTCTTCGTCAAGCACGTTCGCCTGCCATACCTGAGTCCGCTGTCCGCGAGTGATCGGTCGCGCGATGGCATGCAGCTTGGCTCCTGCGCGCACCGCGCGGATGAAGCTCGTGCTGTTCTCCAGGCCAACCACGTGCTGGCCCCGCTCACGTGCGAAGAGGTAGGCGCCGATCGAGGCGAGCGTTTCGATGACCCCGCAATGCACGCCGCCGTGCACGATGCCGTAAGCCTGGAGATGTTGGGGACCAACCGTGAGCTCGGCGCGCACCTCTTCCTTGGTGGCGAGCGTGATGGTCATGCCCATCGCTTGAACCCAACCCTCGGGCCGCTGGTTAATCTGGCCCGAGAAGTCCTGGCTCATTCCTGCCAATCGTACTGACCACAAAAAACTGAGGGCCCGGCGACCGGGCCCTCAGCGTCTACGTTCGCAGTGCTACCGCCTCCGACTCCAGGAGTCGGTGTAGCGGGGTAGAAGCCCTAGAGGCTCATGCCCTCCCGAGCTCCCGGCTGGCAAACGAGGCGGCTGGCACCACGACTCGGTTTATCCAAGCTTCGCCTCACCTCCTTGCCCC